>JAAYJD010000289.1 GCA_012523135.1 Clostridiaceae bacterium
GATCGGCACCGACGACAAGGGCATCATCTGCCGGCGCATCATGGCCGCGGTCGATGAAGGCCTGGCTACCGCTTCGCCGGCCCAGGAACAGGTTGTTTTCGCCCATGATGTAAAAACACTTAGCTTGCCGCGACTTATGGTGACCAAAGAGGAATACGAGCTTGAAAAAAGCATCCAGACCATGAGTGCCGAAGAGCGTGCCAAGCAGCCCTACGCGTTCCAACAGATCTGGCCGTTTGGAGCGGTCTGCAACCTGATTACCCGCTATGAACAGCAGGAGAAGGAGCCCAACCACCTGATCGAAGCGCATTTTATCCGGCTGGGTGATGTCGCTTTTGCCACCAACCCGTTTGAATTGTTCATCGATTACAGCCACCAGATCCATTGTCGCAGCAACGCACTGCAGACCTTCCAGATCCAGTTGGCTGACGGTTCGGAAAACGGGTTTTACCTGCCGACCCAGCGCGCGCTGGACGGCGGCCATTACAGCGCCCTGATCAAGTCAAACTGGGTGGGTCCGGAAGGCGGCAAGGTTCTCGTCGATGAGAGCGTGGACGCGATCAACAGCCTGTTTGCTGACGTCACGTACGCCAAAACCCGTTAAGCACCCGGATCTTCCGGCAATCTGGACGGTTCGCTCGCGAAAGGGGATGTCCTTTATGGCAACGATCAAGATCGGCTGGGGTCAGGCGGATATCACGCCGATCGGTAGAATCGGCGAAAAAGTGTCCGTCTGCGGCCAGTTCCATGAACGGATCACCGGCGACGTGCATGATCCGCTGCACGCGGTCGCCATGGTGGTCGAAAACGATGCAGGAGCTTGCGCCGCCATCGTGTCGCTCGACCTGGCTCTGACCAGCGATAAAATGATGGCTCTGGCGCGCGCGAAGCTGGCGGCACGCCTGCCGGAATTTCCAGCTCGCTCGCTGATCCTCGCCGCGACGCACACGCACACGGCGCCTGATTTTCGTGAGATCGGCGAAGGCTACCTGGGTGAGTCGATTGGCTTTTACTGCAAAGACCCGGACGTGATCAAGCCTGACGCCTATCTGGATTTCCTGACCGACCAGATCGCGGAGGCAGTTGTCTCGGCCTGGCAAGCCCGTGCGCCGGGCGGCCTGGCCTTTCGCGTCGGGCGTGTTGCCGTACCGCATTGCCGGCGTGTCCGCTACAAGGACGGTTCGGCCGCGATGTATGGCAACACCGATACGGAACGCTTTTTGCGCGTCGAGGGAAATGCCGACAACGGGGTCGAGTACGTTTTCGCCTACAATCTGGCCGGCCGGCTGACCGGGGCCCTGATCAACCTGGCTTGTCCGGCCCAGGTCCTGGAAAACAAGCACTTTCTGTCTGCCGACATCTGGGGCGCCGTACGCGCGCAATGGCCGGAATGCCCTTATCTCGTCACACTGTGCGGCGCGGCCGGCGACATCACGATGCGCGACCTGGTGCGCAGATACCGGATGGAGGCGCCGATGAACGACATCGCCGGCATGAACGATCAGGCGGGACGCATCGTCCGCGAGTCCAGGTACATCCTGTCGACGGTCACGCCGGACGATATCCAGTTCGACCTGACAGTTAAACATCTCGTGCGTCACATCATGCTTCCGATCAGCACCGTCACAGACGAGCAGCTCATCGCGGCCAAAGCGTTTCGGGACAACCTCAATCGGGAATACGAGCTGAACGGAACGGCGTCTGAAAGCCCGGACAGCATTCCGCTGCTGCTCAAAGACCGCTATCCCTATTTCCAGGCCACGGCCACCATCAAGCGATATAGCTATCAGCAGCAGTCGCGCGCGGTTGACATGGAGCTGCATGCCTTGCGGCTGGGTCCGTCTGTCCTGATCACCAACTCGTTTGAGCTGTACCAGGACTACGGCATGCAGATCAAGGCCAGGAGTCCCTTCGCCCAAACCATCATCGCCCAGCTGGCCTGCGGCCACAGGGGATACTTGTCGACAGAATTTGCCTTGACCGGCGGAGGATACGGATCGGTTGTCGTCAGCGGCTATTGCGGACCGGAAGGCGGGCAGGTGCTGGTCGAAAAGACGATGGAAGCGATCCGCCAGCTGTAAATGTCCGGCTACACAAACAAACATTCAGTGGATAACACCTGTGTTGGACTCGTTTCTACGATCGATGTTCTTGGGAAATCGGGGATGGCATATGCGGGAACTGGAAAGAGTCTTGAACAAGCAGCAGCATCGATTGCAGAGACAGTATTGACACGGGTAGCCACGTCACAATAAGCGGAGGTACACACCAGCTGAAACCATTGGCAACATATAGGGATAAACCTATCTTTATTCGTTAGTCATTTTGTTTTCCTCAAAATCCGGTGGAATTTCTTCCACCGGATTTTATGGAAACGTATGGTCTTCCGCCTGAAAGCACAGCACAAGAGGGATTGAATGCACGTCCAAGAACCATACATTGGGTTACATACTGACAGATCCATTTACAGATCAGGTCGTCTCTGTTTTGAGACGAAAGGCGATTGCCAATGATAGCAAAATCAGATGGAGCGAAGAACATACTTGAGCAGCTGCATAAAACCTTAAGCCATATCAAATACGGATGTCTTTTCATGATAATATCATTGAGACAGGGTTATAAGGATATTAGTTAAATGGAGGATTCAATGTACGAAAAAATAACCGATGCTGTCGAAAAAAACAGCAAACTGATTTTGGAGACGGAACGATACCTATGGAAAAACCCCGAAACCGGATTCAGGGAGTGGAAAACCTCAAAATATTTGGCTGACATTTTCGAAAATCTGGGGTATGCGCTGACGATGGCAGGGGATATCCCTGGCTTTTATACCGATCTTGACACCGGAATACCAGGCCCTAAAGTGTTGGTTTTCGGGGAATTGGATTCATTGATTTGCAATGAGCACCCGGAGGCAGATGCAAAAACCCATGCTGTTCATTGCTGTGGACATCACGCACAGTGTGCGGCGCTTGTTGGCATAGCCGCCGCGCTTCGGGAGCAAGGTGTTCTGGACGGACTGTGCGGATCTGTTCGCCTATGTGCCGTTCCGGCGGAAGAGGGGATCGAGATTGGTTTTCGCGAAAGCTTGCGCACGCAGGGTATTATTCGCTATTTCGGCGGTAAGGATGAGTTTCTGCACCGAGGTTATTTTGACGGTGTGGACATCGCATTTATGATTCATACAACCACAGAGGAAAAAGCATTAATCAAAAAAGGCGCAGTAGGTAACATGAGAAAAGCTGTGCGTTACAAAGGGGTTGCAGCACATGCCGGCGCCAGCCCTGCGAAGGGGATTAATGCGCTTTATGCCGCTACATTGGGTCTGTCTGCCATCAACGCGCTTCGAGAAACCTTTGAAGAGAAAGATTTGATCCGGGTGCATCCCATCATCACCAAAGGCGGAGCCGCTGTCAATGCCATTCCATCGGATGTTACGCTGGAAAGCTATGTCAGGGGGAAAACACTTGCGGCGATTGAACGTGAAAATAAAAAAGTCAATCGTGCATTAATCGGTGCCGCCATTAGCATGGGTGCGCAAATTGAGATCAATGACAGGCCCGGCTATCATCCGCTCTGCAATGACGATACGCTGATGGAAATGACCCGGGAAGCAATGGAATATGTGATGGGTAAGAATGGCGTTGTTGTAGATCAGGTGTATGGTACGGGCAGCACCGATATGGGCGATCTATCAGCGATTATGCCTGTTATCCATCCGCATATGCCAGGTGCGTCAGGTACCGCGCACGGCAGCGATTATGCAATAAAAAACCCGCAAACGGCATGTGTGGATAGTGCTAAAGTGCAGCTTATCATGTTAAGCCTTCTTATGTCTGACAATGCCAAACGGGCACATGATGTTATGACGAACAAACATGTTCCGTTTGCGTCAAAAGAAGAATATTTTGAACGGATGCAGAAGTTGGAAAGTGCAGGCGATCGCATAGCGTATTGTGACAGCGGAGAAATTCGGGTGACATCCGTGTCGTGATCGGCCAGCCTCGTGATTCGTAACCTAGAGATCACAGCTGTGTGCCGGGATTGTTGCGCATCATCCTGAACCTGGCCGGTCAGCAGAGCCACAGGATTAACCGTTTTGAGAGGAATGGGTATGTTCCAGATTATCGTTGCCGAATTCAAGCATGAGACCAACACTTTTTCATCGCAGCGGACTGATTTTGCCGCCTACCGGCGCAGCTTGTATGCGGTCGGGGACGATCTGGTCAGCATTCTGACCGGTACCGCCACGGAGGTCGGCGGCATGCTGGATGTCCTGGAGGGCCAACCCGATGTCAGCCTGATCCCGGTGGTCGCCGCCAATGCGATTCCGGCCGGTCCGGTTGCGGCCGATGTTTTTGAGGATATTCGCGGCAAGCTCGTCGATGCAATTCGCGTCCACGGTCCCATAGACGGAATTTTACTCTGTTTGCATGGCGCCATGGTGACCGAAAACAGCGAGGATGGCGAGGGCGATCTGCTGGAAGCGGTCCGGCAGGCCGCCGGCGATGGCGTGTGGATCATGGCCACGCTGGATCTGCACGCCAACAACACGCAAAAAATGAGCTGTTGTGCCGATGTCCTGATCAATTACGACTACTATCCGCATGCGGACATGGTGGATCGCGGACGGGAGGTCGCGCAGATCATGCTGCGCACCTTGCGCGGGGAGATTCGTCCGGCCATGGTCTGCAAGTCCATCCCGCTCATCCTGCCGCCGCTGTCGACGAATGAAGCGATCCTGCGGCCGTATGTCGACCAGATGCACGCGTACGAGGCTGCTGACGGTGTTTTGACGGTATCCATCGCCCATGGATTCTTATGCGCGGACATCCATGAGCTCGGCATGACCGTGGTCGCGGTGACCGACCAGGACCCTGAACGCGCCGGCGAGATCGCCGACGAACTGGCCGCGAAGCTGTGGCAGGACCGGCAGCGGCTCAAACCGGAAAACATGACGGTTGACGAAGCGCTGGACGAAGCAGAACGAAGCGCGGAAGGTCCCGTGATACTCGCTGATTTAACCGATAACCCCGGCGGCGGTTCGCCGGGCGACGGGACGCACATCCTGCGGGCCATGATCAGCCGCAAGATGAAAAATGCCGCGGTTGCGTTAGTCTGCGACCCGGAATCCGTTGCGGCTTGTGTCCAGGCAGGCGTTGGCCAGACGGTCAGACTGCTTCTCGGCGGTCACATTTATCCAGATTTGTTGGGGCAGCCGATCGAATGCGACGCCTATGTCCGGCTGATCAGTGACGGACGCTACCGCAACAGGGGCCCCATGAGCGGCGGTATTGTGGTTGATCTGCAAAAAAGCGCCGTTGTCCTGGTCGACGACATCGAGGTCATCGTAACCACGCAGGTGACCCAACCCTACGATGTCGAAATTTTCCATGCGCATGGCATTGATCCGGCCCGGAAAAATATCCTGCTGCTGAAGTCGACCAACCATTTCAAGGCGGCGTTCGGACCGCTGGCCAAGCGGGTGCTGAATGTGTCTGTCCCGGGACTGCTCGCCCAGGACCCCCGGTCCGTCAGCTATATAAACTGCCGCCGGCCCATCTATCCGCTCGACGATCTCTAAGCGAAACAGAACCCGTGTTCAGCCGTTTAGCATGTCCACGGTGACGACCGGCTCGCCGGAGGCCAGGATGCGTTCATAAGCGGTCGCCGCGACCGCCAGATCCAGGCAGCCCATGCCGACAAGCTCGATCACAATCCGCTGGTCCGAGTGTTCGCGCCCAGCTGCCTTGCCGCATACGACATCGGTCAAAACGGCTGAAATCGACTTTTCGGTGACCAGCCCCTTGTCGACCATCTCCTTTAAATTGCCCCGGTGCAGGCCCTGGCCCACGTGGTCGAGCATCAGCTTGTCTGCGTTGAGGACCAGGTCCGCGGACGTTTCGGTGAAAGAGCCCATGGTCATGACCAGGGCGCCCGGCTTGACCCAGGGATCCTTCACGAGCGCGGTATTGGCGGTCGTGATGGTGATGATCATGTCCGATCCCCGGCAGCCGGCTTCGTTTGTCTCGCAAGATACCAGCCGGAACGGCGCGTCGGCAAAGCGCGCCACGAACCGTTCCCGGGCTGCAGCGGAGATGTCGCAGACCCTGACTTCTTTTATATCCAGAATCCGCCGCATGCAATCCAGGCAGTAAAATCCCTGGTTGCCGGCGCCGATGATGGTCAGCACATCGGTTTTGGCGGCCAGGTGCTTGGCAGCGACGGCTGCCTGAGCACCTGTGCGGTAATCCGAAATCCAGTCCCCGCACATAACGGCGCGCAAATCCCCGGTTCGGGGGTCTGTCAGCATGAGGTTGGCCTTGATGTATGGCTTGCCGTGCCTGGGGTTTTCGGCATAGCCGCCGACCAGCTTGATGCCCGCGACATGAAGCGGCGCGATATACGACGGCATCGAATTGAACCAGCCGGGGATCCCGGCTGGTTCCATGTCCGTCGTCACTTTTGCGGGCATGATGATCTGCCCCTCGCCGTACCACTTCCAGGTCTGTTCCACGATCTCGATGACATCCATCGGCGTCACGTGCCGCTGAACCTGGCTGTTCGAAATGATGCAGGCTTGATCAGACATTCATATCCTCCTAGGTTCACACCTATCCTTACGATAATCCTTTCCGAGTTGTTCTGCTGGTTCAAGGTCTCCAGATACACGCGGTTGGTTCGTATGAGATGAAAGAATCGAGATGCCTGGTTCCCATTTTATCTGACCATACTGGATTTTAACATAGCTTTGTCTGATAATGGTCGTTTATTTGTTGAGCAGTGCGACAGGAAAAACCAACCATGTCGCAATCCAAACCGTGGCTGGTCCGACCGAACGGACAGGCTTTCGACAGGACTGAGACTCATTGAAGCCTGCCATTCGATTTCATATAATGGAACCGATAAGCCGCAACAGCTTCGTGCACGCTTTAAGCCATGTCACGTAGCACCACGATCCGTGTGACAAACCCGGGGGTGAGAAATGGACTACACCACACTGATTACGTCACGATATTCCGTACGCAGCTTTCGGAAAACGCCAATAGCACCAGCGCACCTTGCGCTTATTCTCAGGGCTGGCCAGATTGCACCAACCGCTGGCAACCGCCAGCCCCAGCGCATCCTTGTTGTCCAGCAGGCTGATACGATCAGCCGGTTGGCAGAAGCGACGCCCTACACGTTTGAGGCGCCTTGCATCCTGGCCGTCTGTGCAGATTTGCGCAAGTGCTGGCAACGGTCAGCGGACGGTTTCTGCAGCAACCTGGCCGACACCGCAATTGTAACGACCCACATGATGCTGCAGGCCTGGGATATCGGCGTTGGCAGCTGCTGGGTCTGCGCCTTCGATCCGTTTATGGTCCGCGAAATCCTGAATATTCCGGATCATTACCAGCTTGACTGCCTGCTGGCTATGGGCTATCCTGATCCCAATGCCAAACCAGGTCCCAAACACCTTGACCGCAAGCCCTTGGCGGAGACGGTTTTCTTTGAAACATTCCCAGCCTAACCAGACGGAACATCTGAAACTGAACACAAGAATGTGAGATGTAAATCGATGGATATCAATCAGTTTTACAGCAGACCAAACGAGAAACCTCTAGATCGGATCCTCGCAGACGGAGGTTTTTGCGGCATTTTTCGAACAATTGGATGTATTGGCGACAGCTTGTCATCCGGCGAGTTCGAATCTTTTGAAAACGGTGTGAAAGGCTATCATGATTATTTTGATTACGCATGGGGACAATATATAGCCCGCGCGACAGGCGCCAACGTTTACAATTTTTCTCGTGGCGGAATGACCGCGAAGCAATACTGGGAGAGCTTTGCTGAACAGCGCGGCTTCTGGGCGGAAGATAAGCTTTGCCAGGCCTACATCGTGGCCCTCGGTGCCAATGATCTTTTCGGCCAGAAACAGGAAATCGGTTCTGCTGCGGATGTCGACCTGGAAAACTGCGACAACAACGCCCTGACATTTGCCGGCTATTACGCCAAGATCATCCAGCGTCTGAAATCGATGCAGCCCAAAGCGCGCTTTTTCATCATGTCGATGCCGCATGATGACGATGCAGAAAAAAATGCAATGAAAGACAGGCACGCCGCTTTGCTTTATGAGTTGGCAGCGTTATTTGATTTCACGTATGTTCTTGACTTCGCCCGGTACGCGCCTGTCTACGACAAAGCATTCAAGCGGAATTTTTACCTGGGCGGACATTTGAACGCGGCCGGGTATCTGCTAACAGGCCGTATGGTTTCTTCATATATCGACTATATCATCAGGAATAATCCTGAGGATTTTACACAAGTAGGTTTTATTGGGACGCCTTTCCATAACAGCACGGCGAAATGGTAAGCATCATCCTCGACACCGGTATTCAAGGTCATCCAACCGGTTTGGGAGCCGCACCCCATTAGAGCAAAGACCAACTTGTTTTTTTCAGACCCCTCAACTGACCGAGATGCCCTGGATGCGTTCGAGGACCATCTTGGCAGCCTGCTCCTCGTCTGTGCCGAGGACATAGGCCAATTCCGGGTACAGGGTCTGTTCTGCTGTTTTAAGCAGGTCGCTGTCCTGGGCTGACAGCCGCTTGCTGTCTTCCGCGAGCTGTTCCTGGTGCAGGGTCAGCATGCCGACAACCCGGGCGACATTGAGCGGTTCGCCGGATTGGAGCAGATTAGAGAACAACTCCCTGCGCTCGGTATCATCTGCAGGCCAGTTGCAGACAAGATCGGGCAACTGGTTCAGTAGGGCAAGTGCGTCTTCTAAACTCATGAGCCGGCGGAACTTGCCCGCACAGTTATCTGTTGGCACATAGATGGTCGGCCCTTTGCCATTGACAGGCGTCAGCACATAATAGGCGCGCTTTTCAGCATCTCCGAAATCCTCGTGGATGATTTCGGAGATCAAGCAGACCCCTGTTGTTCCAAAAACGACACAATCATCAACCTGGTACATCTAGATCCTCCTGTCATGCCCGGAAAACGCGCAGGAACAGAGCTGGCAGGCAGACGCCATATTGCTGTTACGCGGCGACTTATTTTCTTCCGTGTCCCTCTATTATAGCAGATTCTGGGGGTTTTCCCAAATCATCACCGGCTCAGGAAACCATTAAGCTTAGGACACGGACGTTCTTCTATTGCGGATCGGGCTGCGCGCCGGGTTCCCCGCGACGGCGCATGAGGCTGTAATGTGAGAGCTGCTGCTCCTTTACCTTGTCGTACGGGAAAAGCTTCAGGGGCAGCATGCCGACCAGGCAGAAGGCGATCGGGATCAGGGCCGTGGCAGCGCGGATGCCCTGGACGGCACTGGCGGCCTGGACCGACGCCTGCTCGTCGTAGCCGGTGGCTTTGAGCATGCCCATGAAGATCATCAGCTGCAAACCTGAGACAGGCGCCGCCAGGATGGCGCTGACCGCGCCGAACAAACCGGTCTTGCGCGTGCCGGTCAGCATCTCGTTCTCGTCGATGATCGCCGCCCCCAGCGGAGCGGCGGCGGTTTCAGCCAGGTACTTGCCCACCATGATCGGTGCGTAGGCCAGCAACGCCTGCCACCAGGTCTGGGCAAAGAAGAGCAAGGCGTAGCCGGCGATGTAGGGCAGCATGCCGCTGAATATGGAATTTTTCCCCCCGAAGCGCTTGACGAGGTTGCCCAGGATCGGATAGACAGCGAAGACGACCAGCATCGGGACGGTGTCGGCGATTGTCGTCTGCAGCCCGTTGGCGCGGATGACATGGTCCATGTAATAGAGAAAGGCCGTGAAATAGATACCGGAGGGCGCCAGGCCCGTCAAGCCATAGAAAAACCAGGTCCAGAAGGCCCGCATTCGTAAAATTGAGCGCACATCCTGCCACAGGGTCTGCAGGTTGATCGACTGCAGCGCACCGCTGCCTTTTTCGTACATCTCCGGGCTTTCCTTCAGCTTCGTGACCGCCACCAGGTAGACCACGGCGTTGAGTGCGATTACGCCCATCAGGATGGCAATGATCTGCGGCCGGTTGCTGGTCTGGTTGCCGACCAGCAGAAAAGAGGGCACCAGGGTGGCGAAGAAACTGACAAAATTGGCGACATAGCCGCGCAGCACGTTGACGTCGACCCGTTCTTCCTTGGTCGGCGCGGCTATCAAAAAATAGCAGTTGTTGGAGATCCCGAACAAGGTAAAGGCCGTATCGAACAGGAACAGTTCCAGGAGCAGGACGAAAAAGATCGTCTTCTGGGGCCAGTCGGGATTGGAAAACAACATCGCGACCAGGCAGAGCAGGATGAACGGGACGGTGACCCGCATCAGGTAGAGGAACTTGCCCCGGCCGGGCCGGTATTTCATCTTGTCGATGAAGATGCCGAAGATCGGGTCGTTGACCGTGTTCCAGATGTTGAACCAGAAATAGATCAGCCCGACATACATCGGGTCGAGGTGGATAACGTCCGTGTACAGCTTGATGTAGACGTTGTGGATTAAAACGCTGCTCAGCGACGCGGCCGGGGCCGGCAACGCCAGGAGGAATTTCTCCTTGAAGGTCAGGCCTTCCTGGCTGAACCGGTACTGGCTTTTCAGCCTGCTGAAGAGGCCCATGTCAGCGCGGACCGGGCCAGCTGACCGTCACGTGGCGCCGGCCGCCCTGGTGGGGGATGTGCAAAAAACCCCAGTCGCCCCGCCTCTCAACCTGATAGGGTCCGTCGGCCGCGACGGTCCAGGATCGGCCCGGCAGGTAGAGGCGGGTCGGCGCCTGCCCGTTTTCTTCGTCCCAGTCCATCTGGAAGGTCAGGGCCCGGCGATCGGTGCGGCAGCGCAGCAGATGGCCGCAGACCGCCTGGGCGCGCGGCCGCCTCAGCCGTTCCAGCACGGGTGCTTCGCTAAAGCGCCTTTCGTAGCACCAATAGGTCTGGCTCCACAGATTGGTTTCAAACAGGTCGAGCAGATGGTCGATATGGTCCAGGCCACCCGCGTGCATGCCGTGCGCGCCCCACTCGCCGACCAGGACCGGCACCCGCAGCCGCTCCTGGGTTTGACGGTGCGCGCCGAAGATCACATCGACCCGTTTGTCGCTGGCCATGACAATCGCCTCGCTGTCGACGACCAGGTCGTAGCCGTGCGGCGAGTAGAGCTGCTGCGGATCGCGCCGGCCCGCCCCGTCCCGGATCGGATCGGCCTGGCAGACGACGCCCATGTTGGAAAAATAGCTGTTTTCCCGGAACAGGATGCCCCGGCTGTCGACCGCGCGAATGGCCGCGGCCATCTTGTTGTAGAACCGGTCCAGGTCGCCCTGGTCAAAGGCCGCGACCAGAGGTTCGGCCGCTTCGGCCAGACGCCGGTAGAACGAGGCGTCCTCCAGATAGGCCAGCGCCTTGAATTTCTCGGCCGGATCCGCAAAGACGGCCAGCATGGCGTCCAGGGTCAGGTCGGGTCCGCCTTCGGCCCTGATTCTTTCTGCAAAGGCGCCCAGCAGCGTGGCGAAGACCTGCGGACCGCCCGAGCCCGGGTAGGGCTCGTTGAGGACGTCATAGCCGAGCAGGGCGGGGTGTGCGGCAAAGCGGCGGGCGATGTGCTGCCAGAGCGCGGCATAGTGGTCCTGCAGCCCGATACCGTCCGGAGCCGGGCTGTTGGTCCAGAAATGGTCGAAGGCCCGCTGGACGGCCGCACTGGACAGGTAGGCATCGCTCCAGAGCGCTTCCGGCGCGTGGGGCAGGCCATCGGTCAGCGTCGCCCAGTCCGGCGCGCCGTCGCTGAACGCCGCACCGTATAAATCCTGGTGCATGTCGAGAAAGGCATAGAGCCCATGCTGTTCGCACAGGTCGAGCATCCGGCCGATCCAGTCCAGGTAAGCCTCGTCATACTGGCCCGGCTGCGGCTCGGCCGCGTCCCAGATCAGGCCCAGGCGGATGACATTGAAGCCCCAAGCGGCAAAATCGGCAAAATCCCGCTCCGTCCAGGGGCCGATGTACTGCCGGCCGCCCGGCGCGTCCTCACCCTTGAACACGAGGTTGATCCCATTCAGCAAAACATGGCGCCCGCTGGCGTCGGTCAGGCGATCTTGCGTGACTTGAATCCGTTCCATGACGACCTCCCGGATTAAAGCGCTTGCTCGAGCAGGTTCAGGTCCCGGACCGGCAGCCCGGGATCATCCGGGATGAAGAAGGTGCGGATCTGGCAGGGGTCGAAGGACGCTGTCCATTGCCGCTCCAGCTGCGGCAGGCGGATCGTCGTTTCGGCTGCTTTGCCGGCGCATTCCATGCAGCGCAGAACCAGGCCGTCGCCGTCCTCGGCGCGCTTCAGGACCGACATGACGACTTGCTCGCTGCCGATTTCAAGACCGCTGCCGGTCTGGGCCAGCGGACCTTTGTGGTATGTCTCGTAGACCAGCGGAAAATGGCTGTTCAGCTGGCGGGCCTTGCGGACCGCCCAGGCCGGGCGCCAGTCGCTGCCGTGCGGGCAGAGCACCAGGCGCAGGGCGCTTTCGCCCTGGTCCATGTACAGGCTTTGCCCGTCGCGCTCGCCGTAGTGATCGGCAAAAGCTGCGCCGCGCAGCAAGGTCAGGCGGACCGTGTTGTCCAGGACGTCGCAGGCATAGGTGGAATCGTTAAGCAAGGTGAGGCCGCCTGTCGTGTCTCGTGCGTCGACCCATTGCTGGATCGGTTTTTCTTTGCCGTCCATGGGCCGCTCGATGTGCCCGTAAGGGATTTCGGCGCACGTCCTGCCGCCTTCCAGCGCCAGGGGGAACTCCAGCTTGAGCATGCGATGCCGCTCCTGCCAGAAGACCCGGATCCGAACCTCGATGTCCGGCTGGTCGGCAACCAGGCAGATATCCTGCTCGAGCCGGGACTGGCCCCAGTATGAGGTCAGGCGCACCACACCGCGCACCGGACCTTGCTCCAGCAGCGTGAGACTGCCCTGCCCGAAGCGGCCGATCACATCCCGGTCCTCGCTCAGGCCGTGGCCCCAGGTGTCGCTGTGGGTCTCGTCGATCACCAGGCCGGCCGCGGCCAGACCGCTCAGCCGCTCCTGTCCGGTTTGCTTGTCAAACAGGTCCGAGATGCCGCTGCCGTCCGGGGAGAGCCGCAGCGCGACAAAGCGGTTTTCCAGGCGGGTGCCGTCGGCGGACACCGCCAGCTGCGCGGCGGGCGGACTGCCGGGGCGTTTTTCTTTGTGCAGCCAGTAGGTGGCGTAGCCAAGGGCTGGCAGTTCGGCCAGGAACAGCGTGTTGAAGCGGCCGGTTTTGCCGTTGGTGATCGTGCTGCGCACCTGCTGGATGGCCTGGGGCCGCCCGTTGGCATCCGTGACGGCCAGCAGGTCGTGCGGATCGTCGTCCCGCTTCTCCGGCCGGACGACGGAATGGAGGTCGCCGCAGACTTCGACCGGTACGGTCACCGGGAACGAGAGCGGGTTGAACAGCACGACCGGCGTCCCCTTGCCAGCCAGCCCCCACAGCTTCCAGTCGGCCTCCTTGGAGCGGGGCAGTTGGTCGTACCCCAGCGTGTCGATCTGCCAGGCGATGCGCTGAACCGCCTGGTTCTGGATTTCCGCTGCGGTCTGCAGGGCGTAGCCGTAGCTTTCGGCGGCGTCGTCGTAAGCCGCCGGCAGGCTGCAGCCGGCCAGGATGTCGTGGAACTGGTTGAACAGCACCCGGTGCCAGGCCTGCTGCAGCCGGGCGGTATGGGGCTTGGTGCCCAGCAGGACGTGGGCTAGCGTATCCAGGCGTTCGCCGGCCAGCAGGCGCTGCTCGGCGCGGCGATTTTGCTGCTTGACCTTGAGCATGGCGCTGTAGCAGCCGATCGCATGGTACTGCAGGTCGTCCTGGACGACCTGCAGGCGGTCGGCATGCGCGTGGGCCTCCCGCATGTACTGCGGCGGCGAGCTGTAGCGGAGGTTCAGCTCCGGGTGGTGAGCGCGCAGCGACTCGATCTTGTCCAGCAAGGCGATGGTCGGCCCGCCGCCGTGGTTGCCGACGCCGTAGAAGAGCATCATCGGGAGGGCGTGCCGCTGCCCGATCGCCGCGACTTTGGCGATCTTGTCGGGCAGGGTCGCCGGGTCTTCGTGGTTGTAGGCGAACGGGATCCGGTAGGCCAGCACCTGGCTGCCGTCCAGGCTCTGCCAGCAGAACAAGTTATCCACGCCGGGCTTTTCCTGTTCAGACGGCCGGGAGAAAACGTAGTGGCGCATGCCGCTCAGTTTCAGGATCTGGGGCAGCATGCCGTTGTGCCCGAAGGAGTCGACGTTGTAGCCGGTGTCGCAGATCAGGCCGAAGCGGTCCAGGTAAAAACGCTGGGCGTAAAGGCCCTGGCGGGCGAACGATTCCCCGCAGGGGATGTTGCAGTCGGGCTGGATCATCCAGCCGTTGACCGGCACCCAGCGGCCCTGGCGAACCGCCAGGCGGATCCGCTCGAACATGTCCGGGAAGTTTTCCTCGATCCACTGGTAGTAGGCGGCACCGGCGCAGGTGAAGACGAAGCCGGGGTACTCGTCGAGGCGGTCCAGGGCGGCCTGGAAGGTCGCCTTGACCTCGCTGAACCCGTCGGTCCAGGGCCACAGCCAGACCGGGTCGATGTGGCTGGAACCGATCAGGTGGAGCTCGGCGGGCTGGTTCTCCTGGCGGGGCGCGGCATCTGGCAAAGCTTGGTCAATCATGGCGGCTTTCCTTTCGTCCATCTCGGTTTATTAGTCAGTTTTCCTTGTAGCGATCGGTGTGGTAGACGGGCACGCGATCGGCAAACAGGCCGGCGCGGCAAAGCTGGCCCAGGCCGGTGACCCCTTCCTTGCTGCCGTCGACATCCGGATTGACATAGCGGCGGTACCATGACTCCAACTCGCGCTTCAGCCTGACAATCGTCTCCTGCCAGCGCGGTTCGCCGATCAGGTTGCGGGTTTCCCCGGGATCCGTTCCCAGGTCGTAAAACGCGTGCGGACCGTAGGGGTAGCGGTGCACATACTTGAAACGCGTGGTGCGCAGCATGCGGACCGGCCCGTATTCTTCGCAGATGACGACCGGGCGTTCTTCCGTGTCCGAACCGGCTTGACCGGTCAAAAGCGGCAGCAGGCTGCGCCCGGGCAGCCCCAGGACATGGGGGTCCGCGATGCCGACCAGATCGAGCAGGGTCGGGTAGATATCGAGCGCGCTGGCCAGGGCACCGATCTGCTGGCCGGCACGCGCCGCGGCCTGCGGGCAGGCGATCAGGAACGGCACCTTGACCGATTCCTCGTACATGTTTTGCGGGAACGTGCCGTTGCCCTTGCCCCAGACGCCGTGGTGCCCCATGCACATGCCGTTGTCCGACAGGAAGACGACGATTGTGCTGTCCCATAAAGCGCGCCGGTCGAGGACGTCGAGCAGCCGGCCGACTGCCCGATCCATCGCGGTGACGGCGGCAAAATAGCCGACCAGGTTTGTCCGGCGCCTGCTTGTACCAAAGACCGGACCGGTCGTCAGGTCGGGGTGGTCAGGCAGGTCCGGGATGCTGGCAAAGTCGCAGGCCTCGTAATGGCGGATGTCCCCGGCCGGGTGCTGTTCCGCTTCCCAGGGCGAATGGGGGGCCGTGTAGTGGACACCGAGGTAGAAGGGGCTGAAGCCGTCCGCC
>JAAYJD010000041.1 GCA_012523135.1 Clostridiaceae bacterium
AAAGAGCAGGTCGCGCGCCTGGCGGATCACCGTGCGGAAATGCAGCATGGCCAATAGCGCGATTAAAAGCAGCGGCATGGCCGGCCACTCGGCCGCCTGGTAGACCACCAGGGCGCTCAGCAGCGCGGTCGGCAAAAGAGTGGCCAGGAGCGGCCGGCTGCTTGTCTCGGGCAGCCCCTGGCTGTACAGGCGGTAAAACAGGCTGACAAACAGTCCGCTCAGCGCCGCGGCGGCCAGCAGAATCGCAAGGGCCAGCGCCGGACGCTTATCTGGCGAAACCAGGTTTGGCAGATAGACCCAGTTGGCGCTAATCCCGGTCGTCACGGCCGCGATCCTTGAGACGCCGCTCGATGGCCCGGTCCGCCTGTTTCTTGGCTTCGCTGTCGCGCTTGTCAAAGCTCTTCTTGCCCCGGGCCAGGCCCAGTTCCAGCTTGACCTTGCCGAACTTGAAATAGAGCTTGGTCGGCACCAGCGTCAGGCCCTGCTGGCGCACCAGGCCGAACAAGCGCAATATCTCGCGCTTATGCATCAGCAAGCGCCGGTCGCGCAGCGGGTCGTGGTTGAAGCGGTTGCCCTGCTCGTAGGGGCTGATGTGCATCCCGACCAGCCACAGCTCGCCGTCCCGGACCGCCGCGTAGCTGTCGCTGAGGTTGACCCGTCCCTGGCGCAGGGATTTGACTTCGGTCCCCTTGAGCTCCAGGCCCGCTTCCATCCGTTCCTCAATATAGTAATCGTGGTAGGCCTTCCGGTTCTCGGCAATCTGCCGGCTGCTTTTTTGCTGGACCATCGGCTCCCCTCCTCCTTTTACGCTCCGTTCATGCGGCTTTATGCACACTATCCACACAGTTATCCACACGAACATGTGTTTTTTTGCCTGCTAAGGCGCTGTTTGAGCCTTTTACCCGCCAGTTTTCCACGGGCGACCGTTTTGAATAATCCACAGGCTATACGGTATATGCACCCATTTGTGTATCATTTTATCACCAGTTTTCCGGACAGCCCGCGTCAGATGTCCAGGTCGAGATAAGGCACGGCGTCCAGGGACAGGTCATCGCGCCGGCCGCTTTTGTACGCCCGGTACCCGGCCGCGGCGATCATGGCGGCGTTGTCCGTGCACAGGATCGGCAGCGGCACGGTCAGGATCAGGCCGGCCTGGTCGGCAGCCGCCTGCAGGCAGCGCCTCAGGCAGCTGTTGGCCGCCACGCCGCCGGCTAGGGCCAAACGCCGCAGCCCGGTCGAAGCCGCGGCCTGCATCGTGTGGTCGACCAGCACGTCGACGATCGCCTGCTGGAAGCTGGCGGCAAAATCCGCCAGCGGAACCAGGTCCTGCCAGGTTCTCTCGCTCTTTTCCGCCTGCTGGATCAGGCGGTTCAATTGGTTCAGGGCTGCGGTCTTGACGCCGCTGAAGGAAAAGTCCAGGCTGTCGGCCAGGGTCGTGCGCGGCAGTTCGACCGCGTCGGGGCGCCCGCTCTGGGCCGCCCGGTCAAGCAGCGGGCCGCCCGGGTAGCCCAGTCCGATCGCCCGGGCGATCTTGTCGAAGGCCTCGCCGGCCGCGTCGTCGCGGGTGCGGGCCAGGATCTGAAAGCGGTCGTCAGCTTCGACCCGGACAATATGGCTGTGGGCGCCGGATACGACCAAACACAAAAACGGCGGTTCGAGGTCCGGATCGGTCAGGTAGTTGGCCGCCACGTGGCCGGCGATGTGCTGGACCCCGACCAGGGGTTTTTCCGTCACCAGGGCCAGGCCCTTGGCGGCGCTCAGCCCGACCAGCAGGGCGCCAACCAGACCGGGGCCGCGGGTCGCGGCGATCACGTCGATGCCGTCAAGATCAACCCCGGCCTCACGAAGCGCCTCGTCGATCACGGGAACGATCGCCTCCAGGTGCATGCGCGAGGCGATCTCCGGAACCACGCCGCCGTAGCGGCGGTGCAGGTCGGCCTGTGAGGCGATCACGTTGGACAGGATCCGTCGGCCGCCGGCGACGACCGCCGCGGCGGTCTCATCGCAGGACGACTCGATCCCAAGGACCAGGCAGTCCGGATCGTGGTTCTTCAATTCTTTCGGATCGGATGTCTGCATAGCCTTCCTTTCAGGCAAAGACCAGGTGGGTCAGGTTCTGGTCAACCAGGACCAGGATCCCCAGCACCGCCACATAGACGGCACAAACGAGAAAGCCGCGTCGGGTCAGCCGGCGCAGCATAAATTCCATTGCCAAATAACCGGACAGGGCGGCGGCCAGGACACCGGCCAGGATGTTGCCCGCGCCGAACGCGGCCAGTGCCGCGCCTTCGCCCTGGATCATGTCGATCACGTCGAACAAGAACCCGCCCAGGATGGCCGGGATCGACATCAGGAAGGAAAATCGGATTGCCTTTTCCCGGTCGACGCCGGAAAACAACAGCGCGGCCAACGTCATGCCGGAACGCGAGACACCGGGCGCGATCGCGACCGCCTGGGCGACGCCTGCCGCCAAGGCCTCACGGTAGCCGACCGGTTTGTCCTGGCCGGAGCGGGCGCGCTTGCTGAGCCATGTCGCCGCCAGCACGACACCGGTCAAAAGGAAGGCATAGCCCAAAAAGCCGCCCCCGAAGAGACGCTCGATCAGGCCACCCATCAGGACGGCGGCCAGAACCGCCGGTATGGTTGCCAGCACGATCAGGCGCGTCGACATGCCGAGCAGGTCCTTTAGGATCGCCAGGATCTCTTTTCGCATCACGACGAAGACGGCGATCAGGGTCCCTACATGGAGCAAGGTTGTAAACGACAGCATGGCGCTTTCGTCGCTTTGGAATATTTTGCCCAGCAAAGTCAGGTGTCCCGAACTGCTCACCGGTAAAAACTCGGTAATGCCCTGCACCAGGCCGTACAGGATGGCTTGCCAAACATTCATCTTGATGTCTCCTCCCCTCGCGCTGACACGCATCGGCCTCAATTTTACCACAAACCAATCCCCCGTGATATAATGAAAGCCGCTTTGATAGCCTTTCGGGAGGTACCGTGTGAGGGCAAAAACCAGTGTCAGCCGGATCAGCTTCCGCCGCCGGCCGGGCCAGTTCATCCGCCCGGCCGTCTTGCTGCTGTCGCTGCTGGCGCTGTCGCTGGCCGCGCTGGTCGTCTGGTCCTTTGTCACGGCCGACCAGGTGATGCGCCAGGAGCCGGTGCCGCTGACCACGTTCAACAGCAATGTGATGCCGCCGTTTTCCGTGGTCAGCTTCCCGTCCCTCGACGAGCAGACGATGCTCTACGGCTGGTTCATGAAGGCCGACCAGGCCATCAGCACGATCATCCTGGTGCATGACCAGGGCAAGAACCGGCTCCAGTTCGGTTTGGACACGCCCCGGCTCTACCACCACCTGGTGGGGCTGGGCTTCAACGTGCTCGCGTTTGACCTGCGCAACACGGGCCAGTCGGAAGGGCATCTGTCGGGGTTCGGCTATGCCGAGTGGGCCGATGTCCTGGCTGCCGTCCGCCACGTGCGCCGCCATGCCGCGACGACCGATGTCATCCTGTACGGCTTTGGCACCGGCGTGTCCGCTTCCCTGATCGCCTGGAACCAGCTGCCGCCGCCCGATTCGGACAAGGACGGCCTGGCCAAGGAAATCGCCAAGCTGGATTTCGACCAGTCGTACGTGATCGGGCTGATCCTGGACTCGCCGTCCGCGTCGCCGGATGACGAGATCCGGGCCCTCTACCGCGAGGACAGCTGGCTGCGCCGCCAGGTGCTGAGCCGGACGGTGCCTTATGCGGTCCGCTTGTCGGCCGGCGGGATCGGGGCCGTCCACCACAGCACGGTGCTGGGAGCCTGCCACATCCCGGTGGCCCTCTTCTACCACGAAACCGAAACGCACATCGACAGCGCGGCCGGCGCCATGGTCGCTTCCGAGCGAAAGCGCCTGCATCCGGATCTGACGTTCGTGCAGACGATCGGGCAGCCCGGCCACACCGACGGTTTCTTGCTCGACGAAACGGGCTACCTGGCCGGTTTGGACCAGTACCTGAACCGCTTTTTTCTGCAGCAAGGCCCGTAGGCGTTAATCTTTTCGGGAACGGAATACAGAGACTAACAGGCCGATCAGGATGATGCCGGCGATCGCCAGGCTGACCCGAAGCACGATCAGGTTGATCCGGCCCAGGGCCTGGCTTGCGCTCGCACCCAGGCTGGTGCCGATAATGATCCCGGCAACGATGATGCTGACCGCCAGGAGGATGATGCTGAACGAGAGCCGGTTGGTGATCCGATCCAGCTGGCGCTGCAGCTTGTCAAGATTGCGGACGCCCAGTTGGAACGTGAAGTCGTCGTCCTCCAGCTTGTGCTGGAAGTTGAGCAAAAAGCCCGGTGTCTGGCGCAGCAGATCGGAGGTATCCAGAACGCCCCGGCTCAAGTCCCGGCCCAGGTCGTCGAGCGACCAGGCGCGCCAGATCAGCTTGTCAGCCACCGGTTTCATGATCGTGAGCAAATTGAGGTCCGGATCGAGCTGGTCGAGCACGCCCTGCAACGTCAGCATGACCTTGGCGACCAATGTCAGGTCGCCGGGGATCTGGACCTTGTAGCGGTAGGCCA
>JAAYJD010000042.1 GCA_012523135.1 Clostridiaceae bacterium
CGGAAGGCGCCAGCCGCTACTTTGCCGAGATCGGCGGCAAGCGCGAGCTGTTCCACGGCGTTCCGCTCAACACCAACCTGTGCTATGGCAACCCCGAGGTCCGTGACCTGATCGTCCAGGCGATCGTTGATTACGCCGCAGAGCATGCGGAGGTCGACATCATCCACTTCTGGCTGGCCGACGGAACCAACAATCAGTGCGAATGCCCGCTCTGCCGCGATACGCGTCCGGCGGATTTCTATGTCGCCATGTTAAATGCCCTGGACGACGCCCTGACCAAGCGCCAATTGTCCCAGCGCATCGTGTTCTTGGTCTATGTCGACCTGCTCTGGGAACCGCTCCAGGAGACCATCCGCAATCCCGACCGCTTTATCCTGATGTTTGCCCCGATCACGCGCACCTACAGCCAGGCGTTTGTGCCCGGCTCGGAGAACGTCACCCGCAAGCCGTATACCCGCAACAAGCTGACTTTTCCGGTCTCGGCCGCAGAAAACCTGGCTTACCTCAAGCCCTGGCAAAAACTGACCGGCCGCAAGGGCGACAGCTTCGATTTCGATTACCACCTGATGTGGGACCACTACCGCGATCCGGGCCATGAGCTGCTGGCTCCGGTCCTGCACCAGGATCTGCAGAACCTGGGTGAACTGGGCCTCAACGGCCTGATCAGCTGCCAGGTCCAGCGCCTCTTTTTCCCGACACCGCTCCTGATGCAGATCGTCGCCCGGACCTTGTGGCAGAAAGACCTGAGCCTTGACGCGATCGCGACCGATGTCTACCAGGCGTCCTTTGGCGAAGCCGGAGGGCAGGTGCGCGCCAGCTTGAAGCAGCTGTCCGCCTTATTCAACGCGCCCTGGCTGCGCGGCGAGGAGCCGCTCGTGCAAGCCGCCCAGGCCGACAGGCTGCGCCAGGTTCCTGCCCTGGCGACCCATCTGGCGTCCCTGATCCAGGACAACCTCTGCACGCCGGATCCCTGCCAGCGTAAATCCTGGCACCTCCTGGCCCTGTTTGGCGATTATGCGCTGCAGCTGGCCGATTTTTGCCTGGCGGTCGCCAACGGCCAGCGCGACGCGGTGGGCCAGAAGCTGACGCGGCTGCTCAACTGGGTGTACGCCCACGAAGACAGCCTGGCATATGCATTCGACAGCGTGATCCTGACCTCTGTTCTGCAACGGCTGAAGAACAGGCTGGAAGAGAACAGCTGACAGGATTATGGCCGCAGGGCCGTCTGCGCGAGCCCGTCCGGATCCGCCAGCCAGGCCGGCAGCACGATTTCAGGCGGGGTGGATGGTCCCTGGCCCCGGCGGCTGATCTCAAGCCGAACGAGTCGGGCCTTGGTAATTTCCGCACTCACGGTAAATCCGCCGACCGCCGCCAGGCTGAATGAAAAGCTGCGCCAGTGGTCGGGAACCGCCGGTGCGATGCGGATCGTCTTGTCGTCTGACTGGAGCAGCATCTCGTTGATCCCCTGCGCATAGGTGCCCTCGGCTGTGGAAAACCAGGGTTTCATCGAGACCGCCGGTTCGTTGATATCGTAAATCTCGCTGAAGCAGCCGGCTGTCTCAGCCCCCTGCCGGGATGCGGCATAGGCTTTGGCGCCGTCGCCGAGCCGGGCATAGACGACGGCTTTCCAGGCGGCATACCAGGTGCAGACCGATTTGCCGACCGGGTACATGTTGCCGAATGCGGATTCATCCTGGCAGAAATCGTCGATCGCCCGGCGCTGCAGCGGGTCGTCGGGCGCGACCGCACCGTAGGGGAACAGGCCGCTCATCACGGCAACGCTCTTTTGCGCACAGCCCGGGTAGGGGATGTACTTCTCGCCGTCGTGGGGCAAATGCCGGGCGAGCGCCTCAGCCTGCCCGGCCCAGCGGACAGCATGTTCGCTGTCCTGGCCCAGCAGGCTGGCGGCCCGACTGGCGGCCCGCAAGGTGGCGATCGCGCCGCAGGTGGTCATGTAGGCGTTTTCCACCGCCGGGCCCAGCCGTTCCAGGTCCGTGCACTTGCCGATTACCGTGCGGCCGTCTTGCAGGGTGTACACCGACTGGAACGAAAAGAAGTCAGCGCAGGCCTTGATCACGGGATAACCCTGTTCAGCCAGAAAATTGAGGTCGTTGCTGTAGCGGTAATCCTGCCAGGCGCTCAGGGCGATGTGCGCCATGTGGAAGATGTGGTCGAGCCAGAAGCCGGACGGCGCCGCCTCCTCACCGGTCTCGACCGTCTCCCAGGGATAGCGCGCCCCGCCGTTGAACAGCGTTTGGCCGTAGCGCGAAGCCCGGGTAAAAGCACGTTCCAACCCCTGGAAACGAAAAGCCGGCACCCGGCGGGCCAGGCTCAGGTGGTTGCTGGTCAAAAGGCCCATAAAGCCAAAGTGCTCGTCGAAACCAAAATAGCGTCCGTGCCAGTGGGTATCGAACAAGGCGACCGGGATCGACCAGGGCGTGGCGACGCAGCGCAGGTGGTACAACGCGGTGTGGTAGACCGTCTCCATGTCCTTTTCCGGCAGCGAAACCGCCGATTCCTGCCAATAGGCCTGCCAGTCCGCCTCGTGGGACCGTTTAAGGCCCTCGATGCCTTCAGCGCGGATCTGCTGCCTGATCTGGTTGATCTGGCCTTCCGGGTCCGTCCCGTCCAGATCGTCCGCCAGGACGATGAAACAGGTGATGGGCTGGTCGGTGCAGGTAAAATGCAGGGCGAACGTGCTGCCGGCGATCTCGGCCTGGCAGGGCTGGTCGGCCAGGAGGGCGATCACACCGCGATAATCGGATTGACCGTCGGCGCGGTAGGCGATCTCGATGCCGCCGTCAGCTGCTGGCGCTGCCTGGAAGCGGACCCGTTGCGGCGGTTCCTGCCCGGTGCGCGGCTGCGTCCAGTGAAAGCGGAAGCTGTATGACAGACCCTCCGGTTCGGAAAAGCCGCGTGTCACGGCGATGATGTTTGCCCCCGCGTGCACCAAGACCTCCGAATGGACCGAGCCGAGGCCGGACCGATCGACGTCCGAAGAGATGACGGCCCGGGCGACATCCAGAGTCTGGCGCCAATCGGCCGGCTCAGGCAGCGCCTGGCCCTCGCGCGACAACTGGTGGTCGAAATGGCCGAACGGGATCAGCTCGCGGTGCGGGGTGTTGTGGCGCCGGCCCGCCCACCAGATCGTCGGGATCATCCCGTGGAAAGGCTGCTGGGGCATATCCCCCCGGGCGTCGACCAGCAGCGAGAGCTGGCCGTTGCCCGCAACGGGCGGGTGGTAGGCTTGTCGGGCGTCGGAACCGCAGGTGATTTGCCAGGTCATGATGATTGTCCTCCTTCAGGTTGTGGGTACATCCGGTCGAGAACCTTCCGGCACAGCAGCGTGAAGCGGGTGAACCGCTCCGGCTGCATGCGGCAGGTATGCGTGTCGCGCAAGACGATTTCCATGATCGAGTCCCGCCCCTTGAGCAGTTCTGTCTCCAGGAACTGCTCGACCAGGGCCTCGTCAAAAACATCGTGGGCCAGGTAGGCGGGCTGGGCCTTCCAGGACATGATCACGCGCTTGCCGAGTTGTTCGGCGCAGCGGGCGACATTCGCCCAGGGGCTGACGGAGACGCGGCGCAGGTTGGGGATCTGGAGCACGCCGGGCAGCTTGCGGGTCAGATCGTCACAGCAGCCGTAGCCGTTGAGGCCGAAGGGGGCCAGCAGCTTGCGCTCGTAGGACAGGACGAATTCCTCGTGCATTTCCGGCGAGACGCCGGCAAACTCCTGGGCTTCGGCCGCACCCCAGACATCGCAGAGGCGGATGCGTTCAGGATCGAAGCCGGGCGCGGGCAGTTCGTCGCTGTAGCCCAGGCCGCCCGTGTAATGGAACTGGTCGTTGTTGTTCAGGCCGATCAGGTTCAGGCTGACAGCCTGGTCGAGCAGACCCTGGAAGCCGTCCGCGATGAAGGCCATCACGTCATGGACGCAATCCGGTTCCAGAACCAGGTCGAGCATCATCTCATTCAGGCCGCGCAGGTCGCAGTACAGGTGCATCATGTGGAAACTGAAGTTGCGGATACCGGTCAGCGCGACGTCAAGGATGTGGCCCAGGCAGTCCCGGGTCTGCTCAAAGCGCGCCCGGGTCAGCGCCTCGTCGTACTCCAGGCGGGGCTTTTGCAGCTTCTTCCAGTCGTCGAGTTCCTTGACGACCGGCGCGTAATGCCAGGCGCCGCGGCTGGAACTGCTGGCGATCCGTTCCGGTACCAGGCCCCAGCCGCGGTTGATCTCGATGGCGCTTTTCTCGATAGCCAGCGTCTTTTCGATCGGCACGTCGTCGGGGATCAGGCGGGCCCGGATCAGGCGCTGGCGCAGGCAGTATTCCAGGTGGCGGGCCCAGTCCGTCTGGCAAACCAGCTGTTCGGGCGGAAGCAGTTCCACCCAGGCGCCGTCCGGGTGGACGAAAACGGGCGGCCGGCTGCCCCGAAGCGCGTTGTGCCGACGCCAGAGATCGCGCTTGGCTTTGTTGATCGGATCGGCCGCCGCTTCGGCGACCTGCCGGGCCAGGCCGGTCAGGACAGGGCGGTCCTGGGGATCGATATGAAGGGTATCCATGCTTGTCACCAGCTTTGCACGGGTCATGTTCGCTCCTGGCGTTCGGCCAGGATCGTCAGTGGGATCGTCATGCGGATGGTCGTGCCCTTGCCCGGGGTGGATGCGACATCGAGTCGGGCCGCGTCCCCATAATAGACGCGCAGCCGTTCGCGGATGTTAAACAAGCCGAAGCGGCCGACATCCGGCCGGTCACGTCTGGCGGGCTCGCGCAGCAGGATTCGGCTGATTTCGTTCCGGTCGATCCCGATGCCGTTGTCGCTGACCGCAAGGACCAGGCTCTGCTCGTCCCGCCAGGCCTTGATCTCAATTTCGCCCTCCCGGTCATCCAGGTTCTGGATGCCATGCAGGATGCTGTTTTCGACGATCGGCTGCAGCAACAGCTTGAGGATGCGCAGCTGTCGGACATCGGGCGCGGCTTCCAGGATCAGGGCGATTTTCTTTTTAAAGCGCAGGTTCTGCAGCGCGACGTACAACCGGACATGCTCCAGCTCATCGCCGATCGTGATCAGGGCCTCACCGTTGCTCAGGCTGAGCCGGTAGAAGCGCGAGAGGTTGATCACGATGTCGCATACCTCGTCGGGCTTGTTGTTCTTGGCGGTCCACAGGATCAAGTCGAGCGTGTTGTAGAGGAAATGCGGGTTGATCTGGGCCTGGAGCACCTTGAGCTCGCTGTCCTTGAGGCTCTGGCCCAGCGTGTACTGCTCGTCCAGCAGCAGGCGGATCTCGCGGATCA
The DNA here is from genome assembly GCA_012523135.1 of Clostridiaceae bacterium. Taxonomy (GTDB): domain Bacteria; phylum Bacillota; class Clostridia; order Saccharofermentanales; family UBA5734; genus JAAYBY01. The sequence goes on from JAAYJD010000042.1 coordinate 5,294, forward strand.
TCATGTTGAAGTTGCTCTGCAGCTCGCCGATCTCGTCGGCGCTGTCGACGACACAGTTGACATCGAAATTACCGGACTGGACAACGCGCATCTTACGGACCAGCCCCATGATGCGGCCGGCGTTGCTGCGGGCATAGAACCAAGCCAGGAAGTAGACGATAATCCCGACCAGGACGGCGAAGAAGACCAACTGAATGCGCAGCCGGGCTGAACTAGCCAGCAGCGGCCTGACCGGCGATACCACCAGGATCCGCCATCCCCCAAAGCCGGGGTCGGTCAGTCCGGACAGGACAGACTGGTTGTGCATGACGATGCCGGGATGCTGCAGGTAGTGCGCGTCGTCCGCGATGAAATCGGTCAGCAGGCGTTGGTCGCTGCTGGACAGGCCGCAGATAAGCTGGCCTTGCAAATTGACGATGTAGGCGCGGCCCTGGGCGGAGAAATCGACATACTGCAGGACGTCAAGCAGGGTTTCCAGCTTCAGATCGACTGAAACCAGGCCGGTCATGGTCGCGAAATCCCTGGAGCTGCGGATCAGGGACAAAGCCGAGATGACATCGGTCCGGCCGAATGTCAGATAGCGGTAGGGATAGACCGGGGTGAAGGCGGCCCCGGAGATCAGCAGGCTTTCCCGGTCAAACCAGCCGGCCTCGTCCAGCTGGCTCATCGGATAGGTCAACAGGTTGCGGACGCTGTAAAGGAAATCGTCGTCAACATAGATCCGGACATCGTGGATATCGGTCGAAAAAACCGTCCGCTGCACCATTTCGTCGATTTCGTTGAGGTCATCGTATTGCTGCGAGATGGACAGGTTCAGGGGGGGCTGTTCCAGGATGGCCCGGATCCGCTTCTGGCGGGCGATCTGCTGCGACAGGCTCATCATGCCGGTCAGCTGGGCATTCAATTCGGTTTTTGCCTGCTGCAGATACATATCCGAGATCTTGGTCGCCTGCTCGATGATCACCGCGCTGCTTTGCCGGTAGGAAAAGATGGCGAAGAAAAGCAGCGGGATCATGAAGAACACGAAATAGGAGATCAGCAGCTTGTTCTGGTACGAGGTGCCGCGGTAGGCGTTGGTCAGAAAGGAAAAGAAAGCCATGACCGCGTCCTCCTACAAGGCCTGATTGCGGTAGATGCTGGGATTGACGCCGAAATAGCGGGTAAAGGTCTTGGTAAAATAGTTCTGGTTGGCGTAGCCCAACCGGCTGGAGATTTCGCCCAGCTGCAGGTTGGTTTCCAAAATCAGGTCACGGGCCCGCTTCATGCGCGTGTCCAGGATGAAATGATTGATCGTGCTGCCGGTTTTCTTCTTATAGATATAGCTCAGGTAGGTCGGTGTGACGTAGACATGCTCGGCGATTTTTCGGATCGAAAGGTCCTTGTCCTCGATATGGTCGAGGATAAAGCGTTCGGCGTCAAAGACGATCCGTCCGGTGCTGCTGAGCCGGCTGGCTTCATCCTGGTAGCGTTCGGCCATATCCAGGATATACTGGCCGATATCGTTGATATCGGCCGATGTGAGGATCATGTCTGCGACATAACAGGCCTGGCCGCCGGTACGCCTGCTCAGGCGGCTGTTGATCTGCATGGCGATCTGGGCCAGCGCATCCTTGATCTGCGGAATGTGATCCGGCGTGCAGCTTTTCATGTAGCGCAGGTAGTCCTTGAGCAAGCCGGTCGCCTCGGCCGCGCGGCCCTGTTCCAATGCCAAACCGAACGGTTCGGCAAACTCGAGGCGCGGCACGAACGGCTGGCTGCTAACCGCGCTAAAGGGGATGATCTGGCCGTAACCGGTCAGAAAGGCGGCTTGGGCGGCTTTCCTGGCTTCGGTGAAAGCCCGCTTGATGTCGGTGATGCGGTCGGCCTGATTGCTGACCCCGATGACCACCCGGTCGCTGACCGGGCCGAAAGCCTGCAGCAGGCCCTGCAGCCGGCTCAGGCCATCCTGCGATCGGCGGCCCGGCAGACGGTTGGCGTGCAAGACAAAGCCGTTGCCGACTAGCGAGAGCACGAACGCGCTGCCCCAGGTCAGAGCCGCCGCCTTGTGCAGGCTGTCGGCATAGTGGTGAGCCATCAGGGTCAGGTCGAGCAGCTCCTGGTGTTGCGAGCCGCTTTCCTGCAGCAAGCCGTCGCCGGACTTGATGCGGATCACCAGCGTGACGAAAGGGCCTTGGGTATCGAGCGGCAAATGGCCGGCCTGGGCCAGGGTCTGGGCGCTGCGGCTGTCCAGCAGCTGCAGGGCGAGATCGTTATTCGGGATCGGCTTGGGTAAACCGACGCGGCTGCTGAGCTGGGTCTTGGCTTTCTTGATCGCCGCGACCAACTCGTCGATTTCGAACGGCTTGTACAGGTAGTCGACCGCGCTGAGCCGGATCGCCGTTTTCAGGTACTCCTTGTCGGAATAGCCGCTGAGAAACAGGATCTGCAAGGCAGGTTTTTCGTGACGCAGGATGCCGGCCAGCGTCATACCGTCCATTTTGGGCATGCGGATGTCGCAGATCAGGATGTCCGGATCGAGTGTTCGCACCAGGTCCAGGGTTTCCGTTCCGTTGGCAGCTTCAGCAACGATCTCGATATCCAGCAATGACCAGTTGATCGCGGTCCGGATCCCCTGGCGCGTCGATGGTTCGTCGTCAGCGATGATCATTTTATACATCACGGCATCCTCCCACGCTATTTTAGCGGAAAAACGCCGCTTTGCCTATGTACAATGGCATTTGGCTGCGCTTATACCTGCTGGGCGGGCAGAATCCAGACTTTGTCGGTAAGCGGCAACCGTTCACGTGCCAGACAGATCACAGCACCGGTTCCAATCTTTTTAGCCGGTATCTTTTCCAGGCAGCGAAAGGCCTGGATCATGGACTTTTTTGGATCGCTGGTTGTTTTCACTTCAACCGGAAAAAGCATATCCCCTTCCGATATGAGCAAGTCAATCTCGTTCTTGTCATGATCCCGGTAATAATACAGAGGCGGTTTAACCAGACCGTCGTTATAGTAGCTCTTCAAAATTTCCGCAAAGACAAAACTTTCGAAAATATGCCCCCACATGGCGCCACGCACCAGTTGTTCCGGCGTATTCCAGCCCAGCAGCCAGCAAGCCAGACCCGTATCCAGGAAATAGAGCTTGGGTGCCTTCACCAGGCGTTTGCTGATGTTATTGGCATACGGTTCCAGCAGGTAGACAAGCCCGCTGGACTCCAACACTGAAAGCCAGGCCCGGACGGTTTTGACATCTTTACCGCACATCTCAGCGATCGTTGTCATATTCAACAATTCACCCGTGAGCGAGGCAGCTGATCTGACAAACCGGATAAAGGCTGATTCATCCTGGATTTTCAGGACATCCTTGATATCTTTCTCGATATAGGTTTGGAAATATGAACTGTAATAATCTGACCAGTCGTGCAGGTCACTTTCCGTTTCATGCAGTTCCGGGAAAAAGCCTTTGTGGATGATCGAGATCAGCGTTGTGTAATCAAAATCGATCGCTGCCTTGTCCATCTCTTCCATATGTGCCGGAACGGGCAGAAAAGGACGCCTGCACGAGACGCTTGCCAGTTCCCGAAGCGAAAGCCCTAGCATCCGAATGACACCTGCCCGACCCGCTAAGCTCTCACTGATGTTACTCATCAGCTTCATGCTTTGCGATCCCGTGAGATAGAACTGACCCTTCTTTGGATCTTCATCAACGATGTCTTTAATGTACTCGAAAAGTTCGGCAGCTTTTTGTATCTCATCGACGATGACGGGCGGCTTATTGATCTCGAAAAATAACGAAGGATTTGTTTTTGCACTTTCACGAACCAGGGGACGATTCAGCGTGACATAGTGGATATCGCGATAGACCTTTTTCAACATGGTTGATTTCCCGACTTGACGGGCTCCGGTCAGAACTAAAACAGGTTTTCGC
>JAAYJD010000290.1 GCA_012523135.1 Clostridiaceae bacterium
GGCCTGCACGCCGCCCAGGCGGTGCAAGCCCTCGAGGCGGGCAAGCATGTTCTGATCGAAAAGCCGATCGCGCTCAATTTGGCGGACAGCGACGCCATCTCGGCAGCGGCGCAAAAACAGAATCGGCTGGTCGGTGTCGTCAGCCAGCTGCGCTTCTGCAAAGCGGTCAACGACGTCAAGGCCGCGCTCGAATCCAGCCTGCTGGGCCGCATCGTGGCCGCCGACCTGTACATGAAATACTATCGGCCCCAAACCTATTACGCCCAGAACGCCTGGCGCGGAACGCGCCAGATGGATGGCGGCGGCGCCCTGATGAACCAGGGTATCCACGGGGTGGATCTGCTGCGTTACCTGTGCGGACCGGTCACGAGCATCATGGCGCAGGCGCGAACCCTGACCCATGACATCGAGGTCGAAGACACCCTGGCTGCCGTCGTCACCTACGCGTCCGGTGCGCTGGGGGTCATCCAGGCGACGACCAGCGGCTATCCGGGCTATCCGCGCCGGCTGGAAATTCACGGCGAACGCGGCTCGATCATCCTGGAAGAGGACACGATCATCCAGTGGTCGATCGCCGGGCAGCCGGAAAAAATCCTGGAGATAGCCGGCCACGCGCAGCATGGCCACCAGAATCCGGAGCAGATCAGCAGCGCTGGCCATGTGGCCCAGTATGCCAATTTTATCGCGGCCCTGCGCGGGCAGGAACCGCTGCTGGTCGACGACCGGGAAGGGCGGCATGCGTTGGAGATCATCGTCAGGGCCTATGAATCGGCGGCTAAACAGGCGATCGTGTATCTTTGACAGCGAAAATAGAGACAGAAAAAGAAATGGAGTGATAGCATGATCAGAATTGGCGCAGTGACCCTGGACACCTCCCACCCCCTGGCCTTTGCCAAGGTCCTGGAACATGACGACCGGGCGAAATATGTCGGGGTCTTCGACGACTCGTTCCGTTCCGACCAGGAGGTGGCCAATTTCGTCAGCCGCTTCGGCCTGGAAAAGCGCTGCACGTCCCTGGATGAGCTGGCCGACATGTGTGACATCGGCTTCGTGCACAGCTGCAACTGGGACCGCCACCTGGCTTACGCCGAGCCGTTCGTGCGCAAAGGCAAACCGGTCTTCATCGACAAGCCGATCGTCGGCACATTGCGCGACTGCGAACAGGTGGCCGCATGGGTCCGGCAGGGCGCGGTCATCCTGGGCTCATCCTCGGTGCGCTACTGCCAGGAGATCAGCGCCTTTCTGGCCAAGCCGGTCGCGGAACGCGGCGAGATCGTCAGCATCTACGGAACCTCCGGCGTTGATGAGTTCAACTACGGCATCCACGTCGTCGAAGGCATCGGAGCCCTGGCTGGGAAGATGGCCCGTTCGGTGCGCTACATCGGGCAGGCCGAACAGCAGGGCAAGCGCAGCGAAGCCTACTATGTCAGTTACGGCGACGGGCTCAACGCGCTGTACCACACCTTTTCCGGCTGCTGGCAGCCGTTCGCCTTCACGATCATGACGACCAAAAGCACCCACGCGTTCACGGTCGACACCAGCAAGCTCTATGCGGCGCTGCTCGATGAGATCTTCCAGTTCATGGAAGGGAAAACGCACAAACTGGCCCCGCTGGATGTGCTGCTCGATTCGGTCAAGATCATGCTGGCCGGACGCATCTCGCGCGAAAACGGCGGCCAGACGGTGCCCCTGGACGCGATCCCGGCCGACGACCCCGGTTACGACGGCGCGTTGTTCTACGCTGGCTATTCGGCCAATGCCAAACTGCTGTATACCTGAGACACTAATCGATATTCAGGAGGTTGAACCCATGGACCGATTTGACACGATCAGCGCGGTCGCGCCCCGACCGCATGAAATGGACCCCAAGCAAGACCTGAACGCATCTGTCGCGGAGATGATCGCGCACTGGGACCATTGGCTGTCCCGCGTGCTCGGCGACAAGCCGGACTTGATCGTCCTGCCCGAAGCCTGCGACCGGCCGCCCAACTTCACGCTGGAGCAGCGCCTGGCCTACTACGCGGTGCGTGGAGACCGCATCCGCGACCACTTCATGGATGTCGCCCGGGACAACCACTGCAACATCGCCTACTCGGCGGCCCGCCAGCTGCCCGACGGCACCTGGCGCAACACGACCCAGTTCATCAACCGCCAGGGCGGGTTGGACGGTTTTTACAACAAGAACCACTTGGTCCACGGCGAGTTCTATGACGCCCACATCCTCTACGGCAAGGACGCGCCCGTGATCAAGACCGATTTCGGCACGGTGTCCGGCGTCATCTGCTTCGACCTCAACTACCAGGAACTGCTGCAGAAATACGAACAGGGAAGACCGGAGCTGCTCGTTTTTTGCTCGATGTACCACGGCGGCCTGATGCAGAACATCTGGGCCTACACCTGCCGGTCCTATTTTGTCGGCAGCGTGCCAGGCGACCAGTGCACGATCATCAACCCCGTCGGTGACCTGGTCGCCCAGTCGACCAACTATTACCCGTTTGTCACAGCCCAGATCAACCTGGATCACCGGGTGGTGCATATCGACTACAACACCGAGAAATTTCCGGCGATCAAGCAAAAGTACGGCAGAAAAGTCAAAATATACGATCCCGGCCATCTGGGCTGTGTCCTGATGACCTGCGAGTCCGAAGACCTGACCATGACGGACATCGTCAACGAATTCGCCCTTGAGCTCTGGGACGACTATTACGCACGGTCGATGGCCGAACGGCACGCGCCGGGCCATATTGAACCATAAGGAGGATAAGAGGATGAATAAGCGAGCAAGAATCGGCGTGATCGGCTGCGGGGGCATGGCCAACAGTGTCCATCTGCCCAGCCTGACAGAAATCCAGGACTGCGAGGTTGTGGCGCTGTGCGACCTGATCGAAGAGAAGGTCAATCGGGCCGGCGAGCGCTTCGGCGTGGCCCGACGCTACACGTCGCACCTGGCCATGCTGCGCGAAGAGCCGCTCGACGGCGTCGTCTGCCTGGTCGAGCCAGACCGCATGTACC
>JAAYJD010000291.1 GCA_012523135.1 Clostridiaceae bacterium
AGTCCTGAGGGTGCATCGTCCCTCATCCCTTTCCGGTGAATATGACAGAGAGGCCACACCTGTTCCCATCCCGAACACAGCAGTTAAGCTCTCTGGTGCCGACGATACTTGGCTGGTAACGGCCCGGGAAAATAGGTCTTCGCCGGATTTTATCAGGACCATCGGTTCAAACGCCGCTGGTCCTGTTTTTTTTGGGATCAGGGGTCTTTTTCGTTCATGCGTCACGCTGCGAAAGTCATGATATAATGGTTCTGACAGTCAGGCGCCGCATGTATGGTTCCGGTGTGGCTGTCAGAATTCGAATACAAAGGAGCAGGCGTATGTGTGCAAAGATCCTGATCGTTGATGACGAGCATAACATCGTGGATATTCTTAAGGCGAACCTTGAACGCGAAGGATACCAGACAATCGCCGCATACGATGGCGCTCAGGCGCTGGAGATGGGATTGACCATGAAGCCCGACCTGATCCTGCTCGACTGCATGCTGCCGCGCATGGACGGCTTCGACGTTTGCCGCAAACTTCGCCAGCAGACGAGCGTACCGATCCTGATGCTGACAGCCAAGAGCGAGGAAATCGACAAAGTGCTCGGTTTGGAACTGGGTGCTGACGATTACGTCACCAAGCCGTTCAGCGTGCGAGAGGTCCTGGCCCGGGTCAAGGCCCAACTGCGCCGGGTCAGCCTGGCGGACATGAACCTGGGCGAGCACCAGCGGGTCATGGTGTTCGGCGATCTGGAGATCGACCATGAGGCATACCAGGTTCGCCGGGGCGGCGAGGTGATCGAGCTGACCCTGCGTGAATTTGAACTCGTCCGTTTCCTGGCTCAGAACGCCGGTCAGGTTTTCTCCCGGGAAGCGCTGCTCGAAAAAGTCTGGGGCTATGAATATTTCGGCGATGTCCGGACCGTCGATGTCACTGTCCGGCGCACCCGTGAAAAACTCGAGCCCGACCAGAGCCAGTACAAGTACTTGCTGACCAAACGCGGCGTCGGCTATTATTTCGACAAGAATCCTGGCCATGATTGAGCCGGCTGGCTGTCGGGCCATAAGGAAGGAAGATCGGCGCCTGTCATGATTGTATTTTTTCAGAACCTGTTTTCCGGTGAGGCGCTGCACCCGGCGCTATGGGCCGGGGCTGCGTTCCTGCTTGCCATCCTGCTGATGCTGGCGATTTGCGGCTGGCGGAACCGTCGCTACCGCTTGCGCAAGGACCGCGAGATGTCCTCTATGGTCAGCCAGTTCATCGACGAGCGCAACAAGTCGGAAGCGATTTTGGCCGATCTGGATGTCGGCGTCATCGCTTACAGCAGCGACGGTGTCCGGATCAATTCCAATCCCGCGGCGCGCAAAATGCTCGCGCCGGACCCGGTTCCGGAATCCCTGACCGAGTTTGTCAGCCGCTACGGGCAGGACAACGGCATTCAGGCCGCCGCCCTGCTGGGCAACCGGCAGATCAGCGGCATGATCCAGCACAGCGAACGGATCTTGCGCATCCGGCTGAAGGAGTCCCGTTTCGACGAGGGCCGCCGCGCCGGCAACATTGTCGTCCTGCAGGACATCACCGAACAGGAACGCGAAGAAAAGCAGCGCAAGGAATTCGTTGCCAATGTCTCCCATGAGCTCAAGACGCCGTTGACGACGATCAAGACGTATTCAGAATCCCTGCTGGAATGGGGACTGGCCGAAAAGAACGGCGATGCCGTGCGCAAGGACATCTGGCGGATCCACGACG
>JAAYJD010000292.1 GCA_012523135.1 Clostridiaceae bacterium
ACACGAAGCTGGCGATGGAGATCGAGTAAAATACCTGAATAACCGAAAAGGTGTGTCTAATAAGATTTTTGCACCAGAACCAAATTACTATCCTATTACCGGGCATTATCCAGTTCAAGGTTCCAGGGCCTGGAATCGAGTTCGCCTGACTATACCGGGTCATGCACCATGAAAAGAAAGCCTGCAAGTGATTGCTCACCGGCAGACTCCCCAGGATAAACTAACGTGTTCACTTACACAGACGGTACTTTGTTTTATTCTGTGTTTCGCGGCACCTCTTCTATAAGATGCCAATAAACCGTGTGCCCCATTACTTAATCAGATTACCCAAATTTATCGTAGAACAGCTCTGAAGGGCTGTCAAGACAAGGCATGCGGGTTAGTCTGCAATACGGATTATACCTGCAAAACGGGCTATGTTTCACGCGTATGAAATTCCGGCAAGCAGCGTCCGCAGCCGTCGAAGCCGCGGTTAAGCGCATCGTTAAGCAGATGGAACCCTTTTTGGTGTTCCTCATAGGTGTCGAGCAGGCCGCTGCAGCCCAGGCTGTGAACTTCCCGGTTATTGGTGTTGACGATATATTTCGGCACATAGGGCATATCCTGTTTGAGTTCGCCGAACCAGGCGTCGACGGTCGCCGTTAACTCGTCGGCATCAATGCCGAGCTTTCTGCCGCGGATATTGATCGGCCAGGGGATCAGCGGCAGTTTGAAGGTAAGGGGCGGCGAGAAAGTGATTGGCGGGCAGTTGTCGACGATGATCTTTTCCGCCAAGTCAATGACCCGGTTCTGGATCCAGCTTGGAAATGACAGGAACGGACAGCCGTGAAACAGAGAAATCGCAATATCCAGGGCAAGGTCGATGGCGGTCAGTTTCAGGGCGAGCGAATTGCTCGCTTCATCGAAGGTGACCTTAGCTTTACCCATTTTTAAGCCGACTTCGTTCATGATCAAGCGCATCTGGAAAATCTCAATCCAGCGCCGTTCGTGTGACACTTCGATATCGGGGATGAAATCCGGCAGCCAACCAGTCGGGTCGATCTCCATCCGGGACTCGACATCGAGCAGGACCCTCAGGCGCAAGGTGCCGGTTGTCAGGCAATTGCTCAGGCAGACCGTATTGCCGGGCTGGAAATCGATCACGGGGCAGTGTGGAAATGACGCGACATAGTCGACGACGAATTTCAAGCCATGCAAGGTCGTTTCCGCCTCGACAAAGCCCAGGGTCGCCAATTCCACGGCAATGCGTTCAGCGATGCGCAGGATACCGCCGGCAGTCTGGACAAATTCATTGACTTCGGGACTTTCAAAGACCAGTTGGCCGGTGATCGGCATGATCTGGACATACTGCCCCCAGGCACGGTTGATCAAGGATTGCAGGGCTGCTTCGGGTAAAGCCAAGCCGACCGAGCAGTTGCGGGCGAAATTATACAAAAGGTTTGGATTGCCGGCGGTGTGGCCGAGCAGGTTGAGGGCAATGGCCAGGGAATCGCTGTCTTGTTGGTTATAGCCGCCAAGCACTTGGCAATAGGCTACTTCGCCAAAAAGGCGGTTAACCGGTATTTTTGGCAGGCCGGGCAAGTAGGCTCCAAAGCTGGGCAGCGCCATGGCGAAGCATTGGCCTGATTCGGCAAAATAGGCGCGAATCACGGTCATGACGGCGGTGTCCAGCTGGATATCCATCGTCTGCAGGCGGCGCCCTTGCCAGGAGAACGACAGGGTCTCGAGCTCGCATTTGGTCAGGTTCAGAAGCAGCATATAAGAACCGGGTTCCAGATAATCCGGCTGTTCATTGACCAGCAGGTCGAGCAGAAGGGAACTCGGATCGATAAGGCCAGGGGCGTCCGGCACTTGCTCGATGCTGCAGGCTGTCACCAAGGACAGGCGGATGCTGAAAGGCAGTTCCAGGCCGTCCCAGAGCGTGATGATGGCGCGCAATTCCATAAGCAAACGCATTTTGAAGGGCGCAGCCGAGTCGGTGGCCTTCAGGAAATCCAGTAACGGCTCACGCACCAGGTGCAGCCGGACATCCATCTTCAGGAACGGCCGGACAGCTGGTTCAATCTCGGCTGCCGCCGCTGGATCGAGGGCATCGATCAGGTCCAGCTTTTTAGCTACGCGCAGGAAGCCATTGTAGAACAGAGCGCCGGACAGCTGGTTGAGGAAACGTTCGTTGAGCAGGATCACGGCATCATAACCGGCTGAATGCAAGCTCATGAGATCTCAGCTCCTTTCAGGCATTCCTGGCACGATCGGTAACCGTCGCGCAGGGCTTCATGCAGCACGAAATAGCCTTCGCGATTTCCCGGCCGGATATCCTTGATTACCGCACAGGTGACTCGATGGATGCGGCGGGAGCGCCGATTGGCAATGTAGCCGGGTACAGGTATCTTGCCGGTCATTTCCGCCACGTCGAATCCGGTGGAAAACGTGACGGTCGCTTCGCCGTAAAGGCCAGTCCCGGCCGCGCAGACTTGGAATTGGCTGGGGGTGACGACTGGCGTCATGCCGGCAGCCTTGACATTCTTCAGGACGATAGCTGGCGCGATCACCAGAGGTGGCAGATGATCGATGATTTTCTGATTAAAGAATTTCAGCAAGCCGTTGAGCAGGTTTTCCGGCAGGTTCTGGTACCACTCGTCGCCAAAGTCCAGCGCCAGGTCGGCTTTTTGCATTTTGATGGCCAGGCTGCCGTCGGGACGGACTTCCAAGGTCGCGGCCGCTTCCAGTAAAGATAAGGCGACGGTCTGCTGCAGATGGAGGATCTCCTGGTTGCCGCTCTTTTCGCTGAGCTTGATGTCGTCGGTCCATGGTGTCCAGTTATCTGGGATGATACTGCTGGTATCAAGATAGAGCTTTTTTGTGACATCAGCCTTAATCCGCACATCCAGCGCCACTTTCAGGCTGATGTTGCCCAGACCGGCTGAATTGGGGGCCGCAAACAGCAAGCTGGGCTTGCTTTGCAGATAGACTTGCCCCGTGTAGGTCAGAACCAGATTGCTGATATCTTCCTCGCGCTGCAGAAAGCCCAATGTCACCAGGCGGGTGAGGACGGAACGCGCCTGTTTGATAAACTGGTTGACATTGAGCGGCATCGTGCCATTGAAGGGAATCGGCACCGACCAGTCAACCTTGCTCCACTAGAAATCCAGGACATCGCGCATAGCCTGCTGGCGCAAGCTGATGAAGACCGGCGCTGTGCTGGCGGCCGGAAGCTGAGGTATGACCGGCACCGTATCGGTCAGGAAAATCACGCCGACTGACAGCCGTTTATTGTTGAGAACAGCACAGCCGCTGAGCGCGACCGGCAGCTGGTTGCCTGGGCCGTCTGGAACCAACGGCAAAGGCATGTCGACCGAAAGAGTGGGCAAAGTCATGGTCATCTCATCACTGCCGGCATAAGCCAGCAAGGCGCTGGCCAGCATGCCGTTCAAGGTGTGCAGGAATGCGTCGGTTACCTTGATCTGGTCACGGATGACCAGGCGGTCGATTTTAACAGTGACCGGTGTGAAACTGACTTCCTTCTGGCTGGCTTGCAAGGTTGCCTCTGTTTCAAC
>JAAYJD010000293.1 GCA_012523135.1 Clostridiaceae bacterium
ACAAAAAAAGGGTTCCAGCGAACCCTCTTGAGCCTTATCCTAGCGGTTACCCTTTACGCGAAAGATTCAACAAACAACCAAATAATCATTTTCCGATCCGACTTCATTTCCGGAAAAACCCGGTCATTGGTCTGACCCTGAATGGTATTCACTTGTCCGAAGAGCACTATCTATTCACTCTCGTGTCTATCAAATACTCTTTCGCTTCCGTATCGAAGATACGGCGGTTTCCGTTTGGTCTTACCCCATCAAGGTATTCCCTGGAACCTGACTTCAGTATATCAGGGCACGCACCCCTTGTCAAGACTTTTTTGAAAAATATTTGGCGAATATGCTGGTTATTTTTGTAACATGTGAAACCTTTTTGAGTGAATTTGTAGTAACCGGCACCCATGCCAAGACGAAGACGCCCGGATCCTTGTCGGTCCGGGCGTCTTCGTTTGCCTGATTGTCTGCTTGTATCTCACCGGTCCAGGCGCTGCAGGAACGGGCTGAACAGAGCTGTCTGCATGGGGACCGGCCGATCAAGAGACAGGTCCGGTCCTGCCATCCGCTCGGAGCGGTTCCGGGCGGCAGCGAGTTCGGTCCCGTTCACCCGGACGATCGCGCCGTTGCGGACCAGCAAGTCGAGCGACAGGATTTGGCCCGGCCGGGCCGAACCGCGGAGCAGTTGGCGCAGCTGGCGGACATGGAGCCGGTTCTGTTTGAGCTGGGCGCGCAGCATGGGAACGACGCCAGCCAGCAGCAGCGCGGCTTCGCCAAGCCAGCGCGGGATGAAAAACGTGTATTCACGACCAGGCTCAAGCCGGATGCGGATGGCCAGACAACCGAATGGTGAACGCGTGTTGCCGGCGATGCAGGGCCATGCGGCCTGCCGGTCCGCCTGTGCCTGGTGCAGCAGGATGGTCTGTGACATATGGAGCCTCCTTCAATTTTCGCCCCGCCAGGGGTTCACTCCAGTAAAACGAGGACCCTCTCCCCGCTTGGTTTGGATATGTGGACGATTTCGCCCGACGTGCCGTCCTCGATCATCTGGTCGACCGTCGTCATGAGCTGGTCCCAGTCCAGGTTGTTTAAGATTTCCTGGCTTTTACCGGAGGCACTGGCGAAATGCTTGCCGATGTCCAGGCCGGACTTGAGCAGCCCGACCGGCAGTTTGACGTTAACCTTCTCGCCGCTGGCTGACATCAAAAGGACGCGCAGCGTACGCTTGGTCTGCTGTCGGGGCTTGTCCGGCTTTTCGTCTTCGATCCCCATCGCTTCAATCAGCTCCGCAGCCTGGGCGGCGGTGATGCGATCTTGTTCGATCAGATCCAGGATCTTGCGCAGTTCCTCTTTCATCAGGTTTCATCCTCCTTAAGTAATTGCAGGGCCTGCTCGTGGGTCAAGTCACCCCGCGTCAGTTTCTCCAGAATTTCGAGCCGCTTGTCGCGGCTGCTTTCCTTCTCGTAACCCAGGGCCGCCAGCAACTCGTCAAGGCGGTTGCGCGCCGTAGGATACGAGATACCCAGCTGGCTGCCCAGCTCCTTGAGACTGCCCCGGCTGCGCAAAAACATTTCACAGAACTGCAGTTGTTCCGGAGTCAGCAGCATGAAGCGTGACAAGGCATATTGTCCCTCGACAGCGGTCCGGCAAGCCGGGCAGCGCAGCGCTTCGACAACCAGGGCATTGCCGCAGGCCGGGCAGCGGCTGGGCATTTTCTGATAAGCGGCCATCGCACGCACCTCCTTTTGTTTCTTGATTTCAATATAAACCCATTATTTAACATTGTCAATACCTAGCTTAATATTATTTATATTTATTTTACTATTACTCACTAATTTTTAATTATATGCACTTCCAATTTCACATTTCTGTTTCCTGCGTAGCGATCTGCAAGTACCCGCCGCGTTATGTGACAAAACGACACGACAATTTCGTCTTTTTGACGTATGATATGGGTAGAAGGTTCGCGTAATCATGTTTTTTTCAGGGAGGTACCGATATGCTGCAACGACCGTATGGAAAAACCAAAGAAATGCTCTCCGTGATCGGCTTTGCCGGAATCATCGTCATGAATGAAACCCAGGCGGACGCCAACCGCTTTGTCGCCGAAGCGCTCGACCAGGGCATCAACTACTTCGATGTCGCCCCCTCCTATGGCGACGCCCAGGACAAGCTGGGGCCGGCCCTGGCTGGTCACCGACAGGACGTCTTTTTAGCTTGTAAAACGGAAAAACGCACCCGCAAGGAAGCCGAAGAAGCGCTCAACCATTCGCTGAAAACACTGCAGACCGACCATTTCGATCTCTACCAGCTGCACAGCATGACAACCGAGGCCGATGTCGCCCAGGCGTTCGGTCCGGACGGCGTCATGGAAACGGTTGTCAAGGCGCAGCAGGACGGCAAGATCCGCCACATCGGTTTTTCAGCCCATTCAGATTATGCGGCCCAGGCCTGCCTGGACCATTTCCCGTTCGAATCCGTCTTGTTCCCCTTGAACTGGATGACGTACCTGCGCGAAGGGTTCGGCAAGCCCCTGGTTGAGCGGGCCCAAAAAGACGGACTGACGCTCCTGGCCCTTAAAGCTTTGGCCCGCTGCGCCTGGCCGGAGGGCATGACCCGCGAGGCCCGCCCCTATCCAAAGGCCTGGTACCAGCCGCTCGACAACCCGGACCGTGCTGACCTGGCGCTGCGTTTCACCTTGTCACTGCCGGTAACCGCAGCCGTGACCCCGGGCGATATCCGCATGTTCCGTCTGGCCATGCAGCTGATTGATGCTTACCGTCCGATCACGCCGGAAGAGATCGAGCTGCTAAAGACCTGGGATGAGGAGCGCCAGCCGATCTTCACCTCACCCAAAGCCTGACACAATGTGATTGAAAAGAAAGGATCTTCATGACGCAAAGCAAGTCATTTGACACCCTGCAGCTGTCGGAAAAAACCCTGCAGGCCGTAAGGGACATGGGCTTTTCCGAGCCCACCTCAGTACAGGAACAGACCATCCCCCCGATGATGGCCTGGCGCGATGTCATCGCCAGGGCCCCGACCGGAACCGGCAAGACCTGCGCCTTCGGCATCCCGATCATCGAGCACCTGGAGCCCGGCCAGCAGGGCATCCAGGCGCTCATTCTCAGTCCGACGCGCGAACTGGCCATTCAGATCAGCGACGACATCACCCAGCTGGCCAGTACGCGTCCCGAGGTCAAGGTCGTCACGTTATACGGCGGACAGCCGCTCAACCGCCAGGTCGCCCAGCTGCGCGAAAAGCCGCAGATCGTGGTCGCCACACCGGGCCGGCTGCTCGACCACCTGCAGCGCCGGAACCTGACGCTCAGCAACGTCCATACCGCCGTGCTGGATGAGGCCGACCGCATGCTGGACATGGGGTTTGTCCACGATGTGCGCCGCATCCTCGACCGCATGCCCAATGTCTGGCAGATCGCCATGTTTTCGGCGACCTTGTCGCGCTCCGTCATGGATATCTCCTGGATCTACCAGCGCGACGTCGTCGAGCTGATGGTCGAAGCCAGGCAGGAGGACAAGCCGCCGATCACGCAGTACGCGATCGAGGCCAGCGGCCAGGCACGCGCGCAGGCGATCATGACCTTGATGGTAAAAAAGGCTTTCAAGAAGGTACTGGTCTTCTGCAACACCAAGCAGAACGTGCGCAGCGTCACCCAACTGCTCCAGAAAGCCGGCTGCAAAGCCGACTGCCTGCACGGGGATCTGCGCCAGTCGCAGCGCGAACAGGTGATCGGCCAGTTCCGCGACGGTCATCTGCCGGTGCTGGTCGCCACCGATGTCGCCTCCCGGGGGCTGGACATCGACGAAGTCGACGCTGTTTTCAATTACGACATTCCGGAGGAGAACGAGCACTACATCCATCGCATCGGCCGGACCGGCCGCGCCAGGCGTGACGGGATGTCCTTCATCTTCACCAACAAGCTCAACCGCGGCCGGCTGGACGAGCTGGCCCGGCTGACGCAATCGGAAATCCACGACCTGACGCTCTGATTTAGCGCCCGCCTCACTCCACGGTGACGCTCTTGGCCAGATTGCGCGGCTTGTCGACATCCAGGCCCTTGTTGAGCGACATGTAGTAGGCAAACAACTGTGTCGGCGTGACGGCGACCAGCGGTGCCAGCAGCGGCGGCACATCGGGCAGCATGAATACCGCATCACAGACGTCGGCCGCTTTCCGGCAGGACGGGGTCAGGATGCCCAGGATCAGCGCGCCACGGGCCTTGACCTCGCGGATGTTGCTGATCATCTTGTCCAGCAGGGCCGGCTGGGTCAGCGGACAGATGACCAGCGTACCCGGCTCGATCAGGGCGATCGTGCCGTGTTTCAATTCCCCGCCGGCATAGGCTTCCGAGTGAATGTAGGATATTTCCTTGAGTTTCAATGACGCTTCCATGGCCAGGGCATAATCGAGGCCCCGCCCCATGAAGAAGATGCTGTGGGCGTTGAAATGAGCGGCTGCGAAACGCTGGATTTCGGCCTGGCTGGCCAGCACCGAGTCGATCATGGCCGGAACCGCCAGCAGGGCGTCGATCTTTTCCCCGACCTCGGCGGCCGTCATCCGGTTGAGGCGCTGCGCCAGGCTGAAAGCCAGCAGATAAAGGGCCGCCAGCTGGGTGCTGTAGGCCTTGGTCGAAGCAACGGCAATCTCGGGACCTGCCGCCGTGAACAGCACGGCAGCGGCCTCGCGGGCGATCGAGCTGCCGACGACGTTGACGACCGCCAGGATATGTCCGCCGCGGCTGCGGGCTTCGCGCATCGCAGCCAGCGTGTCGAGGGTCTCCCCGGACTGGCTGATGATGATCACCATCGTCTCATCGTCCAGAATCGGGTCCCGGTAGCGGAATTCAGAGGCGATATCGACCACAACCGGAACCCGGCAGAGCTGTTCGATCACGATCTTCGCGACCATGCCCGCGTGATAGGCGGTGCCGCAGGCGACGATGCAGACCTGGCGCACCGGCCGGGGCCAGCCGATCGCCGGCAGGTCAAGCGCGCCGCGGCGGATGTGGCGGGTCAGGGTGTCGCGGACGGCGCGCGGTTCTTCGAAGATCTCCTTCATCATGAAATGTTTATAACCGCCCTTTTCGGCAGCGGTGCTGTCCCATTGCACCTGGAGCGGCTCGCGGCAGACCGGGCGGCCCAGCGCGTCGAACAGCTGCACCCGCTGGCGCTCGATGACGGCCACTTCACGGTCTTCCATGATCAGGACGCGGCGCGTCTGGCCCAACAGCGCCGGAATGTCGGAGGCGATGAAATGGCCGTCCTCTCCCAGACCGATGACCAGCGGGCTGTCCTTGCGCGCCGCGATAAACCGGTCCGGCTGGTCGGCACACAGGACCCCGAGCGCATAAGAGCCTTCCAGTTCGGCCAGCGTCAGGCACACGGCCGCCATCAGGTCTCCCGGACAGTCGCGTTCATAGTGCAAGTCGACCAGATGCGCGACCACTTCCGTATCCGTTTCGGAATGAAAGCAGCAGCCCTGGGCACACAAGTAGCGTTTCAGGTCGATGTAGTTCTCGATAATGCCGTTGTGCACGACGGCGATGCGCCCGTTGGCCGATAGATGCGGGTGCGAATTCTCATCACTGGGCGCGCCATGGGTCGCCCAGCGGGTATGCCCGATACCCACACGGATCGGCTCGCCGGCCAGGTCCGCAGCGGCCAGAGCTTGTTCCAGCTGGGCCAGCCGGCCTTTTTTCTTACAGATCCGGATCTGCCCGCGCAAGATGAAAGCGATTCCCGCCGAATCGTAGCCGCGGTATTCAAGCCTTGCTAATCCGTCGAGCAGCACAGGCAAAACAGGCCGGCTGCCAATATAACCGACAATGCCACACATCAGGGTTGTCCTCCAGGTTCAGGTGCCGAAGCGGCTTGTGATCAAGTCGGTCAGCGCATCGGCCAACGGGCCGATCTTGCTGATATCCTCACCTTCCAGCATGACCCTGATAATCGGCTCGGTCCCCGAAGCGCGCACCAGCACCCGGCCCCTGCCGGCCAGTTCCTGCTCGATGGCAGCAATGCGGCTGCAAATCTCGGCGTCCTGCAAAGCCGCCTGTTTGTTGCCGTTGGGGATGCGGGCGCTGCGCTGAACCTGCGGGAGGACATGCATCACGCGGCGGGCTTCACTCAAGCGCTGACCGCTGTCGCAGAGCGCGCGCAGCAGGCGCAGGGCGCTGAGCAGCCCATCTCCGGTGGTCGCGTGTTCCAGCAAGATGATATGGCCGGACTGCTCCCCGCCGACTGTATAGCCATGGCGCAGCATCTCTTCCAGGACATAGCGGTCGCCGACTTTCGTCTTGACGATCCGGATGCCGTTGCTGCGCGCCATCAGGTCCAGACCCAGGTTGCTCATCACGGTGACCACCAGCGTATCGTCTTTCAAGTGGCCTTTCTGTTTCATGTCGCGGGCGATGATGGCCATGGCGACATCGCCGTCGACCAGTTCGCCATGCTCGTCGACCGCCAGCATCCGGTCGGCGTCGCCGTCGAAGCCGATCCCAAGGTCGCAGTTTTCCCGGCGGACCAACTGGCGCAGCTTGTCCGGATGCAGCGAACCGCAGCCGGCGTTGATGTTGATCCCGTCCGGTTCGACCCCGATGGCAAATACCTCCGCGCCCAGATCGGCGAACAAGCCGGGAGCAATCGCCGCACAGGCCCCGTTGGCGCAGTCCAGGCCGATTCTGAGGCCGCTCAAGTCAACCCCCATGCGCCGTTTCAGATGCTCCGCGTAGTCGCGGGCGGCTTGCTTGCGCTCGAGCCTCCGGCCAACCAGGTCACCGGTCGGTCGATCGGTCGCTTCTTCGGGGTATCGTCCGATCAACGCCTCGATGCGATCCTCGGTCTCGTCAGGCAGCTTATGGCCGCTTTCGCTGAAAAATTTGATACCGTTGAACTCATACGAATTGTGCGAGGCCGAAATCATAACACCGGCGTCGCAGGTGTATTTACGCGTCAGGTAGGCAATTGCCGGCGTCGGGACAACACCGGCGACCAGCGCGTCGGCCCCGGCCGAGCAGATGCCGGCAACGAGAGCCGACTCCAGCATACCGCAGGAAATGCGGGCATCCTGGCCGACAAGGATCGTCGCTTTGTGCTTGCACGCGCCAGCCAGGACCCGGGCACCTGCCCAGCCCAGCCGGAAAGCCAGATCTGGCGTCAGTTCCTGGTTGGCGATACCGCGGACACCGTCCGTGCCAAATAATCGTGTCATGGGATTCTCCTCATCGCTGATTAAGATGAGCCCATTATAGCATCTGGCGCGTGCCGCCGATGTTTCATCTCTGAGGTTCCTTTTATGACAACGACATGTTTGCTATATGACGAAAAGATGACATCAGGTGTCATCTTTTTCCCTGACGCTGACCGTGACCGTTGAGGGTGAGCGATTCTCGGTGCGGATGTACTGGAAGCCCCCGGTGTCGATTTGAACCTCCAGGCGAACCAAGCCGACACTTTCGACCTGGGCGAAATCGAGGAAGGCGCGGACATCGTTGTTTGTCAAGCTGCTGATGGCCTTGCGCCGGCCCATCAGGGTCACCTGGACATTCTGCAGGGGATACTGCAATTCGAAACCCCGGTTTTCAGCTTCAAGGATGCCTTCGTAAGATAAAGGTACCGTGAAGGAACGGGTTTCGATCGGATTGATCGTCACCTGGACATATAGCCAGAGCGCGATTGCCATCACCAGCGACACGCTGGCCAGGATCAGGCGGCGCCGCCCGGGTCTCGGGCGCTTGACCGGCGCCTGTTCCGGGACTTCGCTCACGATGCTGTCGACATCCGTCTGGCCTGATTCGCTGTCGGCCGTCTCCGCAACGGCCCGTTTGCCGCGAACCCCCCGCAGCAGGCTGCCTACGAAACTGACCGGCGATTTTGGCGCACTGAGCAGCTTGTGCAGCAAGGCGCGCAGTGCATCGCCGTTGTCCAGCGAATAGAGCCGGCCTTCAAGAGCCAGGCTGATTACCCCGCGCTCCTCGGAAACGACAACGGCGATCGTGTCGCCCATTTCACTGGCCCCGATGGCGGCGCGGTGGCGGGTCCCGTAGTCCCGGCGCAGGTGGTAATTGTCAGATAGCGGAACATGCACCCGCGCGGCGGCAACGCGCCCTTCACGGATCAGGATCGCCCCGTCGTGCAGCGGCGAACCTTTGTAGAAAATCTGGAGCAACACCGTGGCCGAAACCGCGGCATCGAGGTTGACGACGTTTTCCTGGACGGCCAGTTCCCCCAACCGTGTCTGGCGTTCGATGATGATCAGGGCTCCGGTGCGCGTTTCAGCCATTTTCTCACAGGCGCGGACAATCGCTTCGATCAGGTTGTGGATCGAGCCTGCCGACTTGCCTTTCTCTTCCTGGCTGACCGCCGATGAGAGAACGCTGAAGCTGTTGCGCCCGACTGTTTCCAGGGCACGGCGCAGTTCAGGCTGGAAGATGACCACAAAGGCGATGGCCAGGACGGAGATGGTGTTGTTGAGCAAGAAACCGACGGTGTTCAAGCCGATCAGGCTGCAGACGAGGGCAAAAGCCAGAATCAGGAACAAGCCCTTGAGCAGCTGCCAGGCACGGGAATCGCGCAGCAGCTTGAGCACGTAATAGATGACCAGGGCTGTCGCCAGAACATCGCCGACCGCGATAACGATATCGAGCGGTCCGCCAAAAAAAAGCAGCCCGCTCGTCATGTCCTGAAACAGGTTACGGATGAATTGCCCCAGATCCGATAGAATATCGCTGTTCCCCGTCAGTTGCACGGCGTCAGATCCCCTTTTGCCTTGTTGATGTTCCCCTCTTTTATCATATGCTAAACCGCGGAACGAAACAAGAACAACCCGGGGTTGTTTTCATATTCTGTTCAGATATTCGGGGGCTGCCGGCCGGTCAGGCTTGAAAACCTTCGATGACGCCGCGTTCCAGGCGGTCCAGGTCCAGCAGCCAGATCACGCGGCCACTGACCCTGACCAGCCCGTCGCGCTCCATGCTGATCAGCTCGCGGGAAAAAGACGGCCGGGGCATGGCCAGGAGCCGGGCAACGACTTCTTTGGAAACCGGCAGTTCGACCGCCTGCGTCGAAACGGTCCGGCGGACGCTCTTGGGTGTCTCCCCTTCCTTTTCCAGTTGGTCGCGCAGCAGTTCCATCAGGTAGCTGGCAATTTTCTGGCGCAGGCTCTTCTGGGCGAGCAGGGAGATTCGCCGGTTCTGGGACTGGATGCGGTCGGACAAAATCGTCAGAAAGCTTTGCATGATCTCGGGGCTCTGGTAAAGCAGCGTCATCAGGATGTCTTTTGAGATAATGATCACCTTGGCGTTCGTGACCGCCTCGATGGTCACCGGGTAGATCTTCTTGCTGCCGAAAATCAGGTATTCGCCAAAGATGTCCCCGTCGCCCAGCAGTTCAAGGGTGGCAAAGTCACCCGAACTGGTGTATTTCTGCAAGGCCAGCTGTCCTTCGATGATAATGCCGATACCGGTGCAGGGGTCGCCCTCATTGACCAGGACCTCGCCTTTCCAGACAATCCGGATACTGGTTTGGCCGCAGTAGTCGTGAAACAAGTCGTGGTTCAGGCCGCTGAACAAAGCTGTCTGAGACAGCGCTTCACATAGTTTTTTCATGGTTCCCCCATCATGCCTGTCATCGCGAGTGTGCTGAAATCTGTTATGTTCTAAGCCTAATCATACCGCAAGAATCTGGCAGAATCAAACCCGAAGCGTCCATTGACCGCTCGCATTTTCAAAGCAGGCGTGTCAGGTAGAGGCTTTGCTCCAGGTAGGGCTGCTGCTGCGTGCGGGCGGTTTTCAGCAGGAAGCGTTTGAGCGGTCCGGTCTTGCCCGCATCGTCACGGCATCGCTTCAGGAGGCGGGCAAACTGCGGTTTGTCCCGTTCAGAAGCTTGCCTGCCCAGATAACCCCAGGCTTGCTGGGCCGCGTTGATGGCATGACCGGCAAGCACCGGCCGGCGCTGGGCCTCTTCGACCAGCGCGTAAAAGGGCAGCGCCGGCCAGGCCTGCTTGTCCTTGAGCAGCTGACGGATGGCCAGGTAGATATCCGGCGCGGTTTCGAGCACTTCATACTTGTAACGGGCCCACTCCTGCTCCAGCAGCGTGATCGGCCCGGCCGGACTCAGGCAGTTGATGCATTTGACCGCCGACAGGTTCTTGTCTTTGACTTCGAGCATGACATCCAGGTCGTCGGGCAGGCCGGTCATGTCCGCGACAAAGCGCGCCGCCTCGATGGTTTCCGAATGGGCACCCGGACGTTTGCCCGCGGCCTGCTGGGCGTAATGGATTTTCTGGGTTCCGTCGGCGGCCTGCCAGGTGGCACGGCAAGCCGCAACCCATGTGCGGTCGGGCTCTGGCGCTCCGCACGCGCCATCCGGCCGGTTCAGCGCGTGGTGCAGATTGTCAAATACGACCGGAACCTGCACCAGCCGGTGCAGCAAAAGCGCATCCGCGACGGTGAAAATCCGTTCGTCGTTCTCGATAACCAGCCGGCTGCGCACGGCATCGCCCAGACGTTCGTACTGGCGGGCAAAGCGTTCCAGCGCAGCTTGCTTGTTGCCGTATACCCCGCCGATATGCAGGACGATTTTACTTGTCCGGCCGGTGCCCAGCGCCGCGAGCAGCCGGTCATGGTAGACCAGGTCAGCCACGGCCCGCTCAACGACATCCTGGTCCGGGCTGTTGAGAACCGTATACTGGCCGGGATGCATCGAAACCCGCATGCCGGCGCTCCGGATCAAAGCCCCGATCCGGGCCAGCTGAGCGGCGTGCTGCCCGGCCCAGGGCTGCTGGTTGACCGGGCTGGAGCCGAACGGGATGATGTCAGAGCTGATACGAAACAGCCGGATACCCCGGATGGCGTTGTACGCGACCAGGTTTTCCAGCGCCTGCAGGTTCTGCGCGCTGATTGCATCCAGCCTGGCCGCATCGGCCAACTCCTGGCGGCAGCTGCTGAACCGGGTCCCGGGCACACCGATCGCCAGGCAGGCGTAGCCGATGTTCACGGCTTGGCAGCTTCGGCGAACAGCAGATCGGTCATGGTTCGGATATAGTCCAGTTTGGCCAGCAGGATGGGCAGCGGCGCATGGCGCTCACCGGGGATTTCATAGTTGAACAGGCCGTCGTAGCCGATTGCCATCAGGCTGCGCACGACACCCGGCCAATCGACCGTTCCGGGCCCGAAGGGCATCAGGTGCTGGTCGCTCGTCTCCTGGTTGTCGGTGATGTGCAGCGCTTTGAGCCGGCCGCCTGCCTGCCGGATAAAGGCATCCTGGTCACGCCCGGCCAGGTTGAGGTGGCCGGTGTCGAGGCAGATACCCAGGTGCCGGTCGCCGGCCGCCTCGATCAGGCTGATCAGGTCGGCACAGGTCGTGCTGTGCGTAAACAGGTTTTCCAGGCAGATCGTCAGGTCCGTGCCGCGCAGGTAATCGGACAGCTCGGCCAGCGACGCGGCGCTGTCGGCAGCGATTGCCCGGGGGTCGTCGCCGTTCTTGTAACGGGAATAGCCTGCCGGATGGAGCACGGCAGCCTTGATGCCGACGGCCAGGAACAGGTCCAGCCAAGCTTTCAGCCGGTCGACCGTTGCCAGCCGGTCTGGCCCGGCGATGTCGCAGCGCAGCCAGAGGTGCCCCTGGAGAAAGGACAAGCCGGAATCGTTCGCCAGCCGGGCGAATGCCTGCCCCGTCTGTTCCGCCGGACCGCGTCCCAGCAGCACCTCGGCGTGTTCATCGGACAACTCGGCGTAGCGCCAGCCGCGACCGGCCAGTGCCGCCACCATGTCTTCGGGCGATAGGCTGTTGAAATAACTGGACCACATGCTGCGTTTCACGTGCTTGCCTCCTGTGTCGTTTTGTGCCTGGCTTCAAACGCCTGCATGAAGGCGATCAGGGCGTCGATGCCGTCTTCCGGCATCGCGTTGTAGATCGAGGCTCGCATGCCGCCGACAACGCGGTGGCCCTTCAGGTTGACCAGGCCGGCCGCTTCGGCTTCTTGGCAGAAGCGCGCGTCCAGGTCCTTGGCGCCTGTGACAAACGTGACGTTCATGATCGAGCGGCTGTCCGGGCGGACGGTCGGCCGGAACAGGCTTGACTGGTCGAGGGCCGCGTACAGCTTCTGGGCCTTGCGGCGGTTGATCGCGGCCATCTGCTCCAGGCCGCCGATTTCATCTCGGATCCACTCCAGGACGAGCATGGCGATGTAGATCGGATAGCAGGGCGGCGTGTTGTACATGCTGCCGCTGTTGACGGCTGTCTGGTAGTCGAGCATCAGGGGTGTCCGGGGCTGGCTGGGCCCAAGCAGGTCCTCGCGCACGATCACGACGGTCAGGCCGGCCGGCGCCATGTTCTTCTGGGCCCCGGCGTACACCAGGCCGAAGCGCGAGATATCGATCGGTTCGGACAGGATGCACGAGGACAAGTCGGCCACCAGCGGCACCGGACCGGTGTCCGGAATCGCCGGAAAGCGGCTGCCGAAGATCGTGTTGTTGTAGCAAATATGGACATAGTCCGCGTCCGGGCGCACATCCGCAGGACTAAAGGACGGGATGAAGCTGAAGTTATCCTGTTTGCTGCTGGCCAGGACGCGCACATCGCCGAAACGGCAGGCTTCTTCGTACGCCTTGAGCGAGAACTGGCCGCTGAGCACATAGTCGGCCTTGCCGCTATGGGTCATCAGGTTTAGCGGCACGGCTGAAAACTGCTGCGAGGCCCCGCCCTGCACAAACAGCACTTTGTAGTGGTCCGGGATCGCCAGCACCTGGCGCAGCAGCTGCTGCGTCTGGCCGATGATCTGCTCAAAGACGGGTGAGCGGTGGCTCATTTCCATGACGGACATGCCGCAGCCGGCGTAGTCCTCCATCTCGGCGGCGGCGCGGCGCAGCACCGGCAGGGGCAGCATCGACGGACCGGGGGAAAAATTATAGACTCTGTTCATCTGTCAGCCTCTTTCTTGCGCCTGCATCGGATGGCGCAACCGGTTTTAGCCCTGACGGTTCCAGCAGTATGTGCACAGCTGCCCGGCCGGCAGCCCGATCGCCTCGATCATGTCGTCGAGGCGGTTGTAACGCAGCGAGGTGAAGTTCAATTTGGCGCAGATGGCGTCGACCATTTCATGGTATGGCGCCTGGTTGTGGTCGGCATAGACAGCCAGCTGCTGCTCGTCGAGCGTCCCCATTTTCTCCTGGATCACTTTACGGCTGATCAGCTCGGTTCGGTTGCTGGCGCGGGAGAAATTGAGGTACGGGCAGCTAAACAGAAGCGGCGGACAGGCGGGCCGGATGTGGACCTCGCGGGCGCCGCACTGGTACAGGAACTCGGTCGTTTCCCGCATCTGGGTTCCCCGGACGATTGAATCGTCGATTAAAAGCAGCCGTTTGCCGCGGATCAGCGAATCGACCGGGATGATCTTCATGCGCGCGATCAGGTTGCGCACGGTCTGCTGCGGAGGCATGAACGACCGCGGCCAGGTCGGCGTGTACTTGATGAAGGGGCGGGCGAACGGGACCCCCGAGCGGTTGGCGTAGCCGATGGCGTGCGCCGTGCCCGAATCGGGTACGCCGGCCACAATATCGACGTCAGTTGCGTCGCGCCCGGCCATGCGTTCGCCGCAGCGATAGCGGACCGCCTCGACATTCTGTCCCTCATAGTCCGAAGTCGGATAGCCGTAATAGATCCAGAGAAACGCGCAGATCTTCATGTTGCCGGCGATCGGTTCGCTCAGCACCTCGTAGCCGTCCGCGGTCAGGCGGACGATTTCACCCGGCCCCAGTTCATGCTCTGTGTTGTAGCCCAGATTCTTGTAGGCGAAAGATTCAAAGGAGACGCAGCAGGCGTCCTCCCGACAGCCGACCGACAGCGGAGTCCGGCCCCATTTGTCGCGCGCGGCGTATATGCCCTCCCGGTTGAGCAGCAGCAGCGTCAGCGAGCCCCGAATCCGCTCCTGGGCGAAGCGGATGCCCTCGAGGATGCTGCCGCACTGGTTGATCAGGGCGGCGACCAGTTCGGTCGGGTTGATCTCGCCGCTGCTCATCTCCAGAAAATGGGTGTTGGAGTTGGCCAGCGTCTCGCCGACCAGCTCGCGGCTGTTGTTGATCCGGCCGACCGTTGTCAGCGCGTAGCTGCCCAGGTGGGAGCGCACGAGCAAGGGCTGCGGCTCGGTGTCGGAAATGCAGCCGATGCCCGACCGGCCGTCCATCTGGTTGATCTCGTGCTCGAATTTCGTCCGGAACGGGGAGTTCTCGATGTTGTGAATCGCCCGGGTATAGCCCTGGTCGCCCAGGATGACCATACCGCCGCGGCTGGTTCCGAGATGGGAATGGTAGTCTGTGCCGAAAAAGACATCCAGCACGCAGTTCGATTTGGAAATAACGCCGAATACGCCGCCCATGGTGCACCTCTGCAAGATTCGTTGTTTGA
>JAAYJD010000043.1 GCA_012523135.1 Clostridiaceae bacterium
GGCAAGTCGACGATCCTGAAAACCGTATCCGGCATCCTGAAGCCGAAGTCGGGCTCCATCACGTTCCAGGACAAAACCCTGCTGGGCGTCGCGCCGCACAAGATTGTGGCCGACGGGCTTGCCCAGTGCCCCGAGGGACGGCGCATTTTTCTGCAGCTGACGGTCGCCGAGAACCTGGAGATGGGCGCCTATACGCGTCCCGGCCACGAGCTGGCCAACAGTCTGGCCGGCGTCTACGACCGCTTCCCGCGGCTCAAGGAACGGCGCGGCCAGCTGGCCGGCACGCTTTCCGGCGGCGAGCAACAGATGCTGGCCATGGGCCGGGCCCTGATGTCGCGGCCGACGCTGTTCATGCTGGACGAGCCCTCGATGGGGCTGGCACCGCTGCTGGTCCAGCAGATTTTCGACATCATCAAGGAGCTTAACGAGGCCGGTACGACGATCCTGCTGGTCGAGCAGAACGCCCAAATGGCCCTGTCCATCGCCCACCGCGGCTATGTCCTGGAAACCGGGCGCATCGTGATGGACGCCACCGCGCAGGAACTGCTGCAGAACGACGATGTGCGCAAGGCCTACCTGGGCGGATAAGGCTCAGCCGGGCCAGGCCACCTGGACCAGGAGCATGTAAACGGCCGTTCCGACCCCGATCGACAGCAGGTTGTTGCGTTTCCAGACATGCAGGCAAGCGACCAGGGCCACCCCGATCAGCTGCGGCAGGCTGCTTTCCGGCGCCAGGAAACGGATCTCCCTGAGGCAGAAGACCACCAGGATCGCGATCACGGCGGGCGGCATCAGCCGGTTGAGGTCGCTCAGCCAGGCCGGCGGCCAGTCCGGGCTGCGAAACAGCCAGAACGGCAGGGCGCGCGTCAGGAATGTCAGCGCGGCGACGACCGCGATCACCAGCAGCGTTTGCCAGACTGTCATGCGGCCGTCCCTCCCCGCCGGATCCGCGCAAGCAGCGGACGCAGCAGAATCAGCAGCCCGACGGCCAGCAGCAATGCGGGCAGCACGAAGCGATCCGGTCCGAAAACCAGCAGCGCGGCGATGCCGCAAAACAAGCCGAGTAGCACGGAGAGGCGGGCCGGCAGAGCGGCCGACAGCCATTGTTCAACCAGGATAACGGTGAACAGGGCCGTCATGGCAAAGTCGATGCCTTTGAGATTGAAACGCGCCAGCTCTCCGGCCGCCGCGCCCAGCGTGGAGCCGAAGACCCAGTAGATCTGGTTAAACAGGGCGATGCGGAACAGGACCTTGTGCCGATCCAGTTCGGCAGGCACCTGGACCGAGCAGAACAGGGCGTATGTCTCATCGGTCAAGGCAAAAACCATGTAAAGGAAACGCCACCCCATCGCCCGGAAGGTTTTGAGAAACGGCAGGCCGTAAAAGAAGTGCCGGCTGTTGATCGTCAGTGTCATCAGGGCGATGGCCGGCAGGCTGAGACCGGACGACAGGATCCCGACCAGGACGAACTGCATCGAACCGGCATAGATCACGGAGCTGGCCAGGAATGCCCAGCCGGCGTGGTACCCGGCATGCTGCAGCATCAGGCCGAACGCCATGCCCAAAAAGCCGTAGCCGATCAGGACCGGCCAGGTCTGCCGGAAAGCGAATTTCGTCTCGGGACCCAACCGCATCTCGCATCCCCCCGCATTGTTTTCAGCGACCATCATAGCACAAAGCGGGGCCTTCGGGCAGATGTGCCCTCAACAAAAACATTTAGCTCATGTATACTGGGCATATCCGTATAC
>JAAYJD010000294.1 GCA_012523135.1 Clostridiaceae bacterium
AAGCCATCCGTTCGCCGGATCCCACATCGGATTCTTATTATGTTTTAAATACCAGCACAAAAAAATTCCACAGGCCAAATTGCTACTCGGTAACGCAAATGGCCGAAAAAAACAAATCAATCAGCCATCAGTCTCGTGACGCCATTATTGCCGACGGCTACACGCCCTGCAAGAACTGCAATCCGTAATGATTTTTCTGTTCAAGCGGTCCCGCAGCGCTGACTTTTGCGGTAATTGGGTCATTTTTTTTGTTCTGGCTCACTCCGTATAGATCATCTTGCGGGTCATGCCGCCGTCGACGACCAGGTTGGCGCCCGTGACAAAGCCGCTGTCCGGTGAGCACAGCCACAAACAGGCCGAGGCGATGTCGGCCGGAATGCCGACGCGTCCGGCCGGGTGCTGCTTGTGGTCGGCTTCGCTGAGCTGGCTGTCCTTCGCGCCGCTTTTACGCCAGCCGGACGTGTCGATCCAGCCAGGGCTGACGCAGTTGACCCGGATGCCGCTGTTCTCCAGGCTCATGGCCAATGCGTGGGTCAGGGCCGCCACGCCGCCCTTGGAGGCGGCATACGCCTCTGTCTTCGGCTCCGACATGACCGCCCGGGTCGAGGCGATGTTGACGATCGCGCCGCCGTTGACGCGCAGCTGGGGGATCGCCGCGCGGGCGCACAGGAAGGGACCGCGCAGATTGACGGCGATAACCCGGTCAAACGCGGCCACGCTGTCGCTGAACACGTTGGCCGCGCCGGCATTGGCGATGGCGGCGTTGTTGACCAGAAAGTCGATCCGGCCGCTTTCGGCGGCCGCCTGCATCAGGGCCAGCACCGACTGTTCGTCACTGACATCCGTCGGAATGAAATCGGCGCGCAGGCCGCGGCCGCGGATCAGGGCCAGACTTTCCCGGCCGCCATCCTCATCCAGGTCGGCCAGGAGAACATGGGCGCCCGCAGCCGCGAAAGACAGCGCGACGCAGCGGCCGATCCCCTGCCCGGCCCCGGTGATCACCGCCGTTTTGCTTGCAAAGTCTGGCAGCATCTGCGGCAGCGTCAGCTTGGTTTTGTCCATCGTGTGCTTCTTTACCCGTTCGCCTGTTCCTGGCGAAGCAGGTCGAGGCGGTCGGCCGCGCTCTTTTGCATGTCCTGGTAGCGGACCAGCTTGTCACGCTCGGCCTGGACAACCTTTTCCGGGGCTTTGCCGACAAACTGGCTGTTGTTCAGCTTGGCGCTGACCCGGCCGATTTCATGGGCCAGGTTCTCGTTTTCTTTTTGCAGTCGGTCGATCTCCTGGTCCAGGTCGATCAGGTCGGCCAGGGGCAGGTAGATCTCACCGCCGTCAAACAGGGCGGTGACGGCCGTCACGGGGACGCCGGACGTGCCGGCCTGCGTCTTCAGGCTGCCGATGCCGGCCAGGCGCTCCAGGTAAGCCTGCCCGTCGGCGAAGTGCCGCCGCAGCGGCTCGTCAGGGCTGACCATGATCAGGCTGATCTTGCGCGCGGGGGCGACCTTCATCTGGGTGCGGATGTTGCGCACCTCCCGGATCGCGTCCATCAGGGCCGCCATGGTCTTCTCTTCGGCGGGGAACCGCCAGGCGTCATCGGGCTTGGGCCATGCCGATACCATGACACTGCCCGCCGGATGGACAAGATGACTGTAGACCGTTTCGCTGACAAACGGCATGAAGGGATGGAGCAGCTGCATCGCTTCGGTCAGCACCTGGTTGAGGACGAACTGGGCCGTCAGCCGGCTCTTGTCGCCCTGGCTGCCGTTCAGGCGCGGCTTAGCCATCTCGATCGACCAGTCGCAGAATTCTTCCCAGATCAGGCTGGTGATCTTACCGAGCGCGATGCCGAACTCGTACTTGTCCAGGTTGGCGGTCACCTCGGCCTTGATCGTCTGCAGGCGCGACAGGATCCAGCGGTCCTCCAGGTTGAAGTCCGCCGCGCTGACTGAGGCAAAGTCCATCTCGTCGTCGAAATTCATGACCACGAAACGGAAGGCGTTCCAGATCTTGTTGATGAAGTTGCGGCCCGCTTCGATTTTCTCGACCTGGAAGCGCTGGTCGCTGCCCGGCGCGTTGCCATTGACCAGGGCGTAGCGCAGCGCGTCGGCGCCGTACTGGTCGATGATCTCCAGCGGGTCGATACCGTTGCCCAGCGACTTGGACATCTTGCGCCCCGCCTCGTCGCGGATGATTCCGTGGATCAGGACCGTGTGGAAGGGCACCTCGCCGGTGTGCTCGAGCGCCGAGAAGATCATGCGCGCCACCCAGAAGAAGATGATGTCGTAGGCCGTCACCAGCACGCTGGTCGGGTAGAAACGGCGCATGTCCTCCGTGTCGTCCGGCCAGCCCAGCGTCGAAAAGGGCCAGAGTGCCGACGAAAACCAGGTGTCCAGCGTGTCGTTGTCCTGTTCCATGCGCGAACTGCCGCATTTTGCGCAGCCCTGCGGTTCGGTCTCGCTCACGGTGATCTCGCCGCAATCCTGGCAGTACCAGGCCGGGATGCGATGGCCCCACCAAAGCTGGCGCGAGATGCACCAGTCGCGGATGTTTTCCATCCAGTTGAAATAGATTTTCTCGAAACGCTCCGGCACGAAGCGCGTCTGCTGGTTGCGGACCGCCTCAATCGCCGGTTCGGCCAGCGGCTTCATCGCGACAAACCACTGGAACGAGACGCGCGGTTCCACCGTCGTGGAACAGCGGTAGCAGGCGCCGACGTTGTGCCGGTGCGGCTCGGTCTTTTCCAAGAGTCCTGCTGCCTCCAGGTCTGAGACGATGCGCCGGCGCGCTTCAATCCGGTCCAGGCCGGCGTAGACGCCGCCGTTCTCGTTGATGTGCGCGTCTTCGGTCAGAACATTCAGGATCGGCAGGTCGTGGCGGCTGCCGACCTCGAAGTCGTTCGGATCGTGGGCTGGCGTGATCTTCACCACGCCGGTGCCGAAAGCGCGATCGACATAGGTATCGCCGATCACCGGGATCTCCTTGTTTACCAGCGGCAGGATGACCATCTTCCCGATCAGGTGGCTGTCGCGCTCGTCCTCCGGATGCACCGCGACCGCCGTGTCGCCCAGCAGGGTTTCCGGACGGGTGGTCGCCAGGACCAGATGGCCGCTGCCGTCAGCCAGCGGATAACGGATGTGCCAGAAGAAGGACTGCTGCTCCTCGTACTCCACCTCGGCGTCCGAGATCGAGGTCAGGCAGCGCGGGCACCAGTTGATGATCCGCTCGCCGCGGTAGATCAGGCCCTTCTCGTAGAGCCGGACAAACACGTGCGTGACGGCCCGGGACAGGCCTTCATCCATCGTGAAACGCTCGCGCGACCAGTCGCAGGACGATCCGAGCCGCTTGAGCTGTTCGATGATCCGCCCGCCGTATTCCTTTTTCCAGTCCCAGGCCCGCTCCAGGAACGCGTCGCGCCCGATGTCTTCCTTAGTCACGCCCTCCTGGCGCATCGCCTCCACGATCTTGGCTTCGGTCGCGATCGAGGCGTGGTCAGTGCCTGGCAGCCAGAGGGCGGCGTAGCCCTGCATGCGCTTGAAACGGATCAGCAGGTCCTGAAGCGTGTTGTCCAGGGCATGCCCCATGTGCAGCTGGCCCGTGATGTTCGGCGGCGGGATCACGATCGTGTACGGCGGCCTGGACGGGTCCGCCGCCGGCTGGAAACAGCCGCCTTCCTGCCAGGCACGGTACAGTGCCTCCTCGTGCTCCGCCGGTTCAAATGTCTTGGCAATGGCATCTATTCTGGCCATAGGGTCCTCCTTTTAGGTGCAGCCTTAGCTGAAGGCGATCAGGATCAGGGCAAAGCCGGGTGCCGCCAGCAGCAGGCCGCGCAGCTTGATGTCCAGGATCGCCGAGTCGCGCCGGTACTTGTCTTTCTCTTCCGGGGTCATCATCTCATCCATGTCGGGCGGCAGTTTTTTCCTGGCAGCCAGACCCTTCTGGTCGACAATGCGCGGCGCCATGTAGACGACGACCAGGCCGCCCGCGGCGATCACCAGTCCCAGGATCCTGAGCAACAGCTCCAATGTCGGGTTCATTTGTCACCTCTCCCGCCGTGTCCGGCCCAATAAAAAAGCCTTCATCCAGCAACTGGACGAAAGCATGCTTCCGTGGTACCACCAGTCTTCCTGCCAGGCAGGCTCTCTTCGGTCTTGACGCGACCTTGCGTTTCCGCTCCAGGACGACCTTCCATCCCATTGGCCGGCAGGATCTTACAGCCCGTGAATCCTGCTCTCTGGCGGCCTTGAGGCGATGTACTCCTCCCCTTCGACGCAGAAAGAATAAGCTTATCTTAGCCTGTCAGGCGCTAAAAAGCAAGTCCTCGTGCGCGTTGACAGTGTCCGGACGGGCGTGCCACAATACAGGCAGCTGCATGGCGGGATGTCCCGCACCAGGAGGCACATATGAAACTGACCTATCTGGGCACCGCCGCCGCCGAAGGCTGGCCCGGCCTTTTCTGCCAATGCGACCATTGCCGGCGGGCCCGTGAGGCCGGCGGGCGCAACCTCCGAACCCGCTCCCAGGCCCTCGTCGACGGCCAGCTCCTGATCGATTTCCCCCCGGACACCTACCTGCACGTGCTGCAGCACCACCTGGATCTGGCCGCCGTGACCGATTGCCTGATCACCCACGACCACAGCGACCACCTCTATGCCCGCGACCTGGCCATGCGCTCGGGCGCGTTCGCCCACCGGACGGAGAAAAAAGGCCTGAACCTGTACGCGACCCGGCCGGCCTGCGCAAAAATCGAGGCGGTGCTGAGCCCGTTCAATGAGGCGGAAGGCCCCGCTATCTGCCGCCCGGTCAAGGCCTTCGAGCCGTTCACGGCCGGACCCTACCAGGTCGTGCCGCTTCAGGCCGACCACGCGCCGGAATGCGAGCCGGTGATCTACACGATCAGCCGGGCGGGCCGAAGCTTGCTTTACGGCCACGATACCGGTTATTTCCCGGAAGCGACCTGGCAATATCTGGCAGATGAGGGACGCATCCTGAATCTGGTTTCGCTGGACTGCACGGCCCTGCAGCTGGACTGGCGGCGCGGCCACATGGGTCTGGCTGCCTGTGCCGAGGTCCGGCAGCGGCTGTTCGACCTCGGCCTGGCCGACAGCCAGACCCGCTTCGTGATCAACCACTTCTCCCATAACGGCGGCCTGATCCACGACGAACTCGTGCCGGTCGCCGCCAAGCTCGGCTTCCTGGTGGCCTACGACGGCCTGACACAGCCGGTCTGACCGGCCGTGTCAGGCCTTACTTCTCGTACTGTTCGTCTTCCGGATGGATGCCCGTCTTCTGGTTGACGACCGCACCCTTGGGCCTGGGCACCGGGCCCTTGAGGATCGGGTCGTCTGTCGCCTTCAGGAAGTCGCCCAGC
>JAAYJD010000295.1 GCA_012523135.1 Clostridiaceae bacterium
CCGCCTGGTCACGCGCACGCTGGTCAGCGAGATCATCGCCTACCTCAACAGCCATTTGTCCGAACGGCTGACGCTGGACCGGCTGGCCTCGGCCTTTTTTGTCAGCAAGTACCACCTGTGCCGCACGTTCAAGCGCGCGACCGGCGCGACCGTCCTGGAATACCTGACCCAAAAGCGGGTTTTGCAGGCCAGAAGCCTGCTCGAGCAAGGCGTGCCGCCGTCCATGGCCGCCAGCCAGTGCGGCTTTGGCGACTATTCGACATTTTATCGCGCCTATCGTCAGCTGCTGGGGCAGACGCCCAGCCAGACGCCGGTCAAACAGGATTCTCCTTGATCTGCAAAAGGCTGAGCACCGGGTAGCCGTCCAGGCGCTCGCGGCCGCCCAGATCAAGCAGCTCGATAAAAAACAGCACGCCGGCGACCTGGCCCCCCAGCGCTTCGACCATCTGGCAGTTGGCCAGGGCCGTGCCGCCGGTCGCGAGCAGATCGTCGACGACCAGCACCCGCATGCCGGGCGAAATCGCGTCGACATGGATTTCGAGGCTGTCCGATCCGTATTCGAGGGCGTATTCCGCCTTGATGGTCACCGAGGGCAGCTTGCCCTGCTTGCGCACGGGCGCAAAGCCGCGGCCGGTCGCGTAGGCCAGCGGTGCGCCCAGGATAAAGCCGCGCGATTCGGCCCCGATGATCAGGTCATAAGGGATGTCCCGGACCAGCGCGGCCATCTGGTCGATCGTCTCGCGAAACGCGTCCGCGTTTTTGAGCACCGTCGTTATATCGATGAAATCGATCCCCTTGTGGGGAAAATCAGGAATGTGTCTGAGCTCTTTTGCCAAATCCATGCGCCTTCGCCTCCAACAGCTGGTCGGGCCGTCCCTGTGGATGCCCCGGTCCATTATACCGTTTCAGGCGCCTCAGCGCATCTGTTTTCCGAAATCCGGTCAGGTTGCCTGTCTGGTCAGCTGGCCGTGCATATCGCTGAAGACCTGCTGCATCAGGCGGTGGCCGGCTTCGTTGGGGTGAATGCCGTCCGCACAGAGCAGGTCCTCGCAGCGGCCTTGGGCGAGGAACGCCTCGCGGACCGGCGCGTAGGCGCAACGCAGGCGGCCGGCAAGGCGGGTGACCTGCAGCGAATACCATTCGTGGTACTGATAGATCTGATGCTCGCTGCCCAGAAACTGGAGCAGGCGCTGGCGGTCGGGCCCGCGCGAAACGATCGCGTCCAGATAACGGCTGCCGCTGATCGGCGGCAACGACATCAAGGCCGGTCGGATATGGTGGGCGCGCAGCAGCGCTACCATCTCCTGCAGGGTTTGGACAAATTGCGGCAGCGGCGTGTGCGGCTGGTGCTGAGCCAGCGGGTCGTCGGATACGGCCTGCCAGTCGAAATCGCAGTCATTGCCGCCGTATTCCAGCAGCACCAGATCGCATTTCAGCCCCCCGTCCAGGGCCTTTTTCAGCTGCTCATAGCCCCTGGTCACCGTCGAGCCGAACCGGGCCCGGTTGATCACTTCGATGTTGCGGGTCTGTTCGAACAACTTGACGCAGCTGTTGGCCAGCAGGCGATAGGTGCCGCGCAGCTCATCCTGGACCACACCTTTGAGCACCGAGTCGCCCCAAACACCTATGATATGCTTGATCCCCATATTAACCTCCGCCGTCATCGTTTTAATAACTTTTTTATCTAGTATTTATTATTATATCTTAACACATATTAAATATCAACATGGTCATCCAAGCCGTTTCATCCTCTAATAAACCCAATCGGGGCCTATCTGGCAGGATCGGGCAAAACATGCTATGCTTCTAATCGTAAAGAGCCGGAGTCGTGCAGCTGTCCGGCCGCGCCCGGTCTGACAGGCTCCGAAACGGGAGGCGATATTCATGAAAAAACAACTTGTTTGGCTCATCGCGTTCATGTTGGTGCTATCCGGCCTGTTCGGCTGCTCGGCTGCAACCGGCCAAACCCCGATGGCAACGACCACCGCCGGCTACAGCCCCGGGGCGGGAGATAAAAGCGAGGGCAGCGCCGAACCGGATGTTTCTGTGGCGCGCAAGATGATCCGCAACGCCAGCCTCGACCTGGAAGCGGCCGACGTCGCGTCAGCCTATGACGCGCTGCTGGGCTGGACTTCTGAACGCGGCGGCTATGAAATCCGGCGCGAGCAGCGCCGCAGCGACGGCTTCATCACGATCGACGCCCAGATCAAGATCAAGCCGGAGCACCTGGATGATCTGCTCGAGTACGCCGCGACGCTGGGTGATGTCATCAACACGCAGATCAGCACCCAGGACATCACCGATGCCTACTACGATGCCCAGACCCGGCTTCAGACGATGGAACTGGCGCTGGAAAACTATTACACCTACCTGAAAAGGGCCGGCTCGATCGAGGAAAGCCTGTCGGTCCAGCGCGAGATCAACCAGCTGACAGCCGAGATCGAGTCGCTCAAGGGTCGGATCAAACTGTGGGACAGCCTGCTGGCCGAGTCGGTCGTCACGCTCCGGCTGCGCCAGACAAACGATCCGGTCAAGTTGAAAAAGGAGATCGACTGGTCGACCTTGAGTTTTTCTGACATGGGCTACCTGATGAAAAACGGCCTGACCGCCGTCGCCAACACGCTGGTCAGCGTCCTGCAGTGGCTGGCGATCGTCCTGGTCGCCGCCTCACCGCTCTGGATAATCGCCCTGGTTGTCATCTTGCTGCTCAGGCGCAAGAAAAGACGGGCCGCCCAGGCGGCCCGGCAGCCGGAAGCACCCGAAAAACCTGACCAGGAGGAGCCGGCGCCATGACCGATAGCAAACACATCGATGTGGTCGTCGCCGGCCACCTGTGCCTGGATCTCAGCCCTGGGTTTGCCGACCACGGCAGCCAGACGCTTAAAGACATTCTGGTTCCGGGACGCCTGGTCAACGTTGGACCGGCCGCGTTGTCAACCGGCGGCGCGGTCTCCAACACGGGCCTGACCTTGCGTATGCTGGGCCTGAATACTTGCCTGATGGGCAAGGTCGGGACGGATGTCCTCGGCCGGTCCGTCCGGCACATCCTCGACACATACGGCGCCGCGGACAGCCTGATTGAGGATGCGCAGGCGGCCACCGCCTATTCGGTGGTCATCGCGCCGCCGGGCATCGACCGTATCTTCCTGCACCATCCCGGCGCCAACGACACCTTCTGCAGTGCCGACCTCGATCCCGTCAAGCTGTCAGACTGCCGGCTGTTCCATTTCGGCTATCCGCCCCTGATGCGGCGCATGTACAGCGATGGCGGCCGCGAACTTGCGGCCATGTTCCAGCTGGCCCGCCGCTCGGGCGCTGCCACATCGCTGGACCTGGCGCTGCCCGATCCCGCGTCTCCGGCCGGACAGGCCAAGTGGCTGTCCATCCTGGCCCGTGTGCTGCCAGATGTTGATATCTTTTTACCCAGCCTGGAAGAACTGCTCTTCATGCTCGACCGGCCGCTTTACGAACGCCTGAAAGCCTCTGCCGGGGAAGCGGATATCTGCACCGTTTGTCCGGAGCAGCTGCTGACCGACCTCGGGACGCAAATCCTGGCCTATGGCGTCAAGATTCTGGCCATCAAGCTCGGTAAAAGAGGTTATTACGTTCGCACGTGCGGATATGATGATCTAAAATCACTGGGCGCTGCGGCACCGGCAAACGCCCGCAACTGGGCCAGCCGCGAGCTTTGGTCTGAGCCTTTCCACGTCGCCCAGGTCGCGTCCACGAGCGGCGCCGGGGACGCCAGCATCGCAGGTTTTCTGGCCGGTCTGCTGACCGGCAGCAGCATCGAGACTGCGGCGGAACTGGCGTGCGCCGTCGCCGGACTTAAGATCCAGTATAACACCTCAGTCGGCGGCATCCGGCCGTTGGCCGAAGTGCTGGCCAGCCTGCCGACCTGGCCCAAGGAACGGATGATCCTGGGACACGACTGGCGCTACAACAGCGCGGCCCGGCTCTGGTTCGGTAAAAAGGATCACGCGTCCAAGCCGAAATAATGCTGTTCGAGCATCGCGCACAAGGTGTGGTAAACCGGCAGGTGCAGCTCTTGGACATCCGGGGTCCGGCTGGCCGGAACACGCAGGCATAGATCGGGCTCCCTGGCCAGCTGACCGCCGTCAGCGCCGGTGAGGCCGATGGTCGTTAAGCCGAGACCGCGGGCCAGCCGCACGGCCTGCAGGACGTTTTGCGCATGGCCTGATGTGCTGATCCCCAGCAGCAGGTCGCCGGGACAGCCCAGCGCCATCACCTGCTGCGCATAGACCAGGTCGGCGCCCAAATCATTGGCGACAGCCGAACCCAGTGCCGCCTGGCTGACCAGGGGAATGGCCGGCAAGCCCAGCTGCAGCCGTTCCAGTGCCGCTTCCAAGTCTGATCGCGCGGCAGCGTCCGCAGCCCGGCCGGCCGCATAGCGGAGCAGGATCGTCTCTTTGTCCTGGCCCGGCACGGGGCGCTTCAGGTTAAAGCCTTTGAGCAGTTCGCCGGCGATGTGCTCGCAGTCTGCCGCGCTGCCGCCGTTGCCGCACAGCATGAGGCGGCCTCCCTGGTCAAAGCAGGCCACCAGCAGCCTCCAGGCGTCAGCCAGGTCGCCCAGCATCGGCTGCAGCACCGGCAGGCGCCGCCCCAATTCATCCAGGTGGTTCCGAACATCCTGTCTCATGTCGTCCACGCTCCCCTCTCGCCTTCAAGGGCGATGCTGATTGCCGCCAGGTCACCGGTCTGTTCGCCCAGCTGGGCCGGCAGCACCTGGCAGCGGCGATAGGTCCGCGCCAGGCTCTCGTGTTTCAGGACCTCATCGGCCGCGGGCCAGATCCAGCGCTGGCTGCGCGCAAAAATGGAGCCGATTACAATCCGCTCCGGATTGAGCAGGTCGAGCAGGATGGCCAGCCCCTGGCCGAGGTAGCGCCCGGACACCGCCAGGATGTCCTGGGCCAGGGGATCGCCGGCGTCCGCGGCCTCGCCGACGACGCGGGCCGTCAGCTGGTCCGGTCCGCCGGCCTGGTCGCAAAACGCGACGTGCTCGCCCATCTGCGTCTTTTCCAAGACCATCAGGCGGGCCAGCTGGGCGATGCCGCCGCCTGAGCAGAAGCCTTCCAGCGAGCCGGCCTTCCCATAGCCCACCGGTCCGGTCGGGCTGATGCGCACATGACCGATTTCGCCGGCCCCGTCGTCGATACCCGAATAGAGCCGGCCGTTCAGGATCAGGCCGGCGCCAAAGCCGGTCCCGAAAGTGATAAAAATCATGTTCTGGCAGCCGCGCCCGGCGCCGAAACGCCATTCGGCCAGGGCACCGGCGTCGGCGTCATTGAGCAGCCAGGCCGGCAGGCCGGTCGCAGTGCGAACCCATTCGGTGATCGGAACCTGGTCCCAGCCGGGCAAGTTGGGCGGCGACAAGATCAGGCCGCGGCGCGAATCCAGGGGGCTGCCGCAAGAAATGCCTGTCCCGGCGACAACCGCCCCGGGTTCCAGGCCGGCCAGCATCTGTCTGGCGGCTTGGAGCAGCTGGTCCACCAGGCCGCGGGGGCTGGCGGCGGCCCGGGTCGGCAGCACGAAGCGGTCGTGCAGCGTCGGCAGCTCGTTGGCCGGGGATTGGGGCAGGCTGGCCAGGACAACGGCACTCTTGGTGCCGCCGATATCGAGGCCGAGGTAGTACGTTGCGGCCATTTTATTGCCTCCGTTCGGTTTGCTGCGGGTCTGGTTCTGCCGCCAGCGCCCGGTCACGGCTGATGCGCAGGGACAGATAGGCAAAAAACTGGCCGGGCTGCTTGCGTCGCCAGCGGCACTTGGCCAGGACCAATCCATGCTCCGGGCAGCTGAACGCGGCGGTCAGGCGGCTCTTCTCCGCTTCCCAGGGCTGCTCCAGCTGCAGCGCTGCGCCGCAGCCGGGACACAGCATCTCCTGGGCGTCCAGGGCCGGCCCAACGGTGTCCTTGTCATCCAGCGGACCGAGGGTCAGCTGGCTGGAGCGGTTGATGTTGGGGTCGAAAGCAAAACGCGCGATCAGGTCTGCGCCATTATTTTCCACGCGATTGAGCTCTGCGATGCGGCGGAAGATCTGCCCCGTGTACCAGGCGTCGTTTACCGCCTGGTGGAAGGGCTGCGACTTGGGCAAGTCCAGAAAATCGATGGCGTACTCGATGCTGCGCTGCATGTCCGCCTGTTCCACCAGCTGGTCGAAAAGATACTGGACGTCGATGCACGGCATCTCCAGGCGATCGGCCAGCTGGTAATAGCGCAGATTCATCAGCAAGGTGGCCGTGTCGCTTTCGCTCCAGGTGCAGAACAAGTAATCATCACCGCAGAACGCCAGGAAGTCCCGGGCGGCGTCGCTGAAATCCAGGCCGTATTTCATGCTTGACGGGTGCCGGCGGGTCACAGCCGCGACAGGGCCGGTCAGGATGGGATAAAGCCGCGGCCGGATCTGGGTGCTGAACTTGCCGGTCGTGCGCAGCTGCTCGTCCAGCTTGACCGCGCCAATCTCGATAATTTCAAAGGGGATCGCGTCCTGAACGGCCTTGGGGACCTTGTTGGCCCGCCCGGCACCGTTCCATTCCAGGTCAAAAACAATGTAGTGCATAGGGTTCCTTCTGTCTGTGCCGCCGGCTGTCGCTGTGCCGGCGCTTGCGGTTAGTTCAGCGGAGCCGTGTGAGCCAGGCAGTCCTGGATCGCAGCATCGGTCGGCAGCGCCGGAATGGCGCCGGTGCGCGTGGTGGCCAGCGAGCCCGCGGCATTGGCATAGGCCAGATCGGCCTCGAGCTCGGCGGCTGTCAGGCGGGCAGGTTCTTTGCCGCGCTGCAGCAGCCGGTGCAGGATCGCTCCTGTAAAGGCATCGCCGGCGCCGGTCGTATCGATGGTCCGGACATCGAAGGCAGGATGGCTGGCCTTGGCGCTGCGGGTCGCGCCGTAAGCGCCCCTGGGGCCGCGTGTGATCAGGAGCAGCTGCAACGGTGCATTTTCAAAAAACCAGCGGGCCCCCTGGTCCAGGTCCGTCAGGCCAGTCAGGAAGGTCAGCTCCTCATCGGATATTTTCAGCACGTCGACCGGATCCAGTTCGGCCAGGATGACCCGGCGGGCTTCCTCCGGAGACGGCCAGAGCGGCAGGCGCAAATTCGGGTCGAAAGAGACCAGGCAATCGGCCTGGCTGGCCAGCTGAACCGCGGTCCGGGTGGCGCTGCGCGCCGGGTCCGCGGTCATCGAGACCGAACCAAAGTGAAAAAACCGGCAGTTCCGGACGGTTGCTTCCGGAACCTCCTCAGGGCGCAGCATCAGGTCGGCGCCCGGGTTGCGGTAAAAGGAAAAGGAGCGGTCGCCGTTCGGGTCCAGATGGACAAATGCCAGGGTGGTCCGGCAGGACGGATCGCGCAGCAGGCCGTCATGGGCGATCCCGGCCTGGGCCAGGACACCGGCCAGGAAGTCACCGAAAAAATCCTGGCCGACTTTGCCGATAAACGCGGTCCGGCGGCCCAGCCGGCTGAGCGCGGCCAGCACATTGGCCGGCGCGCCGCCCGGATTCTGTTCGAACAGCGGCTGGCCCTGGCCGGAGAGGCCGGCTGGGGTGAAATCGATCAGCAGCTCGCCTAAAGCGGTGACGTCGTACATGGCTTGTCTCCCTTCGCGCGGCCCAGCAGCAGGGCGCACCAGTCGTTTTGCATCCGTTGGTCCAGGATGGCAAGACCCGATTGCGCCGCGGCAGCTTCGACCGCCGCCAGCTTGTCGCGGATGATCCCCGAGGCGATGAACAGGCCGCCGGGCGCCAGCAGACAAGGAACCTGGTCCATGATCGCAACGATGACATCGGCGATAATGTTGGCGACGATCAGGTCATAACGCGTTCTGGCAGCGTCCTTGATTTCGCCGGCGTGAACGTGCACCGAAACCTGGTTGAGCCGGCAATTGGCTTCGGCGACCGAGACGGCGAGCGCATCGATGTCGATCGCCTCGACCGAACCGGCGCCCAGCCGGGCGGCGATGATCGCCAGGATGCCGCTGCCGCAGCCCAGGTCGAGCACGTGGTCGCCCGGCCGCAGTTTTTCATCCAGCCAGCGGGCACAAAGGGCCGTCGTCTCGTGGGTGCCGGTGCCGAAGGCGCTGCCCGGATCGAGCGTGATCACGAGCTCCCCGGCGGCCGGCTGGTAGTCGAGCCAGCTGGGGTTGATCACCAGCCGGTCCGTTACGTGCAGCGTCTGGTAGTACTGCTTCCAGTTTTCCGCCCAGTCCTCTTCCCTGACCACCTGGCAGCCCTCGTAGCCGGATCCGATGTCGAGATAGGCTGCAAACGCACGCAGCCGTTCCCGGATCTGTTCTTCCAGCTGTTCCAGGGGCACGACGTGCTTTTCGCTGTTGTCGTACAAGGTCCAGCGGGCCTGGTCCGGATCGCGGTTGCAGCGCACCCCGTCAGGGAAAAGGGCAAAATAGGCGACGATCCGGACGACCGGATCCAGCTGGTCGTAAAAATCGTCATCGGCATACGATAAATTCTTCGGATCCGCCAGAATGGACCTGATCTCCGCCGCGTCCTGGACCTGAACCCCGTCGGCGCCCAGCGCGGTCAGGGTGTCGGTCAGCAGTTCCGCCGCTTCGTGGGTGGTCGCGAAATGGAAGGCCAGCCAGCGCATCGCGAACCGCTTAAATCCCTGCCTGCGGAGCGGGCGGAGCCAGCAGCAGGCGGACCGCTTTACTGCCCGCGGTCAGGGTATCGATGACGTAGCCGAAAATGATGATGCCCAAAACAATTTTGCGGGTCAGTTCCGAAGCCTCAGCCGGACTCATCGGGCTGTCGACCGGAAAAAGAGCCTGGAAAGTCGTAAAAAACGCGCCGTTGAAAACGGCCGGGTTGGCAAACAGCCAGACGCCGACCAAAAAGCCGGGCAGCTTGAGGAGCAGGTGCGTGCCGGTCACCGGCAACGTCCAGGACCCGGCCGACAACTTGATGATGTCCAGCAGGATCGAGGCGAGCAGAGACATGTTGATCCAGGGCAGCGCGGCGCCATAAACGGCCGAGAACAGCGGGATGGCTGCCTGTCCGTCGATCTGCAGCCTAATGAACCTGCCCAGGTCGGGGCTGGCGTTCAGGAGCCCCAGGAAGATCAATGTGAAAAGGATGCTGACGATCGGTTCCGCTGGCTTGATCCGCAACGGATCCCGCACCGGCCGTGTCTTGCTGCTCATCCGTCCTGTCACCTGCCTTTTCGAATATGCTTTGCTCCCATGATATCAAACCTGGCGTTTATTTGAAAAGGTCCTTCAGCTTGCTAAAGAAGCTGCCGCGCTTCTGGTAGTTGTTGTCGCTGCAGGTCTGGTCAAATTGGCGCAGCTGCTCTTTTTGCGCTTCCGAAAGGTGGCGCGGCACTTCGAGCACGACGCGGAAGATGTGGTCGCCGCGCGTCGCGCTGCGGTTGACATAGGGAATGCCCTTGCCGCGGATGGTGAAGGTCTCGCCGGGCTGGGTTCCGTCCTTGAGATGGTAGGTCTGCGGTCCGTCGATCGTCGGCACCTCGAGTTCGCAGCCGAGGGCGGCCTGGGGAAATGTGATCGGAATCTCGCAATAGGTGTTGTTGCCGTCGCGCTGGAAGACCGGGTGCGGCCGGATGTGCACTTCGATGTAGAGGTCGCCGTAGGGGCCTCCCTGCGCGCCCGGTTCGCCTTCGCCGCGCATCGTCAGCATTTCGCCTTCGTTGATGCCCGCCGGCACGTTGACACGCAGCTTCTTGCTTTTCTGGCGCCGTCCCCGGCCGCCGCAAGACGGACAGGGGTCCTTGATTACGGTCCCCTTGCCGCCGCAGGCCACACAGGGCCGGGCGGTCATGACCGTGCCGAACAGCGTCTGCTGGCGCTGGTTGACCTGGCCGGTGCCGTGGCAGGCCGAACATTTCTCCGGGGATGAGCCGTCGCGGG
The DNA here is from genome assembly GCA_012523135.1 of Clostridiaceae bacterium. Classification (GTDB taxonomy): domain Bacteria; phylum Bacillota; class Clostridia; order Saccharofermentanales; family UBA5734; genus JAAYBY01. The sequence continues at coordinate 9,895 of JAAYJD010000295.1, forward strand.
TGCCCGTACCCTGGCAGGTGTCGCACAGGTCTTCCTTGTTGACCGTGATCTGGCGCTCGACGCCGAAAGCGGCCTCCATGAAATCCAGGTTCATCCGGTACTTGAGGTTGGCACCGCGCTGGGGGCCGCCGCGCCGCCTGGACCCGCCGCCGAAGCCGCCGAAGAAGGAGCCGAACAGGTCCTCGAGATCGATGTCGAAGCCGGCCCCGTTGAAGCCGCCGAAGCCCTGCCCGTCCAGACCAGCGTGGCCATACTGGTCATAGACCTTGCGTTTCTCCGGGTCGCTGAGGACAGCGTAGGCCTCGTTGGCCTCCTTGAAGCGGGCTTCAGCCTCCTTGTTGCCCGGATTGAGATCCGGGTGATACTGTTTGGCAAGCTTGCGGTACGCTTTTTTCAGTTCGTCTTCCGTTGCGGTGCGGGCAACGCCGAGAACATCATAATAATCTCTTTTTTCAGGCACGTGCTGTCCCTCCGTCTACAAGGATAAACCCGCCCGCTTGGAAAAGCGGGCGGGGCGTATCCCCTCCTGGCATGTCAGTCCTCTCCGGCCTGCCGGCCGCCTGGTCTGAGCGGCCGGTTTCAGTTGTCGCTGCCGGCGTCCTTGAAGCCGCCATCTTGCTGCTCCGGACCTGGCCCGCCGCCGAATCCTTCCGGACCCGGCCCGCCGGGTTCGCCGCCCTGCTGCTTGTACAGGTGCTCGCTGGCCTTGAAAAAGGCCTGCTGCAGCGCTTCGGTATCTTTCTTGATCGTCTCCAGATCCTGGCCGTTCAGGCTGTTCCGCAGCTGGGTGACGGCTTGCTCGATCGCCGACTTGTCATCGGCATCGATTTTGTCGCCCATGTCCTTCAAGGTCTTCTCGGCCTGGTAGATAGCCGAATCGGCGTGGTTGCGGGTATCGACTTCGTCTTTCTTCTGCTTGTCATCGGCCGCGTGCTGTTCGGCTTCCTTGACCGCTTTGTTGATCTCGTCCTCGGTCAGGTTGGTCGACGCGGTGATCGTGATCTTCTGCTCACGGTTGGTGCCCAGGTCCTTGGCCGACACATGCACGATGCCGTTGGCGTCGATGTCGAACGTGACCTCGATCTGCGGCACGCCGCGCGGGGCCGGCGGGATGCCGTCCAGGCTGAACTTGCCCAACGTCTTGTTGTACTGGGCCATTTCGCGCTCGCCTTGCAGCACATGGACTTCGACTTGTGTCTGGCCGTCTGCCGCCGTGGAGAAAACCTGGCTCTTCTTGGTCGGGATCGTTGTGTTGCGGTCGATGATTTTTGTGAAAACCCCGCCCATCGTCTCGATGCCCAGCGACAGCGGCGTGACATCCAGCAGCAGCAGCCCGGTCACGTCGCCGGACAGGACGGCGGCCTGGATGGCGGCACCGATGGCCACGCACTCGTCAGGGTTGATGCCCTTGAAAGGTTCTTTGCCGAACAGCTTCTTGACCATCTCCTGGACAGAAGGGGTTCGCGTGGAGCCGCCGACCAGCAGGATCTTCTCGATCTCCTGCGGTTTCAGTCCCGCGTCCGACAAGGCGCTGCGGGTCGGGCCGACGGTCTTCTCAACCAGGTCCGCGGTCAGTTCGTCGAACTTGGCCCGGGTCAGGGTCGTGTCGAGGTGCTTCGGCCCCGAGGCGTCCGCCGTGATGTACGGCAGGTTGATGCTGGTGCTGGTCACGCTGGACAGCTCGACTTTGGCCTTTTCTGCCGCTTCGCGCAGGCGCTGCATGGCCATCTTGTCATTGCGCAGGTCTATGCCCTGGTCTTTGCGGAACCCGTCCACCAGGTAGTCGACCACCTTGTTGTCGAAGTCGTCGCCGCCCAAACGGTTGTTGCCGTTGGTCGCCAGCACTTCGAAGACGCCGTCGCCGATTTCCAGGATGGACACGTCGAACGTGCCGCCGCCCAGGTCAAAGACGAGGATTTTCTGGTCGGTCTCCTTGTCCAGGCCATAGGCCAGTGAAGCCGCCGTCGGCTCATTGATGATGCGCAGCACTTCGAGACCGGCGATTTTGCCGGCGTCCTTGGTGGCCTGGCGCTGCGCGTCGCTGAAATAGGCCGGCACGGTGATGACGGCCTGGGTGACGGTCTCTCCCAGGTAAGCCTCTGCGTCCGCCTTCATCTTTTGCAGGATCATGGCCGAAATCTCCTGCGGCGAGTACTGCTTATTGTCGATGTTCACCTTGTGGTTGGTGCCCATTTCGCGCTTGATCGACATCACGGTGCGATCCGGATTGGTGACGGCCTGCCGTTTGGCGACCTGGCCGACGAGGCGCTCGCCGGTTTTGGAAAATGCCACCACGGAGGGGGTCGTCCGGTTGCCTTCCGCGTTCGGGATGACAACGGGTTCGCCGCCTTCCATGACGGCTACACACGAGTTGGTTGTTCCCAGGTCAATACCAATGATTTTGCCCATCTGTTGTTCCTCCTGTATTTGAACGGTTGTTTTTCTCTATCTTAACGCGTGCAGCGCACGTGTTCTCGCTAGTTGGCCACCTTGACGACGCTGTGCCGGATAACCCGGTCTGCCCGCCGATAGCCCTTGCGCAGCTCCTCGACAACGGTCGACGCGCCGACGGACTCGTCTTCGACATGCATGACGGCATCGTGCAAGTTGGGATCGAAGGCCTGGCCGCAGCAGTCGATCGGTTCGACCTCCAGCTTGTCCAGCACCTCGTGTGCCTGTTTTCGGATCAGGACGATGCCCTCGCTGATCTGGCGGGCCTCGGCACTGTCATACTGGTCGGACACCCACTCGGCCCGGTCCAGGTTGTCGATGACCGGCAGCCATTCCCGGATGACCTGGACGATGCTGTCGGCGTAGATCGCGTCCTTTTCTTTCTGGCTGCGCTTGCGGAAGTTGTCATATTCCGCCATCAGGCGCAGGTACTTGTCTGTCAAGAGCCGGTTCTCCTCTTCCTTGGCCTTGATGGCCTCCTGCAGGACCTGTGTCTCGTCCGGCTGCGGGGCGGTCGCCGCTGGCTCTTCCGGCCGGATGTCCGGCTGTTCCGTTTCGGGGGCCACCGGTTCCTTTTGCTGCTCGCTCTGTTTCATTTTAACTGTTCCTCCACGATTTCTTCACCCCGGGCCAAACGCCTCAGGTGTTCGTTCATTGTCTGTTTGACAAAGCTGATATGGGATATGACTTTGCTGTAAGCCATCCGGCGGGGACCGATCACGCCGATCCGGCCGGCGATGACGTCGCCGACCTTGTAGGTGGTTGTGACGAAGCTGCAGTCTTTGAGCCCGTCGACCGCGATCTCCTGGCCGATCCGGATCATGTAGGACGGCTTGTCCGGCTGCCCGCAGGGCGGGTTGGGCTGTTCCGGGTCCGGCGCATCCTTGATCTCGTTCATGTAGCCGGCCATGATGCCGTCACGGGCCAGTGTATCGTAAAAGCAGCGGGCTTTGCCGATATCGTGAAACTCGGGATAGGCCAGCAGCTGGTGCTGCCCGTCGATGAAAAGTTCCAGGTTGTCCGCCTGCTTGATCGCCACGTAGGCCTCGTAGAGAACCTGGTTGAGCAGGCTTTCCGGCAGCGGCGTGTTGCGCGCGGCCGAGGCAACCGTCACCAGCGTGATGTCGTCCAGCGTCATGCCGGACAGGCCGTCCTCGATCGCGGACGCGATCTGCATCAGCTGGTTGGCGTCGAGCAGTTCCGGAATGCGCACCAGGCGGTCCTTGACCACACCGGCTGACAAGACGACAACAACCAGCGCCCGGCCGGGCTCGATCATCAGCATCTTGATCTGCTGCAGGTGGCTGCGCCGCATATGCGGGGACAGGGCCAGCGACATGTAGCCGGTTTCTTCGGAGAGTACGCTCGAGGCCTTGCGGATCAGGCCGGTCAGTTCGTCCAGGCTGTCCCGCAGGTAGCCGCGGATCCGCTCGGTTTCTTCCTGGGACAGATTCTCGAGCTGCATCAGGTTGTCGACATAGGCGCGGTAACCCTTGTCGGAAGGGATACGTCCCGCCGAAGTATGGGGCTGCTCGAGGTAGCCCAAAGCTTCCAGCTCGGCCATTTCGTTGCGGATCGTGGCCGAACTGAAACTGAACGGGTGTTTTTGCACCAATGACTTGGAGCCGACCGGCTCTGCGGTTGCGATGTAGTCGTCGACGACGGCTTTGAGGATGTGCTGTTTGCGTTCATCCAGCGGTATTTTCTGTGTCACAGGCGGTCAACTCCTTTCCAAGGTATTAGCACTCTTGTCCTTAGAGTGCTAAAGATAATTTACCATCATGCGGGCGCCCTGTCAATCTGAACCACGGCCCTATCGTAAAAGCGATGTGAAACTTTTGTGAACGGCCCGGCTTTGACTCAGGCGCCGATGAACGCCCCGAAGGCCTGGTTGGCCAGGTCCAGGCCGCGCCGGCTGAGCCGGACCCGGTCGCCGGACACGACAATCAGGTTCTGGCGGCGCAAATCAGCCAGGGGGGCGGCAAAACGCTCGAATAAGCTGATGCCGAACCGGGCCTGGAAGTCGCGGTCACGGACGCCGCGAATCAGGCGCAGCCCCAACAGGAGCATCTCGCGCATGGCTTCCTGGCGGTCAACCTGCTCGTTCACGACGGCAGCCGGCCAGCCGGCCGGGCCGGCTGCGCCGCGCCGGCAGGCGGCCAGATAGCGGTCCAGGTCGGACGGGTTGGCCAGGCGCAGGCCGTCCGCATAGCTGTGCGCGGCCAGGCCAAAGCCATAGTAGGGCAGGCCCTGCCAGTAAACCAGGTTGTGCCGGCAGGCATAGCCCGGTCTGGCGCTGTTGCTGATTTCGTAGTGGACAAAGCCCTGACCGGCCAGGCGCCGGCGAATCCGGTGATACTGGCGCCGCTCCAGCGCGTCGTCCGGCAAACGGACCTGGCCCCGGGCTTCAGCCGCGGCCAGCGGTGTGCCCTCTTCGAGGATCAAACCGTAAAACGAAAGGTGGGCGACAGGCAGATCCAGCACGAAGTCCAGCGTCTCATCGACATCCTGGATCGTCTGGCCGGGCAGGCCGAAGAGCAGGTCGACGTTGATGTTCCCGAACCCGGCTGACCGTGCCGCCTGCACCCCCGCCGCAAGGTCGCCGGCCTGGTGGATACGGCCAAGCAAGTGCAGCAGGTGCGGCTGGACCGCCTGCAGGCCGAAGCTGATCCGGTTGAAGCCGGCTGCGGACAAGGTTTGCAGTGCTTGTTCCGAAACCGTGCCGGGGTTGGCCTCGACCGTGCATTCACAGTCCGGGGCCAACCCGAAGCACGCGCGCAGCTGGGCGAGCAGTCGGGCCAAATCGTCCGCCGGGAGCACCGTCGGGGTTCCGCCGCCCACAAAGACCGACCGCAAAGGGAGCGGTCGGCCGCCGGGCAAAAGGCGCCTGTTGGCGGCTACGATCCCGATCTCACGCAACAGGGCCGCGACATAAGCCTGCTGGCAGTCGCGGCCCCGGGCGGCAAACGATATGAAATCACAATACGTGCATTTTTGCTGGCAAAACGGAATATGCAGGTAGGCCGCCGTCGGGGTCTGCTCCGGCCAGGATGTCACACGTCCGCTCCCTGCCGGTCATCCGTGAGCATGCCCTGCAGCGACGCGGCCAGACCGGCCAGGGATTGAATCTCCGACGGCACGATAATCTTGGTGGCCTTGCCCTCGGCGAGGCGGCCCAGCGCATCCAGGCTCTTCAGGGCGATGACCGATGCGTCAGCGTTGGCTTCGCGCAGCATGACCAACCCGCGCGCGGTCGCCTCCTGGACTTTAAGGATCGCCTGCGCCTGTCCGTCCGCTTCCATGACCGCACTTTCGCGAGCGGCTTCAGCGCGCAGGATCGCGGCGGTTTTCTCGCCCTCGGCAACCCGGATCGCCGCTTCCTTTTCGCCTTCGGCACGCAAGATATTCTCCCGTTTCTCACGCTCTGCTTTCATCTGGCGTTCCATCGCGTTCTGGATTTCCTTGGGCGGGATGATGTTTTTAAGTTCCACCCGGTTGACCTTGATGCCCCACGGGTTGGTCGCCTCGTCCAGGATCTGGCGCATCTTTGTGTTGATCAGGTCGCGCGAGGTCAGCGTCTCATCCAGCTCCAGATCGCCGATGATGTTGCGCAGCGTCGTGGCGGCCAGGTTTTCGATGGCAATGATCGGGTTCTCGATACCATATGCGTAAAGCTTCGGGTCGACAATCTGGTAATAGAGGACGGTGTCGATCTGCATCGTCACGTTGTCCTTGGTGATGACGGCCTGAGGCGGGAAATCGGCGACTTTTTCTTTGAGCGAAACCACCTTGGCGACCCGGTCGATCAGGGGCACCTTGAACTGGACGCCGACACCCCATGTCGCGTAGTACGCACCCAGCCTTTCGATGATGAAGCTGGTGGCCTGCGGCACGATCCGGATGTTGCGAACGGCCAGCAGGGCAACGACCGAGATGACCACAATCCAGGCGAACCAGGTGCCAAACGAGGCTGGCGTGTCGCTCATGGCGACGCGAATGGCTTCAGTACTAAGCATGTTCAAATCCTCCTGCCGTTCTTGTTGGTCTTTTCATGTGTCTGCGGCCGTCAGGGCGCCGGTGTTGCGGATGGCGCCGGCGTGCCGGAAAGAACCGCCTCGGACACAGACTGCGCGTCATGGACGCCCTTGAGGATGGCCTCCAGGATCACGAACGCCGTGTTGTTGACCCGCTTGGTCAACTGGTCGACCGTCTGCTTGGCGGCGTTGCTGCTCAGTGAAACCCGTGCTGTGACAGCCCGGTTCGTGATGTAGTTCAGGTAGACGGTCGTGTCGAACGGCGTGTGCCGGATGGCGCCGCCGGTTTCGGAAAACGCCGGGTTCTTGCTTTCCTTGAAGTCGTCAAGTTCCTTGCCGTCGTAGTCGTAAGATTCAAAAAAGACAATCGGGATGCCCAGCTCGTCAAAAGGCAGGTAATCGGAATCGTTCAGCGTCCATTCGCGATACATCACCGGCGTGGAAATGCCCTCCAGCTCCAGATCGATCGATGCCTGGTTGGTGTAGAGCATGTAGTTGTTGTTGGTGTACAGCTCGTGTTCGTAGAAGACATCCGTGACTTCATAGAGTTTACGCCGCATTTCGTAGGATTTACGGTTGTATGTACGCAGCGAGCTGCGGCCGGCATGCGCGTAGATCTTGTCGCCGGCGTAGATGGAATCCATGCAGTACATGGCGTCGGTCAGAGCGATTTTGTCCTTGCCCATGGACGCAGCGAACTTGCGGGCGCCGGCTTGGCCGTCTTCCCCGGCGCCGAAAGCGACCAGGACCACATCATAGCCGGGCGTTACCTGGCGGATTTCGCGGGCCAGGATGAGCAGGGCCCCGATACCGGAGGCGTTGTCGTGGATGCCGTCGTAATCCAACAAGGTCGGTTCGGGCACGCTGGCTGCGGTGGTCGTGGTCGCCGTCGTTTCCCCGCTGTCGTCGGGCGCTCGTGTCGGAACCGGTGTCGGTGTCGCCGCCGGTTCAGTGGTCTGGCGGTACGCCTCGACATCCTGCAGCGAGACAAACGTGTCATAGTGCGCGCCGACAATCACCTGGCGGCGAAACGTCTCCTGGGAGCCGTCTGCCCGGCTCCGCACAAAACCCGTGCCCGGGATGGTGATGCTGATGTTGCGCGACGTGCGATAAGTCCCGTCTAGACCGCTGTAGCTGAAACGGGTGACGACCGGCGTGTAGCCCATGTCTTCAAGAGCTGTGACAATCAAATCCCCGGCGGCCTTTTCCTGGGCGGAGCCCGGGCTGCGGTAGGGATAGGTCCGGGCCAGGCGCAGGGCGAATTTCGAGCCGAACGTGCCGTAATCGGCATATTGGGGCGTCTCCGGCTCCTCGCTCTGGCAGGCAGGCAGGAACAGGGCGAACAGCAGCGCCAGCATTAGGGCGGTCAGTTTGCGCGTCGATCGGTTGTTTGGCATGATTGGGCTCTGCCTGACAGTCAGCCGGACCACAGCCAGGGCCTCCCCCTTTCTCCCGGCCGGCCCCTGCGAACAGGCAGCACATCCGGGCGGTCAGCGCAGGCTGACCCATGAATCAGTTCCATTTTACTTGCAAGCCGCTGTTCGCGCAAGCCAGTTGGAAAACCGGCGCCGTCGCGGGCCTGGCCGGTGCGCGGCTTGCTAAATATGGTATGATATCCCCATGGTTGAATGATGCGCCCGTCGGGGCGTTGGGGAGGCGATCGCACAGGATGCGCCGCAGGCAGGATGAAAAAACAGGCAGTCGGATCCGTCCGCGCCGGCTGAGCCGGTTGCTGGCTGGCTTGCTGATCCTGCTCGCTTTAACGGCCCAGTCGGTTCAGGCCGCCGAGGTCTTGCCCGCAGTGACTTACCAGCCGCCGATGCAGGCGGAGGTCAGTGCGTCGTCCGCCATCGTCCTGGACACGGCACGGATGCGCCGGCTGTACGCCAAAAACGCCGATGGCCGCCTGGCGATACCGGCCGCTTCCAAAATGATGACCGCGCTGCTGGCCTGCGAGCGTCTGCCACTGGACACGCAGGTCACGATCAGCAGCGTGGCGGCCCAGGAAGCCAAGCGGGAAGCGACCGGGGACGGTCTGGAACTGAAGACCGGTGACAAATACCCGCTCGAATACCTGCTCCTGCGCCTGGTCTTTTACGATTCAAACGCCGCCGCCCTGGCCATCGCCGAGCAGATCAGCGGCGTCGAAGCCAACTTTGTCGACCTGATGAACAGCAAGGCGGCCAGCCTGGAGTTGTCCGGGACCGTCTTCGTCAACAGCACCGGCAACCTGGTCTACGAAGACGGCCCGATCGATCCGGGCGATCGCTCCGACCAGTCGGACAACATCGCGGTCGATCCGCTTCCGCGTCAGTATTCGACGGTCAGCGATTTGGCCCGGCTGACCGCCTTCGCGATGAACAACCAAAAATTTGCCGACATTGTCCGCAAGGACAGCGAATACCTGCTGCTCGACGGCAAAACGCTCGTGCCGATGCGCAACCGGCTGCAGTCCGTCTGGCGGATGTCGGAAAACCGCATCACCGGCGCGTTCTACAGCGAACGGCGCGAACGCGGCTACAGCGTGGCCATCGGCCGGATCAACGACTTCAGCGTGATCATGGTCACGGCGAACGGCAATCCCGGCAAACGCAGCACCGACCTGCTGGCCCTGACCGCAGCGATCGCGAACAATTATGTTCAGGAGGCGCTGGTGACGGCGGGCGAGGTGTTTTCCGGCTACCGCGAAGAAACGGTCGACGGCGAGCCTTTCGGCCTGGTTTTCCGCAGGACCGTGCTTTACATCCGTCCTATCGACGACGCGTTCCTGATGCAGGAAGTCCAGTATCGCTCGTACGGCCCGCACCACCGGCCGATCGAGTCGACGATGACCATCGGGCAGGTTGTTTTCCAGCTCAAGGACGGGACGGTCATCGCCGTGGACGTCGGGCCAGATCGCCAGATCCTGTCCAGCATCACGGTACTCAACCAGTTGCTGGCCAGCTTGCAGAACAACCCGAACCTGTTCTATGTCATCATGGCCTGCGGCTCTCTGCTGGTTCTGGTTATGGCGATCCACGTCTTCGAGCGACTGTCGCGCCTGATCCGGCTGCTGCGCCTGATCCGGCTGGAGCGGCGGGCGCGCCGCATCTGAGCGGGCTCAACGCTTCAGCCGCTGCATGTAGAACCGGATCAGCAGACCCAGCGCCAGGTCGTAGAGGGCGATTGCTGCCAGCCCGGCCAGAGGCAGGACAAACCAAAGCCAGGCACCGTGTTCCTGCACAACAGCCAGGGCTTGCCGGCCGGCGAACAGCAAGATCCCGGCCAGTGCCAGCACACCGCCGGCCAGAACACGAACCAGTCGGGCCGGCAGCGCGGCCAGGCGCGGATCGATCTGGGCGCGGATCAGCGGATACGGACCGAAAAAGACCAGGAAGGGCCAACTGAATGCCAGGCCAGGCCAGGCCAGGCCGATCAGGGCGGTGGCGGCATAGACCAGCCAGGCGCCGCGCTGACCGGTTTCGATCGTCGCGACGGCAAGGCTCAGGGACGCCAGTGTCATGAACGCCAGATCGGCGGTCGGCGACCAGGCGGACGCCGTCAAAGCCAGCAGAACAAGGGCGGCCGTTATGCCGCCCAGCGCGATTCGTCGGGTCTGTCTGCGCTGACTGGCCGGTTCAGCAGCAGCCACACAGATCACCGCCCATGCATTCGCAGCAGGAGTCGGTGCAGCACAAACAGCCCAGGGTGTTGCACAAATCCGTGCCGCACAGGCCGCCTTCACGGTAGTAGGGTCCCTGGCGCTGCTGTTGCTGCTGTTGCTGCCATTGCCGCTGTTGCCAGGTTTGCCACTGCTGCTGTTGCTGTTGCGTCGTGTTGGGGGCGCCCGGGCCGCTGTCCCGGTTCTGCCAGGCTGACTGCTGCCGGTTGGTATTCGTCAGCTGGTCGTAGGCCTCGTTGACCTCCTGCATCTTTTCCTTGGCCAGATCCTCCAGCGGATGGTTCTTATAGTTGTCCGGATGGTACTTCTTGACCAGTTTCCGGTAAGATTGCTTGATTTCATCAGCCGTCGCGCCTGGCCTGACGCCAAGCACGTCATAAGGTGATTTTGCCATGCTCGATTCCTTTCGGGGACTTGTGCCGTCTGCCTGGATGTTGTCCGGCCAGAACCTGGCGGCGGATTTCCGGCAAACCCAAGGTAAACAGGTTGGCCAGCAGGCCGCTGTCGCGGACATAAGGCATCAGGGCCGCCGTGCGGTCCATCGATTCCTCCAGCCCGGTCAGCGCGGGTTCCGCCCGCAGGCGGGCCGCAGCCAGGTCGGTCCGGCCAAACGGATTCCATGTCTTATTATTGCAGTCGTCCTGCCAGTCGTCAATCGCGTCGATCAGGTACACCCAGCGGCCCAGGTCCCGCGCCAGGCAGCCGACGGCAGCGTGGATGGCCGCGGGCAGCGCCAGGGGCTTGGCTGCCTGTCGGGCCAGCGCCTCGAGCATGCGGCCGAAGATGTCCGCCGCCGCCAGGTCAGGCGGGCCGTTTTCCAATTGGTGGAGCTCGGCGAGGCGCTCCCGGATGATCGTCTCCACGTCCGGCCAGCGCCGGCTCGCGCGACGCCAGGCGCGCCAGAAAGCCAGCCGGGCCAACCGTCCGCCCAGCGGATGGCCGTCCCGGATCTGGTCGCCGGCCTTGTGCCAGGCCAGCTGGACCGCCAGGGCCGCACAGGCCTCGAGGACCGGCCCTCCCGCGAGCATGGGCTTTTTACGCAGCGGATCCAGGACGCAGCCGGCCATCTGCTCGGACGGCTGGCTGTCGGTCAAGGCCAGCAGGAACAGCGCCAGGAAGGTCAGGTCATACGAGACAGCCAGGCGCGGCAGCTGCCCGTAGTCAAGGCGGATCTGCCGGCACAGGCCGCAATAGACCGCCCGGTAGCGGGCGTACTCCCGGATCAGGAGTTCGGGTTTGTAGGGGCACACATAGCCAAACATGGCCGGTATCATCACCTTCTGCTAAAAGGCCGGCAGGCCGCCGCCTTCTGTCAATCTCAATCACTCTATGGTATCATATGTGGCAACAAAACAGGTGAACAGTTCAAAACAAAATCATGAACACGACCAGGAGGTCACCCTATGGATACGACTGTGGTCCGCACCCGGTATGCGCCCAGCCCGACCGGCATGATGCATATCGGCAACTTGCGCACCGCCCTTTACGAGTACCTGATCGCCCGCTCCCTGGGCGGCCGCTTTATCCTGCGCATTGAGGACACCGACCAGGAGCGGTTGGTGGACGGGGCGGTCGACGCCATCTACAAGACGCTGCGCGCGGTCGGCCTGCGCCACGACGAGGGACCGGATATCGGCGGCCAATACGGACCTTATGTCCAGAGCGAGCGGCGCCGCCTCTATCGCCCCTACGCCGAACAGCTGGTGCGCGAAGGCAAGGCCTACTACTGCTTCTGCACCCGGGAGCGGCTCGAACAGCTAAAAGCCACTGCGCCGGGCGAAGTCGTCGGCTACGACCGCCACTGCCGCGATCTGCCCTCCGGCGAGGTGCAGCGCCTGCTCGACGCCGGCACCGCCTGTGTCATCCGGCAGAAAATGCCGCTGAGCGGATCGAAGACGTTTCAGGACGCCGTCTACGGCGCCATCACGGTCGACAACCGCGAGCTCGAGGACCAGGTGCTGCTCAAGTCCGACGGCTTCCCCACCTACAATTTTGCCAACGTGGTCGACGACCACCTGATGGCGATCACCCACGTGGTGCGCGGCTCGGAGTACTTGTCCTCGACACCCAAATACAACCTGCTCTACGATGCGTTCGGCTGGCAGGTTCCGACCTATGTCCATCTGCCCCTGATCATCGGCAAGGACGGGCGCAAGCTGTCCAAGCGCCACGGCGCGACCAGCTTCGAGGCGCTGGTCCAGGAAGGTTACCTGCCCGAGGCGATCGTCAACACGATCGCCCTGCTCGGCTGGTGCCCCAAGGACAACCGCGAGCTCTTCTCGCTCGACGAGCTCAGCGCAATCTTTTCGGTCGACGGAATCAGCAAGTCGCCCTCCGTCTTCGACTATGACAAGCTGGCCTGGTTTAACGGCGAATACATCCGGGCCATGCCGGCCGGGCGCTTCCAGGCATGGATTCATCCGGCGCTGACCCAGGTGTTCGGCGAACCGGTGCCCGAACCGGCCCTGCTGGCCGAACTGCTGCAGCCGCGCATCAGCCGCCTGGCGGAAATCCCGGAGATGGTGCGTTTCCTGACCGCGCGCCAGCCATACGAACTGGACTTGTTCAGCAACAAGAAGAACAAGGCCAGCCCGGAGAGCGCCGCCCGCATCCTGCCGCTGCTTTACGACGCGTTGGCTGGCCTTGCACCCTGGACGCGCCAGGCCGTGCATGACCGGGTCATGGCACTGGCCGCCGGCCAGGAACTGAAGACGGGCCAGGTGATGTGGCCGCTGCGTATCGCCCTGTCCGGACAAGCCGTCACACCCGGCGGTGCGATCGAGATCGCCGTCATTCTCGGCCGGGACGAATCGCTGGCCCGGCTCAACATCGCGCTTGAGCGGCTGGCTGGAGCCAGCGCGGAAAAAGGAGATGCCTGAACATGGACAGCACAACCCCCTTTGATCCGGACCGGATCGAGACCACCCATTTCATCGACGAAATCATCAAGGAAGACCTGCGCGAGGGCGGCCGCACGGCCGGCAAGCAGGTGCACACGCGCTTCCCGCCCGAGCCCAACGGGTATTTGCACATCGGGCACGCCAAAGCCATCGTCATCGATTTCGGCACAGCTGAGCGGTTCAGCGGGCTCTGCAACCTGCGCATGGACGACACCAACCCGAGCAAGGAAGATGTCGAATACGTCGACTCGATCCGCGAGGACATCCGCTGGCTCGGCTACGACTGGGGCGACCGCTTCTATTACGCGTCCGATTATTTTCCCGAGATGTACGAACTGGCCTGCCAGCTGATCCGCAAGGGCCTGGCCTATGTCTGCGCCCTGACCGCCGAACAGATGCGCGAAACGCGCGGCACCCTGCCGACGCCGGCGACGCCCAGCCCCTGGCGCGACCGCCCGGCCGCTGAGAGCCTCGACTTGTTCGCGCGCATGAAGGCCGGCGAGTTCCCGGACGGCGCGCTGACGCTCCGGGCCAGAATCGACCTGGCCTCGGGGAACTTCAACATGCGCGACCCCGTGCTCTACCGGATCCTGCGTGCCCGCCACCATCGCACCGGCGACCAGTGGTGCATCTACCCGATGTACGACTACGCCCACCCGATCGAGGACGCGCTCGAGGGCATCACCCACTCGCTCTGTTCGCTGGAGTTCGAGGACCACCGCCCGCTCTACGACTGGGTGATCGACAACCTGGACGGTCTGCCGTCGCGTCCGCGCCAGATCGAGTTTGCCCGGCTGGGCATCAACTACACCGTCATGAGCAAGCGCAAGCTGCGCCTGCTGGTCGAAACCGGCCGGGTTTCCGGCTGGGACGACCCGCGCATGCCGACACTGTGCGGTCTGCGCCGGCGCGGCTACACACCGGCCTCGATCCGGTCGTTCATCGAGCGGATCGGCGTCTCCAAGGTCAACAGCACCGTCGATTTCGCCTTCCTGGAGCATTGCCTGCGCGAAGACCTCAACCAGAACGCCCGCCGCATCATGGGCGTGCTCCATCCGGTCAAGCTGGTGATCACCAACTACCCGGAAGGCAAAAGCGAGACTTTCGCCGTGGAGAACAACCCGGAACAGCCGCAAGACGGCACGCGCGAGGTGACCTTTTCGCGCACCCTCTGGATCGATGCGGACGATTTCATGGAGGAGCCGGCCAAAAAGTACTTCCGCCTGTTCCCGGGCAACGAAGTCCGGCTCAAGACGGCCTATATCGTGCGCTGCACCGGCTGCCGCCGCGACGCAAACGGCAATCTGCTCGAGGTTACCGCCGAATACGATCCCGAATCGCGGGGCGGCAACGCGCCCGACGGCCGCCGGATCAAGGGCACCATCCACTGGGTGGACGCCCAAACGGCCGTGGAAGCGGAAGTCCGGCTGTACGACAACCTCTTCAATGTCGCCGACCCCGACGCGGCGGAGCGCAATTTTCTCGACCACCTGAGCCCCGACTCGCTGGTCACGCTGCAGGGCTGCAAGATCGAGGCGGCCGTCGCCGGCATGCAGGTGCCCGCCGCGTTCCAGTTTTTGCGCCTGGGCTATTTTTGCCTGGACAAGGACAGCCGGCCGGATCGCCTGATCTTCAACCGGTCCGTATCCTTGAAAGACAGCTACCGCACCTGATCGAGGAGGAAGATGCCCATGAACAGCTTTGAATACTACAGCCCCACCCGCTTTGTTTTCGGACCCGGCCGGGAGAGCGAAGTCGGCGCACTGTGCCGGTCCTTGGCCGCCAGCAAGGTCCTGATCCACTACGGCGGCGGTTCGGTCGTGCGCAGCGGCCTGCTCAAGCGGGTCGAGACTTCCCTGGCCGAAGCCGGTATCGCCTGCCTGACCCTGGGCGGCGCCGTGCCGAACCCCCGCGACGAACGGGTCTACGCGGGCATCGAGCTCTGCCGCCGCGAACAGGTCGATTTTGTCCTGGGCATCGGGGGCGGCAGCGCGGTCGACTCGGCCAAAGCCATCGCGATCGGGGCCTGCTACGATGGCGACTTTTGGGATTTCTACAGCAACCAGGCCAAACCGGAGCGCCGGCTCGGCCTGGGCACGATCGTCACCTTGCCGGCCAGCGGAACCGAAGGGTCGAACAGCTCTGTGATCACACGCACCGCCGACTGGCTCAAGCGTGGCCTGCGCTCCGATCTCAACCGACCCGATTTCTCGATCCTGAACCCCGACCTGACCGCTTCCCTGCCCGCCTGGCAGACCGCCTGCGGCGCGGCCGACATCCTGTCCCACGTCTTCGAACGTTATTTCACCAATACGCCCGGCGTCCTGCTGACCGACAACCTGTGTGAGGCGGTCATCGCCACGGTCATCGAAACCGCGCCCCGGCTGCTGGCCGATTCCCCGTCACAGGACGACCAGGCCAACCTGATCTGGTCCTCGACGCTGGCCCACATCGGGCTGCTGGGCAACGGCCGCCAGGAGGACTGGAGCGTCCACGCCCTGGAGCACGAGCTGAGCGCCCTCTACGATGTCGCGCACGGCGCCGGTCTGGCCGCGCTGTACCCAGCCTGGATGCAGTACACCCTGCCCCACGACCCGGGACGCTTCGCGCGCCTGGCCGTGCGCGGACTGGGCGTCGCGCCGCAGCCGGTATCGGACATGGCGCTGGCCCGGGAAGGCATCCGCTGTCTGGCGGATTTCTACCGCCGCCTGTCTTTGCCGGTCAACCTGCGCGAACTGGGCGTCAATGAGGCCGACCTTCCCCGCCTGGCTGCCAAGGTCAAGCGCAACCCCGACAACAGCTGCGGCTTTTTCCTGCCTTTGCAGGACCAGGACATCCTGGCCATCTACCAGCTGGCGATGGACTGGCAGCCCGAGATGCTCGGGGACGAAGCAAACAAGCCCGCCCGAACAAAAGAAGAGGATTGACCCGCAGGGTCAATCCTCGTCTTTTGCAGGCCGCTGGCCTGACAGCTCCTAATCGCGTTTGACACCGAACTGGTATACGGTCGTGTGCCGGTAGGGCTGCCCGGGCTCAAGAACCGGACTGGGAAAACTGGGGCTGCGCGGCGCGTTGGGATAGTACTGGGTCTCCAGGCAGAAACCGTTGCGGTAATCGTAGCGGACCCCTTCCTTGCCGGCATCCGTCTTCATGAAATTGCCGCTGTAAAACTGCACGGCAGGCATGGTCGTCTCAACCGCCATGGTCCGGCCGCTGCGCAGGTCGTGCACGCGGGCACAGGGGCGCAGCGTGCCGGCCTGGCCGCGCAGGATAAAGTTGTGGTCATAGCCCTGGCCGGCCCGGACCATCGGGTCGTCGCTGTCGATGCGGTCCCCGATCCGGCGCATCTGGCGAAAATCGAGCGCGGTTCCGGCGACCGGTGCGATGCGGCCGTCGGGCAGGCAGGCCGAGTCGATCACGGTGAACTGGTCTGCTTCCAGCTGCAGCTCATGGTTCAGGATGCTGCCGGAGCCCTGGCCCGCAAGGTTGAAATAGCTGTGGTTGGTGAGGTTGACGATCGTCTTCTTGTCCGTCAGCGCCTCGTAGCGGATAACGAGGGCATGGTCGGCCGTCAGCGTGTAGGTAACCTGGACATCCAGGTTGCCGGGATAGCCCTCCTCCCCGTCCGGACTGAGATAATAGAAGCGCACAGACGGCCCTTCGGCCGACTCGAAGGGGTCGGCCAGCCAAACGGCGCGGTTGAACCCTTTCAGACCGCCGTGCAGGTGGTTCTGCCCGTCGTTGGCGGCTAATGGGTAGGTCACGCCGTCCAGGGTGAAGGACGCTTCCGCAATGCGGTTGGCAAAGCGGCCGACCAGGGAGCCGTGGTAGGGGTTTGACGGCTTTTCATAGGAAACCAGGTCATCATAGCCCAGGACGATGTCCTGCAGCTGGTTGCCGCGGTCGGGCATCAGCAGACGCTGAAGGGCGCCGCCGTAGCTGATCAGGGTGCAGAATGTCCCGTCCGGATGTCCCAGCGTGTAGCTGCTGACTGGCTTTCCCTCTTGTGTTTCCCCGAAGGGCTTGACGACAATACTCATTGTTCCACCTCGCGTTTTTCATTCAGGCCGCAAGCCTGGTTTGTTTTCTTCAGCTGGCTGCCGAACCCGATATGGATGGCACCTTCCGGGCAGACGGCCGCACATTCGCCGCAGCGGATGCATTCAGGTCCGTTGCCGTCGTAGGGGATCGGCACCTGCATCGGGCATTGCCGGGTGCAGCGGCCGCAATGGGTGCAGAGCTGCGGATCGACCGTGATGCGGTAAAGGCTGATCCGGTTGAATAAGCCGTATATCGCGCCAAGCGGACACAGGTAACGGCAAAACGGACGGTAAATCAGGACGGACAGCACCATGACAGCCAGCAGGACGGACATCTTCCAGCTGAACAGCCAGCCGGCCAGGCTGCGCAAACCCTCGTTGGCCAACAGCAGCGGGATACCGGCCATCAGGGTTCCGGAAGGGCATACATAGGTGCAGAAGGCCGTGATCCCGTAACCGGTCAGCCAGCGCAGCAGCAAAGGCGTCAGGATGACCAGACCGGCCAGCATGGCGATTTTGCCTTGCAGCAGGATCTGGTGCAGCCGCACATGCGACCGGGCCAGTTTCAGCTTGGGGCTCTTGATCTTGTGGAGCCATTCCTGGA
Source organism: Clostridiaceae bacterium (assembly GCA_012523135.1). Lineage (GTDB taxonomy): Bacteria > Bacillota > Clostridia > Saccharofermentanales > UBA5734 > JAAYBY01. The sequence goes on from JAAYJD010000295.1 coordinate 27,585, forward strand.
ACCAGCCGAACGGGCACAGCCAGCCGCAGACAAAGCGGCCCAGCAGCAGGCCGAACAGGCTGAGCAGGCCGAGCACGTAAAACGGGATCCGCCAGAACGGGTCCGCCAGGCCATTCTGCAGGCTGCCGATCGGGCAGGCGCCCAGGGCGCCGGGACAGGAATAGCAGTTGAGACCGGGCAGGCAAACACGTTTGAGCGGTCCCTGGTAAATGGTGCCGGTCACAAATCCGGACACGTTGGCGTTGCCCAGCAGGAAAGCCAGGGCCTGAACGATGTTGCGCTTGGTTTTTTGCCGCTTCAGGTTAGCCAATGCCGATGCACCCCAGGCAAATCTGGATGGCCCGCTGCAGGACCAATCGGGTTTCGTCACGCAACAGGCCGACCAGCAGGGCAAGCGCGGTGACCGCGCCCAGCAGGACACGCACGCGCGTTTCGGCGTGAGTCAGCTGGCGAATCGGCGGATGCGGCCGCGTCATGGGTCTGCCTCCTGGACGGGCTCTTCGCTTGCCGGTTCCGTCATGACCTCCACCTGTTCGACCGGACGGGGCCGGCGGATCAGGCTGGCCTGCTCCTGACCGGAAGACGGGCTGGACCAGTCAAACCAGCGCATCATCAGCATAAACACGGCAAACCCGATCACAGCCAGGACGACGCCGATCACCAGCAGCCAGACCGGGCGCGTGGCCAGCGGCCAGAAGCTGAGAAAATCGGCCAGGCCGGCCGAAAAAGAAAAGCCATGCAGGATCTGCAGCTGGGAGGCCAGCAGCAGCGACAAACCGGCCAGCAGCGCGTAGAACAAGTAGAGGAACGGCGAGACCAGGAGAATCAGCCAGTCGGCGGCGTCGGTCAGACCGCCCAGCAGGGCCGCGGCGGCCGCAGCCAGTACGAGCAGGGCAGGCTGGCCCTGGCTGCGGGGGCGGGAGGCCAGGAAAATGGCCAGCAGCAACGCCGGCACGACCAGCAGCATCAGGGGATAAAAACCGGCACCAAACCGGCCGGCTGTCGGATCACCGGCTAAAAAGCGGGCGATATCCCCGGTAACCAGCGTCCCGTTCTGGGTTGTGAACTGACCCCAGTGCTGCCATAGGGCGTCATCCAGAATGTGATGCAGACCAAGGGGGAGAAGCAGGCGGTTGCAGATCCCGTAAACAAGTAACCCCTGCGCCCCTGCTTCGGGTATCCACTGAGCCAGCCGGAGCAGTCCGGTTCGGGCCGCCAGCCAGGCCAGTGCAGACAAGAAGCCGCCCAAAACAGCGAGCGGCTGCAGCCACAGGACCAGCGTGCGCGGATTAACCAGGGCGGCCAGGCGCGGCGCGCGGATATGACGCTCCGTCACCCGGTAGAGCGCGACCGTCAGATAGCCAGCCGCGAAACCGGGCAGCCAGCCAAGGTTGAACAGTGCGTATTCGCCGCTGCCGGACAGCGCGCCGACTGAAGCCGAGGCGGTTGTCAGCCAGGTCAGGGATGACAGCGCGGCGGTCAGGACAGCCAGGCCTTTTTCGTGGACGATCAGGCTGTTGGCCAGACTGACCGCCAGCACCAGCGGAATCAGGCGTGTCAAAACCTGGCCGGATTCAAACAAAACGGCGGCACCATGCAGTCCCATCCGCTGCATGGTATCCGCCAGGATCAGCATGAGACTGGCCAGGGTCAGAACATTCAAAGGCAACAGGGCGATGCTGCCCAGCTGGGCCAGGCGGCGCCGGTAACGGGACAGATGGTCAGCCGGCTCCAGATCCAGCGGCCGGGCTTCTTCCCCGGACGGTTTTTTCCGAAATGAGATCCAGCTGAAAATGGACATCATGCGTCTGCTGTGCCTCCCGCGTCCTCGCCGCAACGGACAAGAGCTGTGCTGTCGGCGGCCTGTATTCAGGCATTTCTATTCTGACACAGGCCGGGCGGGGATGCAAGCAAACGGGGTCAGGAGAGGTTCTTGTCCAGCATCTGGCGCAGGTCGTCCTGCATGAATTCCGCGTAGCCGGCGATGCTTTCGCTGAGCGCGCCGCCGACAAAGACGCTGAACTGGGGGATACTCTGCGCCCCGTAAAGACGAGCCAGATCGCTCGCCTGGTCAACATCGACTTTGACGATGATGGCCCGGCCGTCATATTCCAGGGCCAGCTGCTCGATAAACGGCGCGGCCAGGCGGCACGGCGGGCACCACTCGGCCCAGAAATCGACAAAAACCGGCTTGTCGGCGGCTTTGACAAAAGCCTGGAAATCGTCGACCGGCTCATGCCGGACTGTACCGTCGGTCACAACGAGCTGGACGACGGCATCGTTCGCCACGGTCGTCTGCCGCGTTCCCAGCTTGAGCGTGCCGTCCTGGAAAAGGACCACCAAAACGATCGCGGCGATCAAAAGGACCAGGACCGCCACGAGGATAGGAAACGCTTTTTTCTGGATCATAACAACCTCCTGATATGTTGAGCGGGGATCCGGGTCTGGCGACCGGAGATCCCCGCTGCATCATGCGCTTTCAGCATAACAGGACTGGACGGATGGAACTGTAATAAAATCACATAAAACTCAGTAGGCACGCTTGATCTTCTTCGATGTTGTCTTCTCGAATTCCGTGTCGCGTAGAGTGAACTGGCGAATGTACTTGTATGTGGTCAGGGTGTGGTTGACTTTACGCACCTCTTCCCCGATCAGCTGGCGGACGGCGTCGCCGGCCAGCGGCACATCGCCGAGCGTTTCCTTGATCTTCTCTTCGTTCGGGAAGATCTCGGCCTTGACATATGTTTCGCCTTCTTCGTCCTCTGCACCCGACACCAGGCTTTCCTGGATATAATCGCTCTGGCTGAGCAAAAATTCGATTTCCTCGGGGAAGATGTTCTTGCCGTTCTTGGTTACAATGACATTTTTCTTGCGTCCGGTGATGATCACGAAACCATCCTTGTCCAAGTACCCCAGGTCGCCCGTGTGGAAGAACCCGTCCGCATCCATGACCTCCTGCGTCGCCTCATCGTTCTCGTAGTAGCCGAGCATGACATTCGGCCCCTTGCCGATGATCTCGCCGATGCCGTTCTCGTCCTTGTCGACGACCCGGATCTCGACGCCCGGCAAGGCCAGGCCGGCAGCCCGGTCGTTGTACCAGACGTCCCGGTTCAGGGCCAGGATCGGCGCGCATTCTGTCAGGCCATAGCCCTGGATGCTGAAGATCCCCAGGTCGCGCATCCCCTTGAGCACGGCTGGGTCGATGGCGGCTCCGCCGGCAATCAGGAGGCGCAGGTGGCCACCGAAGGTATCGTGGATCCGCTTGAAAAGCGTCTTGCGCTTGTCGACGCCGATCTTGCGCAGGCCGTTGCTCAATTTCAGGCCGATTCTGAACTTTTTGGCCAGCTTCGGATCGGCGGTGGCGGATTTGAGGATGCGCTTGTAGAACAGCTCGACCATCAGGGGAACGGCCAGCATGACGGTGACCTGAGATTCCTGCATGTTGCGGGTGATGTGGCGCAGGCCTTCGCAGACCGCCACGGTCGCGCCGCGGTAGATCGGGCACAAAAAGCCGCAGGTGCACTCGTAGGTGTGGTGCAGGGGCAGGACGGACAGGAAGACATCGTCCGGGACGATGTCAACCATCTGGCACATGGCCATCAGGTTGATGCAGATGTTGCTGTGCGACAGCATGACGGCCTTGGATTTGGCAGTCGTTCCGGAGGTGAACAGCAAAATACTCAGTACGGACGGGTCGATCGGAGCTTCCAGGAACCGCTTGTCGCCGCCTTGGAGCGCTGTCTGGCCCTCATCCAGCCAATCCCAGAACGAATGGTCCTGGCCGCCGGCCTCTTCCGGATCCATCGAGACAAAATAACGCACGGACGGAACCTGGTCCCGGATCGCATCCACTTCTTTCCGCTTGCTCGGAGCGTAGACCAGGATATCCGCGTGTGACCGGTTGAGCAGGCTGGCGATTTCCGCCGTCGGCAGTTCCTTGTCCAACGGGACCACAATGCCGACTCCGTTGACGGTCGCCATGTACGTGACATACCACTCGTAGCGCGTCTCAGCCAGGATGGCCACCCGGGCGGATTCCAGCGGCAGACTGCTAAGGTACGTACCCAGCGTGTCGACATCCTGGCCGAATTGCCGGTAGGTGACCGGCAGATACGGCTGATTCTTGTCCGTCGGCGCACCTGCCAAGGCAGCGTCGCGCTTCAGCACATGCGGATCCTTGATCAGAAAAGCTGTCGTATCGCCGTAATGCTTGACACTTTGCCTGAGCATATCGCGCAAATCCCGAATTGTTCTGACATCGTACAGGGGTATGTTTTTCATCGCTGACTACCTCGTCCTCTTCAGTTTCGGTTTGTCTCTTGTTCCGGCATCATCCTGTTGATCAGGTGATATGGTATTATTATACCGGATTTGGTTCCTGAATAAAACGTGCCGTTCACGTTTCACCCGGAGCAAGCGCTGAAAGGACCCGTATGCAAGCCATTCCCACGAATTTCGTCTATCGCCGGCCTAACCGCACCCCGATCCAGCTGTCCTGGGTCGGCACGACCCTGATGGTGGATTGCTGCCTGCGCTTCAACCGGCGCGCCCTGGCCAGCGGCCCGGCGGACAGTCCGGAGCAAACTTATGCCGGACTGATCCTGGCGGGCATCGAGCAGGCCTGGAACGGAACCTACGATCTTGGCACGGCAGGCATGCCGGAGCCGGTGACCGTGGCGGTCCGTTTTCAGCCGGACACCGTCCGCAAAGCGGCCGCGGTGCGGGTGCACCGGCTGCTCGTGATGCCGGCCCATGTGATCAGTCCGCTCTACCGCCGTATCTGGGGCATCTTGCGTACCGGTCAGCTGGAAAGCATGGGACTCAACTGGACGCCGCGTAACCCGGGGGCCATTGTCATGCCGCCTTACGAACAGGCCAGGCTCGTCCGGGACGTGGCGGCACACGAATTCGGCCATCTCCTCGGGATCGGCGACGCGTACGGCGCGCTCTACCGCTTCTACAGCGCCGCACCGGGAACGGGCCGCTACATGATGCACAGCAACGGCCAGGTCCAGCCCGAGGAAATCCGCATGCTGATCCAGGCGCATCGGCGCGGCCGGATGCAGTTTTTTCCCAGGCGCTGGCAGGCCCGGGTCTTCTGGGAAGGCCTGCGGCGCGAATTTCGTCAGCTCATCAAACGGTGCAGGCAATAGAAAGAGCCCCGGGCCGAAGCTGCTGCATCGCGTCCCGGGGCCAGATCCAAGCAGGATATCAGTCACGATCGCATTAAGCTTCCGGTTTCTCCATCAAGCCGATAAACACCGGCAGCCCGCTGCGCGCATCGGCGATGCCGAACAGGAACGGCCGGTCGAATCGCAGGATTTTGTCGTAAACCGGCAGGCTAGTCAGCTGCATCTCAACCGAGGTCACAGCCGCTGCTTCGGACCCTTTTTCATCTACCCGGAAATAGGTCTTGTGCTTGACTTCGCTGATCATCAGGTCCGTGCTGCCGTCGCTGCGCATGCGGGAAAAGTCCGCGCCCCCCGTAAAGGCCACCGCCATGCCCAGTTGGCTGAGCGCGTCGACCAGGCTAATCTCGTAATCGAGCTCGAACTTGGGCAGGGACAAGTCGACCAGTGCGCTGTGGCGGCTGTTCAGCCAGGCCGCCAGCGTCTGACCGTCCAGGCCGGCAGCCCAGCTGCGGGCCGCTTCTTCCGAGTCGGGCAGGATGGCGAAGAATGCGTAGGACGGGTCGGTGTAGGGCAGCCAGACGCCTTTGACGCCCTCACCCTCGATCAGGTCCATTTGGCCGAGCCGGTTCATGAAAGCGGCATCGGCAGGGCCATCGGGCGACTGGAAGGGTCCGTCATAGGTTTTTGCCGCCTCAAACGGATTTTGCCAGTCCGACTTGAAATAGATGGCGTTGATCAGGTACATCATCACGTCCGGTTCGATCTGCTCGACGATCTTGTCGATCTTGGCGCGCGTCGCCTTGCTGACCCAGTCGTTGATCGTGTCCGGTGCGGTCGGCAAGCTGAAATCGAGCGCCGTGGCCGATGCGCGGAAAAAATCGGCGTTGCGCTGCAGGAACGCCGGCGCGACCGGGTAGCCTTCCCGCAGCCAGATGGAATTGGCGATGAACAGTTCCGTCTTGTCGCCAGTATCCTCCAGTAGGGCGATCCAGTCGCGGCTGGCCTGGTTGATCTGCGCTTCTTCCAGTCCGGCCGAAGACAAGGCGGCCCGCATCGCCTCAAGCGTCTCGCCGGAAGCACCGTTGAGCGTCATGGCCAGCGCGAAATAGACCGACGCCGGAGAAATGAGGACATTGCCCGGTCTGTCGAGCGTCTCGGCCAGCAGTTTGAGGGAAAAGTCGGCGACAGCGTCGCGGTACGGCTGGGGCGGGGGTTCCGGGTTGAGCGGCCGTTCGCCCGCCTGGACCTGGGCCATCAGGTCATGGGCTGCCGGAGCTGCACAGGCCGCCGTCACGAGCAGGACGGACGACAGGATGCTGAGCAGGGCCATCAATCGGTTTTTAAACATATTCACGCACCTCCTGGTGTTCGAGCACATGCGGATATCCGTGTTGTTTTGACGCGCCCCGAGCTGAAAATGTTCCCGCAGTGCCGGTCAGGACACGTTGCAGGACACCCATGACTGGTGTATCATGATTTAGGTTATATTATGACAACGGAGGTGCCACGATGCAGACACACACACCTCAAACGCGCCGCCGCAACGGCTTTACCCTGATCGAACTGGTTGTGGTTATCGCGATTTTGGGCATCCTGGCCGGCATCCTGATCCCGACCGCCGGGAGCCTGATCCGCAAGGCCAACGAACAGGCCGATATCTCGCATGCCCGGCTGCTCCTGGTCGCGACGACCATCGCCTTCGGCTCGGACAAGCTGGGCAACGGCAGCTACACCGCCATCGAAGCGGGCGCAGCTCCCCTGCCCTATCGCGAACTGCTGGGAGCCGCCTGGCCGCGCTCGCGCGTCGGCGGTGATTATTTCACCGTAAACGTCGACTTCACCTTGGGTCCCGACGACGCCATCCAGATCACGCGGATTGTGGACAGTGCGGTGCAAGTCTACCAACCCGGAGAGGCCAAATTCCAGTAACACGATTACCTGGCCTTCCCTGCCAGGCATGGAACGCCGGTTGACAGCCAGCGTGTCGCGTGGCATTATTTCGTTAGCGTGCTAGCAAACGAAAGCGCGTTAGAAACACGGAGGAACACGACAGCATGAAAAGAGGACTCGTTATAATCCTGATCACCCTGATGGTCTTGTCCCTGGTCTCCTGTGCCGCGGACAACAAAGGTGAGCCAACCGAGCAGTTCACGCTCAAAGTCGGCTTTGACGCCGAATACCCGCCTTTCGGCTACATCGACGACGCCGGCGCATACGACGGATTTGACCTGGCACTGGCCGAAGAAGCCTGCGAACGGCTGGGCTGGAAAATGGAAAAAGTCGCCATCGCCTGGGACTCCAAGGACGCCGAGCTGCAATCCGCCAACATCAACTGCATCTGGAACGGCTTCACGATCAACGGGCGTGAGGATGACTACACCTGGACCGTCGGCTATTACGACAACTCGATCGTCATGGTCGTGCGCGCCGACAGCGGCATCAAGACGCTCGCCGACCTGACCGGCAAGACCGTCATCACCCAGGCCGGATCGTCGGCCCTGACCGCCCTGGAAGGCGACAGCAAGGACCTGACCGCGACATTCGCCAAACTGCTGGAAACCGCCGACTACAACAGCGCCTACATGGAGCTTGACGCCGGAGCGGTCGACGCCATCGCGGTTGATGTCGGTGTGGCCAACTACTACATGGCCAGCAAGTCCGGCAGCTACGACATCCTCGACGAAGTAATCGCGTCCGAGCAGTACGGCATCGGCTTTTTGAAGGGCGACACCGAGACGATGTACGCCGTCCAGGGCGCCCTGCTGGAAATGGCGGCAGACGGCACCATGGATGCGATCGCCGCCAACTACACCGGGATGGGCCTGGTCGTAGAAAGCCTGGTCTACCCCAAGGCATTTGACTGATTGCCAACCTGCGGACCGCTGCAAAGGGCGGGCTTTGGCCCGCCCTTTGATTGTTAAGCAAGAGGTGTCCGGATGAGCCTGGAAACGATCATCATCCAGCTGGCCATCGGCCTGCTGAAATCCATCGCGATCTTCGCCCTGACGCTACTGGGCTCCCTGCCGCTGGGCCTGCTCGTGGCCTTTGGCCGCATGTCCAAATGGGCGCCCCTGAAAAGGCTCACCCTTACGGGCAACGGGCGCTTCAAGCAAAGCCTGGCGGGGATCCGGCCGCTGCAGATACTCGTCAAGCTGTACATCTCCCTGATGCGCGGCACGCCCCTGATGCTGCAGCTGATGGTCGTTTATTTTGGGCCGTATTACCTTTTCAAGATCCCGATCGGGCAAAACTACCGGTTTACCGCCGTGGTCATCGGCTTCGTGCTCAACTACGCCGCCTATTTCGCGGAAATCTACCGTTCCGGCATCGAGTCGATGCCGGTCGGCCAATACGAGGCCGCCGCCGTACTCGGCTATTCCCGCCCGCAGACTTTTTTCAAAATCATCCTGCCGCAAGTGATCAAGCGCATCCTGCCCTCCATCACCAACGAGGTGATCACGCTGGTCAAGGACACCTCGCTGGCCTTCGCCATCTCCTACTCCGAGATGTTTACCATGGCCCGCAAGATCTCCTCTTCCCAGTCGACCCTGGTGCCCTTCGTCGTGGCCGGCATCTTCTACTATCTGTTTAACCTGATCATGGCCTATGTGATGGAACGGGCCGAGAAGAGCCTGAGTTACTTCAGGTAAAGCTTAGGACGCGTCCGAGGTGTCAGATGAACGTATTGGAACTATGCAACATCCGTAAAAGTTTCGGCAGCCTGGCGGTGCTGCGCGGCATCACCGTCACCGTCGGCAAAGGTGAGGTCGTCGCGGTCATCGGGCCTTCCGGTTCCGGTAAATCGACCTTGCTGCGCTGTGCCACCCTGCTGGAAACGGTCGATTCCGGCGAGATCAACTACCTGGGTGACTACGTCGTCCGGACCGGGCCGGATGGCCAGGCCCAGTACAGCCCGCCTGCCGATCTGAAACGCATCCGCCGCTATTTCGGACTCGTCTTCCAGAACTTCAACCTCTTTCCCCATTATTCCGTGATTAAGAACGTCACCGATCCCCTGATCCATGTGCATAAGCGCGGTAAAGAAGAGGCCTATGCACAAGCGCAGGCCCTGCTCGCCAAAATGGGGCTGGAGGACAAGGCGGACAGCTACCCGTACCAGCTTTCCGGCGGCCAGCAGCAGCGGGTCTCGATCGTGCGCGCCCTGGCCATGAAGCCTGAGGTCCTCTTTTTCGACGAACCGACCTCGGCACTGGATCCGGAACTGACCGGTGAAGTGCTCAAGGTGATCCGCAGTCTGACCGATGAACACATGACAATGGTCATCGTGACCCATGAAATGCAGTTTGCCCAGCACGTCGCCGACAAGGTCTACTTCATGGACGAGGGCCTCGTGGTCGAGCAGGGAACGCCGGACGAGGTGTTCGGCCGGCCTCAGGAGGAGCGCACCCGGCGATTTTTAGAGCGCTACTCCCCGTCCGCGCCATGACGCTGCGCGTGGTCCGCGCCGACCCGGCCGGCAACATCACACTGCTGGTGCTCGATCCGGTCGCGGAGGCGGACCGTGCGGCCGTTGCCCGCCAGCTGCTGGCCATTCCGGATCTGGCCGCGGAACAAGTTGGGTTCATCCTGCCACCGAGCGAGGGCGGCGTCCTGCGCCTGGCCATGATGGGCGGCGAATTCTGCGGCAACGCCCTGCGCAGTGCCGGCGCCTGGTTCGCCCGGCAGGCCGGCCTGGACGCTGAAACGTCTTTTCATCTTGAAATCAGCGGCTGCAGCGGCCTCCACCAGGTCATAACCGAACTGGCGCATGGGACGGCCTGGGCTGAAATGCCGCTGCCCGAGCGGATCGAGGAGACTTTTTCCAGTCCTGCAACAGCGGACTGCCCACAGGCGGTCGTCGTCTGTTTTCCCGGCATCGCGCACGCCCTGCTGCCCGGCTGCGTGCCGGACATGCTGCCAGCCAAACGCATCACGAGCTGGTTGTGCCGCCAGTTCCAAACACCTGCCGCCGGCGCCCTTTACCTGGATGTGCTGCTGCGGAAGATGCAGCCGGCGGTCTATGTGCGCGCCACCGACACGCTCGTCTTTGAGCGCAGCTGCGCTTCAGGCAGTGCCGCGGTTGCCGCCTGGCTGAGCCGGTCGCGGCCGGACGACCTGTGCACCTACGACATCTGCCAGCCGGGCGGCACCATTTCGGCCCAGGTCCGGCGCCGGAACGGCAGCATCGTGACGCTGTCAGTCGGCGGTCCTGTCGCGCTGGGGCCGGTCCAGACGCTCTCGTTGTGAAAAAATCTAGGTGACCGCAGCGCGGTAGCGGCCGCTGTACGGGTGGTCAGGTTCGGCGGGCGCCAGCTGTTCCAGCTCACCGGCTGCGACCATCACCTGCATGCGCAGGTACAGCCAGCCGTCGCCGACACCGGGCAAAGCAAGCAAAGCTCTGCCGATCAGCTGGGCTGCGTGAAACGCCCGATCGGGCATCACGCGGCGCAGCACAAAATCGTAAAAGTTTTCGGGCACGCTCAGCACGCGCCCGTTGACCACGGCGCGCAGCGGCGCGTTTTCCCCGACCAGCGTCTGCCACTCCCGGGCACCTGCTTCGATGGTTTCGCAGGACACGTGCTGCGCCAGCAGGATCAGGCTGGCAAATTGCTCCGGAACGATTTCACCGGTGCTGTGCAACGGTTCGGGCACAAAAACGGCCAGGAGCGGCACACGGCTCGCGCCAAGCAAATGGCAAACAAACAGGAACCCGCACCATTCCGCCGGATCGCTCCGGCTGACCCAGATCCGAACCGGTTCCCTTCTGCCCTGGCACTGGCGCAGGTGCGCCAGCGACCGGCGATTGGCCGCCGCCAGGGCGGTCACGACACCGTCCGCATCGGGAAAATGCTGAAAAAGGCGGCGCAGCACCGATATACGGTCAAGCACCGGCTCGTCCAGACGGCCGATATCCAGCGCCAGCGTCAGCGGGCAAATCGTCCCCAGCCGGTTTCCCAGCACACCCTTGGCCGCCTTTAAGGCGCCGGCCGGGCTGTCCCCGAACAGCACATCGATCATGGGCTTTTCCTTCCTGTCCGCGCCGCCCGATCCGGTCAGCCCGGTTTACAGACATCGACCCAGCCAGCTGACCGGGCATGCTGCTGGAGTTCCGGCAGGCTCAGTTCGATGGCGCTGCTCGAGCTGCCGCAGGCGGGAAAGACCGTCGCAAAGCGCTGCAGCGAGACATCCAGATAGACCGAAGCGCCGGCCGAGACGGCAAACGGGCAGACGCCACCCGCCGGATGGCCGGTACGCGTTTCGGTCTCGTCACGTGCCAGCATCCTGGGCTTGATGGCAAACTGCTCCTTGAATTTCCGGTTGTCGACCCGGACATCCCCGGCTGCAACGACCAGGAGCACGCGGTCACCCGCGTCGAAGGCCAAGGTCTTGGCGATGCGGCTCGGTTCACAGCCCAGAGCGCGCGCCGCCAGCGCGACGGTTGCGATCGAGTCGGAACAGGTGATGATCCGCTCTTCCATGCCCTGGTTTAGAAAATAGTCTCTGACACGTTCAGCTGACACGATCCAAACATCCTCCGTCCAGTAAATGATACGTTCCATCTTGCCACAAACAGCTGTCCTTGTCATGCTCACCCAAAAAAGATGGTCTTCCTGGTGCGCGGGGATGAGGCAACGTCAAGATCAACCGGGCCAGCGGATGGCCGCCGGATTGGGTTCGTCGGCGACTGAGACGGCGCGCAGCGCGTCCAGCATGCGGGCGCAATGGCCGGCTGCACAACGCTCGAGCAGCGCCCAGGGCGAAGCGGCGCCGAATTCGTCATAGGCCAGGGCCAGCGCGCCGTACAGCGCCAGCCCGATGCTGTGCCGCGGTGCGTGGATCGTTGCGGCACATTGCCCGATTGCCCGGGCGGCCGCCTGGGCAGTTGGGTCCGCCGCCCTCTCGCGCGCGGCCGCGTGGCAGGCCAGGATGGCCGCCTTGGCCGGCCCCAGCCTGATGCGGCCGGCCAGCCAGTCGTGTGCCAAGGCCAGCGCCTGCTGCGGACGCGGATCTTCCGGAACGACGCGCCGCACCCAAAGCGCCAGCAGCTCGCGCTCGGCGAAGTCAAGCGCCCAGTTCGCCAGCGTCGCTTTGCTCTGGCCCTCGATCTGACGCATCAGCGCCTGGATGCAGGGGGCGTTCCAGTCACTAAGCAGCTTTCGCGTCTTCATCTGCTGCCTCCCGTTGAATGAGCACAACCCGCAGGGCCTGCGGCTGATCCATGCAACGCCGCTGCCATGGCCCAACAGCGATGCGGATCGCGCCTGACTTGGACCCATGTTAGAAAAATCTTGCCTGGCCAAGGGCGCGTTCATGGCAGCGGATCCACCTGGGCCATCCGCAGGATTGCCGGCTGACCGGCCCCTCCGGATACGCGGACGGTCCGGCTTTCGCCCGGCAGCAGCGCGAAAAAGTTGTCGTCCAGATCCAGGTCCGGATCGGAATCGAGCCAGGCCGCCGCGACAAAAGTCTCGGCCTGCACCGTCACCAGCCGGTCCGGCCCTTCGTCGCGTTCGTCCCGGATCACTGCCCGGGGCGGGCAAAGAGCCAGTTCGCGATAGGGCGTGTCCAGCAGGAAGGCCGGGATGACCGTCGCTTCGCCGCTCACTTCCCCGGGCCAGGCCATGTACAGGCCGCCCGCCTCCGGCATGTCTTCGTCAAAACGCACCAGCAGCTCGCGGGATTGTGCCGGCAGTGTGACCGGGTTCCCAGTCGTCCGGCGCGTCTGGCCGTCGTAGGTTATCCAGCCAGTCTCGAGGTTCATCGTGACCGCGTTCTGGCTGTCATTGCAGCCCATGACCACAATCTGGCCGCCCGACCGGCGCAGGATCAATCGCACCGGCATCAGGGCCCGGCGAACCGCGTGGTAGGCGATTTTGCGGCGGACGAAGCTGTCGACGATCGTCCAGCCGATTTCGCCCCAGCAGTCATTGTACATCCAGAACAGGGCGCCGCCGCAGCGCGCTTTAAAGCGCAGCGCCTCCAGTGAGTAGCCGAGCATGAGTCCCTGGACCAGGCCGGCGTAGAGGAGATACCCGTCCAGGTCGAGCGGCCGGTCCGTGAAATGACGCCGGATGCCGGCCTCGACGGTCAGCTTTTCGAACGTGTTGGTATGCTTTTGCCAGATCTTGCCGCCTCGTTCGACCGGATGGCCGTCGAAATAGCGCTCGACGCTGCGCCGGACCGGCGGTCCGGGGTAGCCGTATTCGGAGACGAAGGCGGCGTCGATCTGGTCATACTGGCGCGGGTCGATGCGCCGGAGCATGTCCGGGTTCATCATAGCCTCGCGCCAGTAGTGGATGTCGCCCACGGCCGGGTCGTTCGGCTCGGATCCGCCGTAGGGCGAGCTGTTCCAGTACGGGATCCAGGGCGCGTTCTTGCTAAGGATGTCCGGCAACATGGCGTTGGCGGTGTACAGGCCGTATTGTCGGTCCTGGGTCAGGAGCTCCCGTAGACGGCGGCCGTAGATCCAGTGGTTTTCGTTGTTGCCGCAAAACAGGGCCAGGCAGGCGTGGTTCCTGAGTTTTTTGGTCTGGTGGTCAAATTCGCGCCAGACCAGGGCGCGGAAGTCGTCGCGGTGATCCGGGTAGGCCGCGCAGCTAAACATCATGTCCTGCCAGACCAGGATGCCGGCGCGGTCGCAGGCCTCGTAAAAGGCATCCTGCTCGTAAAGCCCGCCGCCCCAGATGCGCAGCATGTTGAAATGGGCCAGCTGCGCCTGGCGGATCAGGGCGGCGTATTTTTCCGGCGTCACGCGGGCGTAGATCGAATCGGCCGGAATCCAGTCCGCCCCTTTGCAGAACATGGGCACCCCGTTGACGACCAGGCGAAAACGGCGGCGCTGATCGTCCTGGCGGCTCGTGTCCAGGCGGATCAGGCGCAAGCCGACGGCAAAAGGCGGGAACGCGACGGTCCGCCCCTCGTGGCTCAGGTTGACCGCCACGGTGTAGAGCGGCTGTTCGCCCATCCCGTTGGGCCACCAGATCCGGGCGTCCTGTACGGTCAGGTCGAACGCGATCTGGTTGAGGCCGGAACGCAGCAGCAGATCGGTCTGGACGGCGATGGCTTCGTCGTCGCCGCAGCTGACATGGACCGCGGCATCGGCGTCCGCCGTAGCCAGCAGGTTGAGGTTGTCGATGTCGGCGACGATATGCAGGTCGGCTTCGCAGCGGCCGTCCACGGCCCGGATCTGGCGTGTCTCGACCGACACGGCCCGGATCGCCAGCGACCGGTGGTACTCCAGCCAAGCCGGCTTGACGATGCCGCAGGTGCCGATACGCGGGCACCAGTCCCAGCCGTAAACATAGGTCGGCTTGCGCACGCAGGCGCGGCGCTTGTCACCCCGCTCCGGGCAGCCGTTTCCGGCTTCGGTCGAGACGGCAAAGTCCAGTTCTGCCAGATCGGCATCGCAGACGGTTTCCAGTCCGCTGGTCAGGCGGATCAATAGCTCGTTGTCACCGTCGTGCAGCCAGGGTCGGACGTCCGCGCGAAAAGGCACGTGCGCACTGGCCTGGTGGCCCAGCCACCTGCCGTTGAAAAAGATGTCGGCGTGCACGTCGAGCGACTCCAGGACGAGTTCGACCGTGTCGCAATCCGTCCAGCCTGTTTCGGGCCGGATCAGGCGGCGGAACCACCAGGAGCGCTGCTCGACCCAGGCCGCGTCGTCGCTATAGTCGGCCAGGACCGGGTCCTTGATCCGGCCGGCCACGATCAGGGGCTGGTGGACGTCGCAGGGCAGCGTCAGGCCCTCAAACCAACCCGTTTCCTGGCGGCTGATCCAGCCGGATTGTTCCGCGGTACAGTCGAGCGGCGCTTCGCGCAGCATCCAGTTGTCGTTCAGGTCTTGTCTTGTCATGATCATTCGCCTCATTCCGGTTTGTTGTCCAGCCAGGCCCGGTTGATGCGGGCCAGAACCAGCGCTTGCGGGCAGATGCCGGTCGGATCCGCCCGGCCTTGCTCATAAAAGCAATAGAGATCGTTGCTGTCGGCAGCCAGATCCGAGTAGCCGGCCACCGGTTCCAGCAGCCGGCCCTGTGGCCAGCTGCGGCCATCGTCCCGGCTGACCCGGATGGTCAGGTCGGTTCGCTGCGGCCCCTCGGTGGCGCAGTTGCTGAACGCCACGACATCCGGTTCGCCCCTGTTTTGGGACCAGACGGCCATCCCGGCACAGCAAACCGGGTCCGGCAGGCGGTCGTCCAGCCAGGGCGCGGACCATCCGCCGGTGCCTTGATCCGAAACGGCCAGCGCCCGGCGCCGCACCGCCGTCTCATGGCGCATGTTGATCAGGATCCGCCCGTCTTGGCGCTCGACCAGCGCGGATTCATTGGGATTGACCAGCATAACACCCTGATCGGTTGTCCGGGGCAAGATCTCACCGCAGAACCAGGTCCGCCCGCCATCTGCGCTGACCAGCGTGGCGACCACCGAAGGCCGGTGCGCCCGGCCGCCGCCGTTGCAGAGCCAGACCGGTACGAGCAGCCGGCCGTCCCGGGTCTCGATGCCGTGGCCGGGGCCAAGTCCAAAGGCTGTCCAGGCGTAGCAGGACCGCAGGCCGGCCAGAACAGATGTCTGTTCAACCGGCTCCGACCAGGTCAGGCCGTCATCGCGGCTGACCTGGTGAAAAAAGCGTCGGTAACCGGTTTCCCAGAGAAAATGGACCGGACCGGAGCGGGTGGCGATCATCACCGGGTTGTTGATCGTCTGGCCGCTGCCCGGCACGACCAGTTCGAGCCGGGGCGACCAGCTCACGCCGCCGTCGGTGCTACGGCGCAGCCCGATGCCGCAGGCGTTCCAGTCATCGGCGTCACGGCGGATCTCATAGTAAGCCAGCAAGGTTCCGGCCGCCGTGACGACCAGGCCGGGGATGCGATAGCGCCAGCCGTCGTCGCCGGCCTGTTCGAGGATGGTCTTGTCACAAACGGCTTTCACGTGATCCATGCTCCTCAGCGTCTCCTTCTTGTTCTGCCTGTTGCCAGAGCACCCCGAACCTGTTCAGGACGAGCAGCGCCTTGAGCGTGATCCACTTGGACGGTTCGCCTTTCTGTTCGATGGACAGATTCATTTTACCATTGAACGTGTTCTCCAGCTTCCAGCGCCCGTCCGGAAGCCGCCTGGCCAGCAGAAGGTCCATGGCCTCCCGCAATCGCTCGTCCCACAGGCCGAGTTGCGCAAAAAGGCCCAGCAGTTCGAGGTTGTCGGTCTGGTACATCAGGGGAAAGCCGGGTTTTTGCCAGCCTGGTTTGGCGATTTCGGCCAGGTTATGGCTCTTCTTGAAGAGGTGGTGGATCAGGAAATATTCCGTCAGCTGGGTAAGCTTGGCGCGTACCGCCGGCGTGCGCCGCGCTTCGGGAATGGCGGCCATCGCCTTGAGGGCTTTGGCCACACCCATATGGCAGCTGTGCCGGCCCCAGCACATCGGGAAACGGCTGTAATCCGGGTCGTCCGGGGGCGCCTCGCGCCCGTCGTCTGCCCGCTGCAGACGCACGATCCAGTCGATGGCCTGCCAGATGCGTGTATCCTCGAGGAAACCCAGCCGGATCAGGCTGTAAACCATGTTGCCGGTCAGGCACGGGATGGTGCCGCTGTCCAGGCCGGTTCCGGCTTTGCTGCTGCTTGTCATCGAGAAGCCGCCGCATTCCGGGTGCCGGCTGTGCGCGAGGATGAATTCAGCAGCCCGGCGCACCGCCGGATGAGCTGGATCGGCAGCCAGCTCGGCCAGGATCAGCAACGACCAGACAGTCCCGGTGTACTTGGCCGTATAGAAGCGGCGCGGATCGCCCCAGGATCCGTCTGGATTCTGCAGCGCGAGCAGTTCGGCCACAGGGCCCGCGCGCATCAGGGCCGAACGGGCGGCGATGACATCCGGAGCATCGTGAGGCATATGCAGCAAATCGGTCAAAACCGCGTAACGGACAGCGGGGTCGTTTGGCTCAAGCAGCCAGGCGATCACAGGATCCGAAACACGATTGGATGCGGTCAGGTCAGGCACCATCCGAGGACCTCCCCTCTGCCATGCAAGAACACCAACAGCTTAGCACAGCCGGCATGCGTCGGCAATTGGACCCGGGGCTTGGCTCACCGGACCGGATGCGCTAAGATACCCATGAGGAAAACCACAGATCATGAAGCGAGGTCAGACCATGAACGTTTCGATTCGGGCCTACCAGGAGCAGGACCTTGACACCATGCTCGCTATCTGGAACGAAGTCGTCGCTGAGGGAATTGCGTTTCCCCAGACCGAACGGCTTGACCGCCGGGGCGGGGCAGCATTTTTTGCCAGCCAGAGCCTGACCGCCGTTGCCGAAACGGACGGCGTTGCCGTCGGATTGTACATCCTGCACCCAAACAACATCGGCCGCTGCGGCCACATCGCCAACGCCAGCTATGCCGTCCGCTCCGCCGACCGGGGACTCAAGATCGGCGAACAGCTGGTGCGGCATTCCCTGGCCATGGCCAGAGAACTGGGGTTTCGCATCATGCAGTTCAACGCGGTGGTCGCGACTAACGGCCCGGCCATGCACCTGTACGATAAGCTGGGGTTTGTCCGCCTGGGCACGATTCCGGGCGGTTTCCGGATGAAAGACGGCCGTTTCGAGGATATCGTTTTGTTTTATCATCTGTTGGGACGAGATCAGCCAGGCAGTCAAAACTGCCTGGCTGAAACGCCTGGTATGCCGCCCGATGAAGGTTGCGGATCAGACCGATGGGCCTGATGCGTGGGTTCTATCCGTCGGAGAAAACCACAATCGGGCCGGTTATTGCCGCCGGATGGTGCCAAACAGCGGACAGAACACCGCTTCCGATTCAATCCCTTCCCCGCGTTCGTAACGGTAAAACCGGTCCGGACGGATAGACGATTCGCCGGGTGCGTTCATCGCCGCCAGCATCTGGCGGACCGATTTGGCGTCGTCCCGGATCCAGCTTTGCTCCAACAGGGCGTTTGCCCGAAAATACTTCTCCAGGCGGCCGGTCGCCGCGCGCGTCCGGATCTCGGCAGGCTTTTGTCCCAGGCTTTCATCGGCGGCGATATCCGCTTCGATCTGGCGGGCAACATCCTGCAGGGCTTTGGCTCCGAGGTCATCGCGGGAAACAAACAGCGGTTTCATGGCCGCGATCTGCATGGCCAGTTCCCTGGCGACGCTCTCCCACTGGGCCGGTCCGATGCTGTCCGGTCCGGTCAAACTCAGGATGACCCCGATCTTCCCGTCCTGGTGCATGTAGGCATAGGGCATGGATCCGGACAGCGTGGCAAAACGCCGGATCACGATGTTCTCGCCGTAGGTGATGACCATCTTTTGCACCAGCTCGCCCACCGTCATCCCATGCTGCGGCAAGCGGATACGCTGGAGCGCAGCCACGTCGTCCGGCAGATGCAGGGCGATCGCCTCGGCGATGGTTTCGACCTGGGTCCTGAAAAGCGCGTTTTGGACCACAAAATCGGTCTGCGTGTTCACTTCGAGCAGCACGGCGCGCCGGCCGTACATCCTGGCCAGCGCGAGGCCGTCAGCGGCTGTCCGCTCGGCTTTCCGCTCAGCCGTCCGGGCGCCCTTCTGCAGCAGGCTCGAAATGGCCTTAGCCATATCGCCGTCGTGTTCCGCCAGGGCCGCCCGGCAATCGGCCAGACCGGCACCCGTCTCGCGTCGCAAGGTCTGAATCGCTTCAATGTTCATGGGTTCGACTCCGTTCTCTGCTGCCATTCGGTCAGGGCCTGCCTGGCCCAGTCCAGCTCCGCCTGGTAAAAACGGTCCAGGTTTTTGTAAAGCTGGCGATCCAGCCATGACGCGCCGGCAAGGCTGCGGCGCCGGTGGCGCTCGTGTTCCATCGCCTGGCGCATCGCCAGTTCCTCCCGGTATCGCTCCAGCATCGCCCGCACGCGTCCGGGTGCGGCGGTGACAGCCAGGGACAGCTGCACCAAAAAAGGATTGCGGAATTCAGGCGGTTCCACCGGCGCGGATTCGAGCCAGGCGGACAGGGCCTCACGCCCCGCATCTGTGACCGCGTAGACCTTCTTGGACGGCGCGCCGTCCTGGTGGATCGTTTCGCTGCTCAGGCAGGCCTGGCCAACCAGGCTTAGCAGCGCCTTGTAAATCTGGTTGTTGTTCCCGGACCAATACAGGCAGCTGGAAGCGGCTATGACCTTCTTGAGGTCGTAACCGGTCATCGGTTTTTCGGACAGCAGCCCGAGGATGGTGTATTCGAGCAACATGACATAACCTCCCGTTATCTTATGTTACTTGTAACATAAGAAATCACACGTGTCAAGCAGCGATGGACCCGTTGGCATCTCGGACCCGGAAGCGGTAAGATAGACGCAACAGACGACGTGCCCGAGGAGGTCCTTATGTCATACACAGACGGTATGGCCGCAATCCACCTGGAGATGCCGGCCCGCATTCCCCGCACCGAGTACTCGGCAGACAGCCTTTGGGAACTGGTCTCCGCCGTGACCGGCCTGGCCGTCAGCCAGGCCAGCCCGGATGACGTCAAGGCGCGGGCCCGCCAGGCCTTCATGAAAGCCTGGTCCTACGACTTGCGCTGGTCAATCTTGATCGGCAGACAGGAATTCGGCGACCGACGCACCCGCATGGGGCATGCCGTCTATGCCGCGGAAGGCACTGACTACGACGACCGGATCTCGGTCCTGTTCGATGACCCGGAAGCGGCCCTTGCCTTCGATCCCCTGTCGCTGTACGGCAGCCAGGATCAGGCGATGCTGGTCAGGCGCTTCAACGAGCACTTTGCGGCCAACTGCGCCTTCTTCCCGGACGCGGTCAACATGACCGGCGTCTACATCACCTGCATGTCCGGCCTGATCGATATCTTCGGCTGGAACACCCTGCTGACGGCTGCCGGCATCGACAGCGAGGCCTTCGGCCAGATGACCAACCGCTACGCCAACTGGATTCTGCCCTATTTCGAAGCGCTGGCCCTGTCCGACACGCCCGTCGTGATGGTGCACGACGACATTGTCTGGACCAGCGGCGCGTTCATCCACCCGCAGTGGTACCGGCGGTTCATCTTCCCCAACTACCGGCGGTTCATGCGGCCGCTGCTGGATTGCGGCAAAAAGGTCCTCTTCACGTCGGACGGCACGTATACGGAATTCATTGCGGACTTGGCCGCCTGCGGCTTTCACGGGTTCGTCTTCGAGCCCACGACCGACCTGGCGCTCTTGGCCGAACAATACGGCCAGACGCATGTCCTGGTCGGCAATGCCGATACGCGTATCCTGCTGCTGGGCGACCGGGCGGCCATTCGCGCCGAGGTGGCCCGCTGCCTTGCAATCGGGCGGCACTGCCCGGGGTTTTTCCTGGCTGTCGGCAACCACATCCCGGCCAACACCCCTGTGGACAACGCCCTCTACTACCAGGCGGTCTACGAGGAGCTCTGCCGGCGCTGACTGCGGTTTTCGGTGTGCGCAGGCGACGTGCATATTTATTGTTAAATATTAATATTTTATTGACATTCGATAAATAATGGTGTATGTTACCCCTATGTAACCAAGGAGGTGGCTATATGCCTTTTTCAAACGCGAACCGTATCCTGACCTTGATCCTGATGGCCGGACTGCTGGCGCTTATCTTTGTCAGTTTCGTGGGCGGTGTCGTCCTGCGCGATATCTCGTTCGATGTCGCCCGTGCCAACCCGGAGCTGGGGCATCTGCGCGTTCCGGTTCTGGCGAGCGGCCTGAGCCTGATTGGCATCTTCATCGTCTGCCTTGTTCTCGGTGAAATCCTGCTGGGCCGGATCGTCCAGGGCCGCATTTTCACAGAGTCGAGCGTCCGCCTGCTCAAGGCGATCAGCTGGCTGTTCGTGTCGGGCATCCTGCCCCTCGCGGCGCTCTATGTCCTCACCGAACGAAATGTCAGCGGATCGATCACCCAAATCTATGTCATCCTTTTCGCGGTGGTCTACGTGACAGCCGGACTGGTCTTTCGGCTCTGGGCCAACCTGATCCGCGACGCGTCACGGTTCAAGCAGGAGGTGGATCTGACCGTATGACAACAGATGCAAAAACTGTCGTGGTCAACCTGGATGTGGTCATGGCCAAACGGAAAATGTCCCTGACCGAACTGTCCGAGCGCGTCGGAATCACGCTGGCCAACCTGTCCAACCTGAAGACCGGCAAAGCGCGCGCCATCCGCTTTTCCACCCTCGCCGCGCTCTGTGACGCGCTGGACTGCCAGCCCGGAGACCTGCTGGAATACCAGGACGGCGAACAGAAACAACCCTGAGGCAGACAATATCCGGTCAGGACTCATCGTGCTTGAGCAGACCGAGCACAAAACCGGCCAGGAAAGCCGCCTGAAGCTGGCGTATCGGTTCCGTGAAATGGACATGGTCGGCATAGAGGTCGGCGCCGAGCTGTTCCGTGAAGGCGCCCAGATCGGCAACCGGGATGCCGGCCAGTCGGGCCTGTTCGGCCGCGGCTGCGTTATAACGACGCAGATCCGCCTGGTGACGGATAAATCCCGGGTTGAACCGCTGGTGACGTTCGTCGTCAACCGGCGTGGAGCTGACCCAGACCGGATGCGTGGCCACACGCTTGGCAAGCAGCAAAATACGGGCCAGGTTGTCCGTGTACGCGACCAGCGGCACCTGGATGGCCCCTGTCAGGGGATCGGTCTTGATGTCGTGCAGGCCGCAGTTCAGGAGCAGAACGTCGTGATGCCAGCGCTCAGTTGCGCTCATGTCCTCGAGATAGTCCAGAACATGGCGGCTGTCGCCGCCATTGGCACCCAATGCCTGATTGAGGTCGTGCAGCGCGGCATCCAGCCCGCTTTTACGCCCGTAGTGAAAAACATCCGCTGTCATCCGGGCCAAATAGGGCCCATAGTGGATCGAGATGCTGTCTCCGAGAACAAACAAGGATCGTTTCATGGCCATTCCTCCCAGGTGTATTCGTTGTAACCCGAAAAGGCGACAGGTGTCAAGCCATGGCAAAGTCATCAATATGGACGTGACACTGACAGCCAATACCTGCTATCTTAAGCTGATCATATTCCGTCTGCAGGGACGGTTTTCAGCAGGATTCGCAAAATGGGTAAGCTAATCAACAAACATTGATCAGACATCAATAACGAAGTGCTAGACCGGCAATGGCAATTTTCGATAAGTCTTGCCAAATCTATACCAATTATGGTATATTTTTGACATGAGTTATTACGATAAAATCTACGAAATTGCAGCAGATCAATATGGTCTCGTCACAACTGATGAAGCCCGTGATTTTGGCATACCCACAATCGAGCTTGTAAAACTAGCTCACCGCGGCAAACTGAAGCATCTCGGAAATGGGTTATATCGCTTGTCCAGATATCTATCGACGTCGTTCGATGCTTATGCCGAAGCAGTTAAAAGGGTAGGAACCGGAGCCTGTCTTTTCGGCGAGTCGGTTTTAGCATTTCACAATTTAGTTCCGACTAACCCTTCATTCATATATGTTGCTTCCCCAATGAGAATTCGTAAAAAATTACCTGGACATATTCGCGTCATCAAGAGACACATTGCCGACGATAAGGTCTATTACGAAGGAATCCCTTCGCAAACCGTCGGATGCGCAATCCGATCTTGTATGAGTTCGATCATGAAAGAGCGATTAATCGACGCAATACACGAGGCGAGACGAATAGGAATCATAACGAACAGCGAAGCGACAAAATTGACGCAGGAGTTGGTAAATGACAGAAAAACGACCGAACAGTAAGCGGCATCTAGATTTAGCTATCGAACGTGCTTTCGGGCGTTCATCCAATCCATTGCAGATCAGAGGAATAATGGCCAATACAATTATTGGCCAGCTGTTGCCTTCGGGTGCTGTGAAAGGCGGAAGTGCCCTGAAATTGCGATATGGTTATGCCATGACTCGTTTTACAACTGACCTGGACACTGCACGCAACGCAAATTTATCCGAGTATACAGCTGATTTAGAGGCAGCTCTAAAAAAGGGATGGAATGGCTTCACGGGGCGGCTTGTCACGAAAAAGCCAGCCAGTCCTAAAAACATACCTGCTGAATATGTCATGAAGCCCTATGAAGTCAAGCTGGAATATAACGGGAAATCATGGATAACCGTACCTCTTGAAATAGGACACGATGAAATTGGTGATACTGCTCAACCAGATTTTTTGATTACAGATGATGTTGTTAGCATCTTTTCCAAATTAAGTTTTCCTGATCCCATGCCGGTTCCACTGCTGCCTATCCATCATCAGATCGCTCAAAAGCTGCATGCACTGAGTTCGACAAAAAGTGAAAGGGCGCATGATTTAATCGATTTACAATTGATAATCAAGCGAGAGACGATCACTTATCCCTTATTGAATGCGACGTGTTATAGATTATTCAAGTCCAGGCATCAGCAAGAATGGCCACCTGTTATTACAAAAGGTGCCAGTTGGGATAACTTATACACATCACAAACAGGTGATCTGCCCGTGATCAAAAATGTCACTGATGCTCTGGTCTGGGTCAATAGCCTCATATCAGAGATCTGTCGATCTAGTGATTGCGTGCTTTAATATTCTGATTCAGATAACGGATCTTTTTGAATTTCCAGGTAAGAAAATGGACAGGTTCTGCGTAGAATGTATCACCATTCGACCGGAACTCTGTCCACTTATCTGGTGGAGCATAGGGGACTTGAACCCCTGACCCCCACACTGCCAGTGTGATGCGCTCCCAACTGCGCTAATGCCCCATGTTGCGCTGCCAGATGTGTCCTGCAGCGTGTGTGATTATAGTATAGGCCAACTGGCCTGTCAAGTCTTTTTCGACCGGCCGGCAGGCCGGTTTTTCGGGATTAACCGCATGTCATATGGCGTTGCCGGTCGCTTGTTCTCTTAACGCTGGTAGACGATCCGGCCGCCGATCATGGTCAGCTGGACATCGATATTCCCGTCGAACAGCACGAGATCGGCGTCCAGACCCGGTATAATACGGCCTTTCGTCGGCAGCTTCGCGATCGCTGCCGGCGTGGTCGATGCCATGCGCACGGCATCGAGCAAGGGCACGCCCGCCTGCTGCACCATGGTCCGGACCGTGCGGTTCATGGTGGCGACGCTGCCGGCAAATGCGGTGCGGTCCGGCAGCCAGGCGACACCGCCCTCGATCAGGACCGTCTGGCCGTTTTTCTTGCTGCCGAGCAGGCAGGTTGTGAGGTCGGTGCCCGCGCCCCGCATCGCGTCGGTGACCAGCGCGGTCCGGGTTGGCCCGATGCCCTTGTAGACTTGCTTCAGCAAGGCCGGCGGAATATGCATCCCGTCAGCGATCACCTCGACCGTCAGGTCGTCCGAAATGTAACCGCTCTCGACAACACCCGGACGGCGGATGCCGTTGATCCGGCGCAGGCCGGACATGCCGGAGTAAAAATGGGTCAGGTGTGTAAAGCCGATCGCCGCGGCCGCCTCAATATCTTCGTAAAACGCGTCCGTATGGGCGACAGACGGCAGGATGCCCCGCTCGGTCAGAGCCCTGGCAAATTCTGCCGTACCCGGCAGTTCCGGAGCCGAGCTCCAGCGCCGGATCCATTGCCCCCAGCGTTCCAGGATCGGGCCGTAATGGGCCGGGTCCGGGTTGCGGATGAAGCGCGGGTCCTGGGCACCCCGCTGCTCCATGGAGAAATACGGTCCTTCCAAATGGATGCCGGCCATGGTTGCGCCGTCTGTGTTGTGCTTGTTCGCCTCCAGAAAAATGGTGAACATATCGGTCAGCTCATCGTCTGTGCAAGCCAGGGTCGTCGGCATCAGCGTCGTGGTGCCGAAGCGCGCATGGGCTTGGGTGACGCCGAGAAAAGCTTCGACCGTGCCATCCATGAAGTCATGACCGCCGCCGCCATGCAGATGCAGGTCGATGAACCCCGGAGCCAGATACAAACCGCTGCCGTCGATGACACGTGCACCAGGCTCTTCGAGTGCTTGGCCGACCGCGGCGATCCGGCTGTCGTTGACCAGCACATCCAGCGGCTGAATCAGGCTTGTGGCCGTAATCACGCGTGCCTGGCGAAAAAGAAAAGCTGACATGGGCTGCCTCCTCTAGCGGTTTTCTGTTCCTCACCAGTATAGTCCCGTGCTTATACCCTGGCAAGCAGATGACAAATCGCGCCGGCTGTGCTATCCTTTATTATAAATTATAATTTATATTATTTATGATTGGGGTCGAACCATGAAGCACCCAAGTCTCAAGGAAATCGCCTACCAGGCGATTCGGGAAAAAATACTGGCCGGGTCGTTCCCGCCCGGAGACCGGATACGCGAAGACCAGCTGGCCGCCGAGATCTCAATGAGCCGGACCCCTGTCCGCGAGGCAATCAACCAGCTGGCTGCCGAAGGGCTGGTCAACAACATCCCCCGGCGCGGCATCTACCTGCGCGCCATCAGCCCGGAACAGCTCGCCGAACTGCTCGACGTCCGCAAAGCCCTTGAAACGCTCTCGGTCCGGCGCTGCGCCGAACGGGCCGACCACGAAACGGTCAGGCAGCTGGAAGCGATCCAGGAAGACTTCGCCCGGGCGCTAGCTGAGCATGACTACAGCGCCTGCAACCAACTGGACAGCTGCTTTCACCGCGAAATCGCCCGGCTCTCCGGCAATGGCGCGCTGGCGCGTTTTTTAGCCTACATCGAGGACACGATGCTGATTGCCCGCCAAATTGAAAAGCGTACCGATTCGGAGCGCAAAAACCAGATCACCCTCGAAGAGCATGCCCGGATTCTGGCCTGCGTCGCGGCCCGCGACGCGGACGGTGCCGTCCGGGCCGTAATTGCCAACCTCAACCGCATGCAGCTGAATCTCAAACCCCAATAAGGAAAGGAAGATGCCAGATGAAAGAACCCATGAGCCGTTACATGAATGTCGGACTGATTCACTTTATGGCCTATCCGGAAACGATGAAAGGCGAGGGCCCCATCCTGGAGACCGTGCGCAAGATTGCCCTGGACGACTATTTCCAGGTGATTGAGCTAACCTGGATCAAGGACGACGCAACCCGCAAAGCCGTGCGCAAGATGGTGGACACCGCCCACATGCGCGTCGCCTTCGGCGGCCAGCCGATGTTGCTTTCGACCGGCCTCAACATCAACGACCTCGACGAGGCCAAGCGCCAGGCGGCTGTCGCCCTGCTCAAGCAGGGCATCGACCAGGCCACTGAACTGGGCGCCTTCGGATTTGCTTTCCTGAGCGGCAAATACGCTGAAGCGACCCAGGAGGAATCCCTGCAGGCCCTGGTTCGCTCGACCCGCGAATTATGTGACTACGCCAGGGAAAAAGGCGACATGAAGGTTGTGCACGAGGTCTTCGACTACGACGTCGACAAGAAGAGCCTGATCGGGCCGGCTTCCCTGGCCCGGCGTTACGCGGAGCTGGTCTGCCAGACGCACGACAATTTCGGCCTGATGGCCGACTTGAGCCATCTGCCCCTGCTGCGCGAAACCGCCGAACAGGCGATCGTGCCGATCAAGGAATACCTGGTGCACGCCCACATGGGCAACTGTGTGGTGCGCGACCCGTCCTTGCCGGCTTACGGCGATGCCCATCCCCGCTTCGGCTTCCCGGACAGCGAGAACGATGTCGACCAGCTGACCGATTACTTGCGCATTCTGTTTAAAGTCGGCTACCTGAATCCGGAAAACCCGCCGGTGGTCAGTTTTGAAGTCAAGCCTTTCGGCGACGAAGACCCCGACCTGGTGATCGCCAACGCCAAGCGCGTGCTCAACCTGGCCTGGGCCAGGCTGTAAAGCAAACAGGAACAGATTGGAGAGCCCTATGAAAATTGTTGTTTTAGACGGTTATACCTTGAATCCTGGCGATCTGAGCTGGGACGGCCTGAACGCCTTTGGCGATGTGTCGATCTACGATTATACCTCCGCTGACCAGATCGTGGCCCGCGCCCGGGGCGCCGAGATCCTGTTCACCAACAAGACGCCCCTGCAGGCTGCCACGCTTGCACAGCTGGACGGGCTTACCTACATCGGCGTACTGGCCACCGGCTATAATGTCGTCGACGTCAAGGCGGCAGCCGAACACGGCGTCACCGTGACCAACATCCCCACCTACGGCACAAACTCCGTCGCCCAGATGGTCTTCGCCCTGCTCCTGGAGCTCTGCCACCATGTCCATCTGCACAGCGACGCCGTGCTGGCCGGCGAATGGAGCACCAACCGTGATTTCTGTTTCTGGAAGACGCCGCTGATCGAACTGCAGGGCAAAACGATCGGGATCGTCGGCTTCGGCCGCATCGGCCGCCAGGTGGCTAAGATCGCCGATGCGTTCGGCATGCGCGTCCTGGCCCAGGACAAGTTCCAGGGTCCGGCGCCGGATCTGGCTGACTTCCGCTGGGCCGAACTGGACGAACTGCTGGCCCAGTCCGATGTGGTCAGCCTGCATTGCCCGCTCTTCCCGGATACGGCCGGCCTGATCAGCAAAGAGTCGCTGGCCCGGATGAAAAGCAGCGCGTTTTTAATCAACACCTCGCGCGGCGGCCTGATCGTCGACCAGGACCTTGCCGACGCCCTGGACCAGAACCGGATCGCCGGAGCGGCCCTGGATGTACTGTCCGTCGAACCTCCGCCGGCGGACAATCCGCTGCTCAAGGCCAGGAACATCCTGGTCACGCCCCACATATCCTGGGCGACGGCCGAGGCGCGCGCGCGCCTGATGGGGATTGCGGTCGACAACCTCAACGCTTACCTTGCGGGCAAGCCGATCAACGTGATCAGGATCTGACAACGGCCGGTGTGTTCCCGCCCGGAACCTGCTGGTCGGGGAAACGGCTCGGCGGCACCCCGAAGCGTGACCGGAACAGCCGGCTGAAATAGAGCTGGTCGGCATAGCCGACCGTCTGGGCGATCTGCTTGACAGACAGGTCCGTCCGCTGGAGCAGCTCCATGGCCATGTCCAGGCGCATCCGGATGATGTACGCCTGCGGCGAAAGGCCCATGCAGGCACGAAACAGCGCCGCGTAGCGGCTGACGCTGAGATGCTCGAGATCGGCCAGCTCGCGCACCGAAATCGGCCGGCTATACTGCTGGTGAATCAAGGCCAGGGATCGGCTGATCCGTTCAGGCGACAGTTCATGTTTCGTGAGCTGTCGCCTGTTTATGCTGCGCCTCAGCTTGACGACGATCTGGCCCGCCAGGGCTGCCGCGGCCGGTTCCAGGTACGCGTCGCGATACAGGAAATTGTCAAACAGGTGATGAAAATCGTCCAGCACCGCCTGGCTGACGCCGGCATCGTAGACACGGCCGGTTGCCAGGCTGCAGGCCTCCAGCAGCGCCGGAACACCTTTGCCGCTGACATGCAGCCAGTAGTAGGCCATGTCCTGGCTGTCGCTTTTGATATACTTGGTTTCGGCGCCAGGTGCGAACAGGATCAGCTGGCCCGGGCGGATCACCTGCTGGAGCAGCGGCAGTTCCAGTTCGCCCTCGATCATGTACATCAGGTAATAATCCTGCCGGCCGCAGGGCCGCCAAGTCGTAAACGGATAGTCGATCGCGATGACACCCGTGCAATTGACGACCAGTTCACGGTCGGTGATGCGAATATCGCAGTCGTGCGCGTCCTGCAGCCGGTAAAAGGACTGGCTGTTCATGAAGCACCTCTCATTGAAGCGATCGGTCCATATGCTTAACCTGATCCTGCATAGCTATTAAACGAACACAGTTTATCATGAAAAGAGGGATAAGAACATGTTCTTTCCCAGAAAGCGTACATTCGGGAGGTATCGCCATGAGAATCGCCATGAACGCCTGGTCCATACCGGCCCACATCCCGTTCGATGAGATGTTCGCCCAGATCGCCGCGGCGGGTTTTTCCGGTATTGAGCTGAACCTCGACCGCGCGGATGCGTCGGCCCACAGCCTGACCGCCGATACAGACGCCCGGACCATCCGGCAGATCCGGACGCTCAGCGAACAGCACCAGCTGCCGGTCTGCAGCGTTTCAACCTCGCTTTACGGTTCAAACCAGCTCGGATCCGCCGACGCCGCACAGCGGCGCCGCGGTCAGGATATCCTCAGGCGCCAGCTGGAGCTGGCTCGCGGTCTGGACGCCGGCGCCATCCTGGCTGTCCCCGGCGGCAACAGCGACCAGGTGCCGCGCCTGGACGCCTATGCCTACGCCAGGCAGACGCTGCTGGAGATCAAGGGCGAAATCGAAGCGTCTGGCATCCAGGTCGGCCTGGAAAATGTCTGGAACAGCTTCTTCCTCTCCCCTGCCGACCTCAGCGGCTTCATCGCCGACCTGGCCAGCCCGGCGATCGGCGCGTACTTCGATGTCGGCAATGTCGCCGTCTTCTCACGCCCCGAAGACTGGATCGACGCGTTGGCCGGCCGGATTTTCCGCATCCATATCAAGGACTTCAAGCGGGGTGCCAGCTGGTACAGCGGCCACTTCGCCAACCTCTACGAAGGCAGCATCAACTGGGCCAGCATCATGGCCAGCCTGCGCCAGGCCGGGTATGACGGCTGGATGACGGCCGAGCTCGCGACAATGCCGCAGCATCCCGAACTGCTTTACCAGATGACCGCTTCTGCCATGAACCACATGCTTGAGACCTGAAACCAGAACGATCGCACTAGGAGGAACCGAACATGAAAAAACTCGCCCTGATCGGCTGCGGCGGCATCGGCCGCTACCATTTGCAGCATTTCCTGCAGTTCAAGGACATCCGGCTTGCCGGCTTCTGCGACCTGATTCCCGAACGGGCTGCCAGCTTCGCCGCCGAAGCCGGCGGAGCCGCCTTCACCGACTTCCGCGAGATGTACGATACCGTCCAGCCGGACATGGTGTTCATCGGGATCCCGCCGACCGCCCACGGCGAGATCGAGCTGGAAACCATCCGGCGCTCGATCCCCTTCTTTGTCGAAAAGCCGGTCGCGCTCGACCTTAGCCTGGCCAAGCAAATCCGCGACGCGGTCAGTAAGGCCGGCCTGATCACGGCCGTCGGCTTCCAGTGCCGCTACAGCAATCTGGCGGAAGTGACCCGCGACTATGTCCAGCAGCATGAGATCGCCCTGATCCAGTGCGCGCGCATCGGCGGTGTGCCCGAGGTCGCCTGGTGGCGCGACAAGAGCCTGTCCGGCGGTCAGATCGTCGAGCAGACCATCCACCAGTTCGACCTGATCCGCGCCGTCTACGGCGAGCCCGTCAGTGTAAGCACCATGGGAATGCGCGGCCTGGTCACCGAGGTTCCCGATTACGACACCGACGACCTGTCGGTCAGCGTGATCCGCTTTGCCGGCGGCGCGCTGGGCAGCATCGCAACCGGCTGCTACGCCCTGGACAGCGCCTCCTTTGACAGTAAGATCACCTTCGGCAGCCGCAAATCCCGCCTCGACCATTACCTGCTCCAAAAAGTCGACCAATACGGTGAACTGCCGGCCGGCGATGCAAGCACCTCATCCGAAGGCCTGATTTTCAAGGGCGACGGCACGATGGTGCAGTCCGGCCGCGAACAGGGGCTGTCTGTCAAGGAAAGCGGCGACGCCGGCCTGCGCTGCGACCGCACCTTTATTGACGCCGTCCTGAGCGGCGACGGCAGCAAGATCCGCTCCCCCTATGCCGATGCCGTCAAGTCCCTGGCCTTCACGCTCGCCTGCAACCAGTCGATGGCCAGCGGCCAGACGATCGACATCCAGGCCCTGCTTGCCGAATAGGCGGCCTGGCCGGGGATTGACGCCTCATTTCCCAGCGTGTTATCGTGTGCTGAAAAGCAAAGAAACGAGTGGGGATTATGACGCCTGTTGAGATGCTCCTGATCGTATGCCCTCTGATCTTCTTGGCGAGCTTTATCGACAGCAT
Source organism: Clostridiaceae bacterium (assembly GCA_012523135.1). GTDB lineage: Bacteria > Bacillota > Clostridia > Saccharofermentanales > UBA5734 > JAAYBY01. The sequence continues at coordinate 58,508 of JAAYJD010000295.1, forward strand.
CGCCGGCGGCGGAGGGCTGATCAGCATCCCGGCCTATTTATTGACCGGCATCCCCACCCACATGGCCTTCGGCAGCAACAAGCTTTCCGCCAGCGCCGGCACGGCGTTCGCGACGCTGCGTTTTTATCGCCATGGTAAAATCCACCTGCGCGGCGCGCTCATTTCGGCGGCCCTGGCCCTGGCCGGAGCCGCCTTGGGAGCGCGCCTGAATCTATTGATCGACGCAGCCGTTCTCAAGAAAATCATGCTGGTCATCGTGCCGGCGGTTGCCGTGTTCGTCCTGATTAGGGGCCGAAACGGCAAAAGCCGCCCCCAGCAGCTGGAGGGGCGGCCGCTCGACCTGGTCTGCGCCCTGGCCGGTTTCGTGATCGGCATGTACGACGGCCTGGTCGGCCCGGGCACGGGCTCCTTCCTGATCGTCGCCTACACGGCGGCAGCCGGTTACGACCATGTCACGGCCAGCGGCAACGCCAAGGTCGTCAACCTGGCCTCCAACCTGGCCAGCCTGGCCGTATTCATCGCCTCCGGCCAGGTGCTCTATTGGCTGGCCCTGCCGGCTGCGGCCTGCGGTATCCTGGGCGGCTGGACCGGCAGCAAGCTGGCGATCCAAAAAGGCCGCCGCATGATCCAGGCTGTCCTGATCCTGGTTATGCTCGGGATCATCGTCAAATTAGCTGTGGATGTCCTGCTGTCGAACTGACCGATCCGTTCTTCAATCAAAGACCAGCACCGATTTGACGATTTCGGCCTTGTTGCGGGCGCTTTCCGCCATGGCCCGCCCGATGTCGTCAAAACGGTAGGTGTTGGTGACAATTTTCCCGGGGTCGATCAAACCGTCCGCGACCGCCTGGATGGCCACCGGATAGACATGGCGGTAGCGGAAGACGCTCTTCAGGGTCAGTTCCTTGTCCAGAATCTGGCTGACCGGTAGCTTCAGCTCGCCGCCGGCGCTGTAGCCGACCAGCACGATGGTTGACCCCTTCTTGACCAGCCGGATGGCCTGGCGCGTCGTCGTTTCCGTCCCGGCCGTCTCGAAAGCCAGGTCAAAGCCCCGCCCGCCGGTCAGGTCCGTCAAACGCTGTTCGACATCGCCGTCTCCAGCCTGGATGACATGGCGTGCGCCCAGCTCGCGCGCTTTGGCCAGCCGGTTTTCCAGGATATCGACGACCGTCACGTCGTGGATGCCGCTGGCGCGCAAGGCCAGCAAGGTCATCAGTCCGATGCAGCCGGCGCCGAATACGATTGCAGACTGGCCCAGTACCGCCTGCCCCTGGCGGATTGCGTGGAACCCGACCGCCAGCGGTTCGATCAGGGCGCCCGCCACCGCGTCGACAGATTCCGGCAGCTTGAAGCAAAGCGCGGCATCGTGCGCGACATATTCCTGGAAGACGCCGTCGACCGGCGGGGTGGCGAAAAAGACGACATCCGGGCACAGGTTATAGCGTCCGGTGCGGCAGAATTCGCAGGTCCCGCACGTTTTGCCGGGCTCCAGGGCCACCCGGTCGCCCGCTTTCAGGTGGCTGACCGCCTCGCCCGCGCGCACGACGACACCGGCACACTCGTGGCCCAGCACAAATGGCGGTTCGACAATAAAATCGCTGATCCGCCCATGTTCGTAATAATGAAGATCGGAGCCGCAGACCCCGACCGCCTGGATCTTGACCAGAACCTCGTGATCCTGGGGCACCGGAACTGGCCGTGTTTCCCAGGCCAGCTGCCCGATCCCGGTCATCACGGCCGTACGCATGGTTTGATTCATCTAGATCGCCTCCCTGTTGTGCCAATAGCTTGTGCTGCCATTATACCGCCAGTCACCGCTCTCTGGCCAGAAAATCCCGTACGAACGCGTCGTCGTTGAGATGGGGGTACTGGCGCTGGATGCGATCCAGCGCTGCGCCCTGGCCGGGGGACAGACCGGCACCGGGTTCAAGGGTCCAGATCCCGTCCATGAGTCCTTGCCGGCGCAAAACCTCGTGGATGCCCGTGATGCAGCCGGCAAAACGGTTGGCCGTGTCGAAGACGGCGCTGTTGCAGTCGGTCACCTGGCTGGCCAGGGTCAGCCAGTCCGTCTTGACCGAGTCCGCTTTCAGCTCCGCCTTGAGCTGCCGGAACAGCGCCACCGCCTGATGCGTCCAGACCGCCCAGTGGCCGAGCAGCCCGCCGGTAAACCGGGCCGTATAAACCCGGCCGTCCTGCTCGAAGCGGTGCTCGGTCAGCAGGTCGAGCAGGATGTGGTCGTCGTTGCCGGTATAGAGGGCGATCTGGCCGGCCCGTTCGCTCAGGGCGGCGGCACGCAGCACGTCGAGGGTCAGGTAGCGGTCGAAGGGCGCGGCCTTGATCGCGACCACGTTCCCGATCGCGCAAAGCTGCTGCCAGTAGGCAAAGCTGAACACGCGGCCGCCGACAGCCGGCTGAAGGTAGAAGCCGATCACGGGCATCCGGGCCGCGACCGCCCGCGTCCGTTCCAGCAGCTCGGCTTCGCTGAGCCCGGCCAGGCCGCCGGGGCTGAGCAAAACGGCGTCATAGCCCAGGTGGCGGGCCAGGTCCGCCTCGCGGACGGCCTGATCGGTCGGCCCACAGGCACCGGCGACGCGGACGATGGCCTGGCCGGTCCTCTGCTCATGGCGCTGGATTTCATCGGCCGCCAGGGCGAGCACCGGTTCGAACAGGCCGATCCCCTCCTGGCGGATCTCAAACTGGGTGGTGTGGACGCCGACCGCCAGGCCGCCGGCGCCGGCAGCCAGGTAATAGCGGATCAAGCGCCGCTGACCGGCGGAATCGAGCGTGCGGTCCGGGCGGATGACCAGCGGCATCGCCGGAATGACCGTGCCTTCGGCAAGGATACGGGCAGCTTCTTGTCGCATCAGAATTGTCCCTCCCGTTCGTCAAAATGCGTCGGTTTGTTGCGAGAGCGCCCGCCCTCCAGCAGCCATTCGGCCTGCCAGCGGATCAAGGTCTCGGCGCTGACCTGCGGATAGCCGAACAGGCGCATGCAGCGGCCGGCATGGTTCAGGTATGCCCGATCGGTCGCGTCGTCGAGCAGGATGGGCTGCCGGCCCAGGTGCTCGCCCAGCAGGCGGGCCGTATGGCGGACAGACAAGGTTTCCGGTCCGGTGACATTCAGCCGGACCGCCGGGCTGTCCGCCAGGAGCAGGCCGCGGATGGCAACCTCGTTGGCATATCCCTGCCAGACACAGTTGAAGCAGGGTGTCTTTTGGGATATCGGCTCGCCGGCCTGGATTTTGGCGGCGATGTCGTGCAGCACGCCGTAGCGCAGGTCGACGGCATAATTGAGGCGGTAGAGCAGCACCTTGCTGCCATACGCCTGGGCGGCGTGCTCGAACAGGCGTTCGCGCGCCAGGCAGCTCATGGCGTACTCGCCGACCGGGCCCGTCGGGTCCTCTTCGCTGCAGCCGCCACCGGCCAATGGCGACAGCGGATACACATTGCCGGTCGAGAACACGACCAGGCGAGCCTCGCGGAAGCGGCGGCCGACCAGAGTCGGCAGGGCCGCGTTCAAGGCCCACGTGCCGGCCTCCTGTCCGGTCGTACCGAACTTGCGTCCCGCCATGTAAAGGATGTTGGGCGTCTCCGGCAGCCTGTCCAGCGCCCCGTCGGACAGCAAGTCGCACGGCAGCACCTCGACGCCGGAGCGGGTCAGGTAGTCGGCCGCTTCAGGTTCGGAGAAGCGGGACACCGCGATCACCCGACCGGCAGTCCGGCTGGCCGAACGGGCCTTTTGGGCCAGCACCGCCAGGGTCGGACCCATCTTGCCCCCGGCACCCAGGACCATGATGTCGCCCTCGATGTTCTCCATGTCCGCGATCAGCTGCGCCGACGGCGTCGTCAAGATCCGGTCCAGTTCCTTTTCGGTCCACATCGCGCATCTTCCTTCCATCGGCCGGTTACAGGCACAGATAAGCCAGCAGCATGGCGCGGGTCTCAATCTTACGCTGTTCGATCTGCTCCGCGCAGCACAGATCGCGTTCGAACAGGTGTGACAAGGTATAACAGTTGGAAAAATTAGCGAAACAGGCGGTGATCAGGGACAAGGCCACATCCTGCTCGTCCAGCTCGGGGCGAAAAACCCCCAGGGCTTTGCCCGCGGCGACAGCATCCCGGATGTAGGCAAAAGCCGGTCTTTCCAGGTCCTGGACGGGCAGTGCCTTGAGATAAGCGGCTTTGTTGAGGTTTTCCCACATGACGATGCTGACAAACTGAGGATCGCCGGCCAAAAAATCAAAATAGAGATCGATCACGGCCCCGATCAGGTCCCGGCCGCCCAGCCCGTCCGCAACCAGCTGTGCCTCGGCACGCTCCATGCGCTTGTAGACCGCCTGCAGGACACTCATGTAGAGCGCCTCCTTGCTGCCGAAGTAGGCGTAGATCATGCGCTTGTTGATACCGGCCAGGGCGGCGATCTCATCGACGCGCGCCCCATAGAGCCCCTTGCTGGCAAATTCCGCTTCGGCCGCCTGCAGGATATCCAGGCGTGACTGCTCCGCGTTGCGTTCCCGTTTGCTCATCGTGCACCTCATCAGGCTTGCTCACATTTAGTAACTCACCAGTTAGTTACATTTTAAACGCGCCAACACGCCTGTCAAGTGGCCGCAGACGCTTCAGGCCAGGATGCGGATCGGCAGATCTCCGCCGGTCAGGCAGCGGCAGCCGGTCGCGGTGATCTGGTAGGTCTCCTCGACACCGACCATCCCTTCGCCGGGCACGGCGCATTTCGGCTCCAGGGCAACAACCATGCCGGCTTGAAGCGGCTGCCCGAAGCCGGCGGCGATCACCGGCATCTCGTCGATCTGCAGGCCGACGCCGTGGCCCAGGAAACGAACCGGGTCGTCGGGATAGCCCATGAAATGATCCTGCAGCACGTCCGGAAGATCCTTAAGGGCTTGCGCGTACAGCCGGGCCGGTATGGCGCCAGGCTTCAGGCCGGAAACCAGATTGGCCAGCACGTCCCGGCAGGCCTGGTGAACCGACCGGGCCCGCGCCGAAGGTTCGCCGCCAAAGCAGTAGACCTGCGTTTTGTCGCTGTGGTAGCCGTCCACGCCGTAGCCGACATCGACAAAGACCAGGTCGCCCCGACCCAGGCGGCGATGTCGGTCGCCGACGATCGGCACGGCCGGGGACATGCCGCGCATACCGCCCGGCCCGTTAAAATTTGTCGGGTATATGGCGTTCGTGCCAAAGCCCAGCTGACCGACAATCATCTCCATCTGGGGCATGGCAAACCGGGAGACCCCCTGGTAGCCAAGCTTGACCATGGCGGCATAAAGTTCAGCCAAAAAGTCGGTTTCGCTCATGCCCTCGCGCAGCATGCCGGGAACGAGTTCGTTAAGCAGCCGGGCGTGCTGCCGGCCGGATTCGGCGACGACCAGCAGCTCGGAGCTGCTCTTGACGGCGCGCAGGTCCAGGATGATCCGGTCGATGCCCGACTGCCGTTCAAAGCGGAAGTATTTCCGGATGCGCTCGCAGGCTGCCAGCGTCATCGTCTCCAGCTCCAGTCCGACATGGCCCAGATCCTGCGCCAGGACCGTCAGCATGTCGCGATACGAATTAACCGGCACCACGATGTCGAGCGGGCATTCCCGGCGGGCCCGGGTCGCACTCTTGCGCACAAAATAGCGCACCAGGCCGTCCGGCCTCAGGACGAGCAGCCCGTCCTGCATCGTGCCGGTCAGGTAAAACTGGTTGACCTTATTGATGATCAGGAGCGAGTCAAGGCCGGGCAGGACATCCTGGCAGGCCTGCCAAAGCCGGTGCTGGCGCTCGAGCAGTTCGCCGGCCGTTGGCGCGCTCATGACCGGTTCACCTGCCCAATCCGGGCACCTGCGGCCTGCAGGAAGCGGACGAGGGCGGCTTGCCCGGCAGCGTCCTGTTTCATGACGCCGGCATCCGCCAGGACGCGCAAGAACGTGTCCGTGACGCCCTGACGGACCACCTGGCGGGCCTCGTCCGCGCTGAGCGGCTGGTGCTGCTGGCGCCTGAGCTGCTCGGCCCAGGGCAGATGCGGCGGCGCGACCGTCACCGGCAGTCCCTGCAGGTAATGCTCGACCGTCTCCAGTTCCGTCAGCAGGCGGGCCGGCAGGACAGCCAGGCCCATCACCTCGATCAGGCCGATGTTTTCCTTCTTGATGTGGTGGACGTCCGCGTGCGGATGGAAGATACCCAGCGGGTGCTCGCCGCTCTGGCGGTTGTTGCGCAGGACCAGATCCAGTTCAAACGCCTGACCGCGGCGGCGGGCGATCGGCGTGATCGTGTTGTGCGGCCCCTGTTCGTCATGGGCGACGATGTCCGCTTCCCGGTCCGTATGCTCACGCCAGGCCAGCAGGATCTGTTCGGCCAGATCGGTCAGCATCTCCGGCACAGCGGCGCGCAGGCGCAGCGTGGTCATCGGCCAGTCGAGCACCTCGGCCGCGACCTCCGGCCATGCGGGCCAGCTCAGCGTCATGACACTGCCCGCCCGGGCCATCGGCAGCTCATAGCACCCGCCCTGGTAATGGTCATGGGTCAGGATCGACCCGCCGACAATCGGCAGGTCGGCATTTGAGCCGGCGAAATAATGCGGGAAGCGCCTAACGAACGTCAGCAGGTTGGTGATGGTCTGGCGGTCGATGTGCATGTCGCGATGCTCGTGAGACAAGATGATGCAATGTTCCGGGTAATAGGCATAGGGCGAATACTGGAAATACCAGGGTTCGCCGCCCAGCTCGATCCGGATCAAGCGGTGGTTGGCGCGGGCAGGATGGCCGATGCGGCCGGCATAGCCTTCATTTTCAAGGCAAAGCAGGCAGCGGGGATACCCGCTGCTGCGCAGGTGGCGGGCCGCGGCAATATCGCGGGGGTTCTTCTCCGGCTTGGACAAGTTGATCGTGATGTCGAGCACGCCGTAGGGCGACGGCGCCTGGTAGACCACGTTGCGGGCGATCTGGCGCGTCTGGATGTCGTTGGACGACTGGCAAAACCGGTAGAACCAGTCGGTCGCCTGCCGCGGACTCTCCCGGCAAAGCGCTTCAAAACGCTGCTGGATGACCGACGGTTTGTCCAGGAACAGGTTAATCAGGTCCGCGGCCAGGATCTCGCGTAGATCGGTCAGATCCTCCAGGACACCCCGGGCAACCGCGTCTTCGACCAGTTGCATCAGCCGTTCGGGGATCGATGTCCGTCCGGCGGCCGCCTCGGCCCGGGCCAGCAGGCGGTCCGACTCAAAGCCTTCGACCCGCAGCCGGTCACAAAGCCGGTTGATCATGTAGACGCGGTCTTTCTCGTCGATCAGGTCCTGGCGGCCGGCCAGCACAACCAGCTGGACGATGTGTTCCTGGAGTCTGTCAGTTGCTATCATGGGCTTACCTTCCCTGCTGTCGATTTTCGGGGCAATATCCCCAAAGCACTTTTTACAATAACACAAAAAGGTCCCGCTTGAGGAGACCGTTAACCGGTGTGAATCCAGTCAGGATACGACATCGAGGATAACCTGCCAGGCTTGGGCCAGATCGTCGAGTGAAAAGCGGGCATTGGCCGGGCTGGTCGATGGCAGCACGATCACCGGCAGCCGCGTCTGCGTCTGTACGTGCTGCCGGTAGAGCGTCCCGGCCTTCTGGCCGTTGGCAACCACCAGCTCGACCGGGCAGCGCGCGACCAGGTCGGCGATCGGGTTGGCAGCCGGCGAACGGATGCTGCTGTCGGCGGAACCCTGGATCGAGCACTGCTGCAGGACATCCCACAAGGCCAGCTGGTGATCCAGGATCAGCGCACGCCTCGCTCCGGTCGTCTGCGGTACCGGACACGCAAACAGCCTGGCCAGCAAAGGCCAGAAGCGGTTGCGGGGATGGCCGTAGTAGAACTGGCTGCGCCGCGACTGCACCGACGGCATGGTCCCCAGGATCAAGACCCGGCTGGTCGCGTTCCAAACCGGTTCGAACGGATGGCAGACACATTCACCGCTCACGCGCTCACCGGACCCGCCTGGGCTTGACCGGTTTGCGCCGCCGGCGACGCCCGGCCAGTCCGGCTGCGATGATCAGCGGGACCAGCAGGATAAACGCGGTACGCCAGGGGTCGGCGCGCCAGAAGCCGTCCTTGGCCGGCGGTTCGGCGGTTCCTGTCTCCACCGGCGCTGGTTGTGTCACAGGCGCGGTTTGCGTCGGGGTCGGCAGCGGCGTGGGCGGCGCGGGTGGCGCGCTGGCCTCCGGCGCATCTGACGGCAGCGGCCCCAGGAGCTGGCGGGCAGCCTCGTGCAGCAGCGTCCGGCTGTAGATAAACGTTGAGCCGGCCCGGTCGGCATCGCGGGCGCCCAGAATGACGGAGATCAGCTCGCGGCCATCGACCAGCTCGGCGGCGGCGACCAGGCAGTTGCCGGCATAATAGGTGCTCCCGGTCTTAACCCCGGTATAGCGCGCGATGTACGCCGACTGGAAAGCGGTTTCACCGAACAGGAGCAGCCGGTTGGAATTGTTCAGCAGGCCCCAGCCCGGGTAGGGGTGCAGGTTGGTCGGCGGCATGACATACTGGCTGAGGCCCGCCAGCGCGCGGAACTGCTCGTTGTCCAAAGCATAATCGGTGAGCAGAGCCAGCTCCCGGGCAGTGGTTACATGGTTGTCGTCGTGCAGGCCGCTGGGGTTGCAAAAATGGGTCTGGGTCAGGCCAAGTTCAGTCGCCTTGCTGTTCATGCGCAGCGCGAACCGGTCGGTGGTCCCGTCCAGCGTCTCAGCCAGGACATTGGCCGCGTCATTGCCGGATGCGACCAGCAAACCGGCGATCAGGTCGCTGACCTGAACCACTTCGCCGGCCAGAAGCCCGACTTTGGAGGAAGCGGAACCCAGTGTGACGGCCTTTTCGGAGACGGTCGCCTCCAGGTCCGGCGGCAGCTCCTCCAGGGCCAGCAGCGCGGTCATGATCTTGGTCGTGCTGGCCGGATAACCGATGCGGTCCGCCTGGTGCTCGAAGACAAACTGGCCCGTGCTGCGGTCGTAAACGGCGTAGGCTTCGGCCTGGATCGCGTCGAGGGTCGGCCAACCGGCGGATGACGCGGCCGCCGGTGCGGCCGCCAGGCCCAGTACAGCGGCCAGAACAGCCGCCAGAAGACTCCATCGGGATTGTCTGCCTGTTTTCAGCATCGTGCCGGTCAGGATGCAGGTCCCGGCAGAAAATCGCCGGATCCGGCCGGCCGGGCGTCATAAAGGCGCGCATAAAGGCCGTGGTTGGCCAGCAGCTGATCATGGCTGCCGCGTTCGACGATCCGCCCCTGTTCCAGAACCAGGATCTGGTCCGCGCGGCGCACGGTCGAGAGGCGATGGGCGATGACCACGATCGTCCGGCTGCCGACCAGCGTCTGGATGGCCTGCTGGATCTCGCTTTCCGTTTCCGTATCGACCGAGGCGGTCGCCTCGTCCAGGATCAGGATCGGCTTGTCGCGCAGAACCGCCCTGGCGATGGCCAGGCGCTGTTTCTGCCCGCCTGACAGGCGGATGCCGCGCTCACCCACCAGGGTCTGGTAGCCCTGGGGCAATTCGGAGATGAAATCATGGGCCCGGGCAATCCGGGCCGCCCGTACGACATCCTCATGGGTGGTCTGCTCGAGCCCATAGGCGATGTTCTCTTCGACGCTGCCGTGGAACAGGAACACATCCTGGAGCACGATGCTGATCTGCTCGCGCAGGGCGTGCAGCGTCAGCTCGGCGATGTCGTTGCCGTCGATCAGGATGCGGCCAGCGGTCGGCTCGTAAAAGCGGGCCAGCAGCGAGACCATCGTCGTCTTGCCGACACCCGTCGGGCCGACGAGGGCCACCATCTGGCCGGGTTTGGCCCGGAAGGAGATATCCTTGAGTACGGCGATATCCGACGCGTAGGAAAAATCGACATGCTCGAAGACGATATCGCCCTGGACGCGCTCGATCTCCCGGGCGCCGGGACGGTCGGCCACATCCGGCTCCGCGTCCAGGACCTGCAGGACGCGCTCCGCGCCGGCCAGGGCGGTCTGGACATCCTCGGCGACGCGCGCCAGGTGGGTGATCGGCTGGTAAAACAGATTGAGGTACATCAGGAAGCCGATGATGTCGGCGACGTTCATCCGGCCCTGCCAGGCCAGATAGCCGCCGAAACCGACGACGATGACATGGCCGGAGGCGCTGATAAACTCGATCATCGGATGGAAGATGGCGCTCTTCTTCAAGGCGCGCAAGATGGCGTCACGCCAGCTGACGGCGGTTTTCTCGATGTTGCGGGCTTCGCGCTTTTGCTGGTTGAAGACCTGGATTTCCTTGATGCCGGACAAGTTGTCCTGCAGTCCCGCGTTCAATTCAGCCAAAGACTGCTGGGCGGCGCGGAAATCCGGCCGGATCCGCTTCATGAAAAAGACGCTGCCAACAGCCAGAAACGGGATCGGGATCAAGGTGAGCAAGGCCAGCAGCGGCTGGATCACGAAAAGCAGGATCGCCACACCGACCAGGATCAGGAGGTTGGTGAACAGCTCGGGGATCGCGTGGGCGATCAGGGTCTCCAGCTGGGCGGTGTCGTTGACGACCCGGCTCATCAGCTGGCCGGTCTGTTTGTCGTGGTAATAGCTGAGCGACAGGCGCTGCAGGTGGTCGTAGACCTTCACGCGCATGTCCGTGACCAGGCGCCAGGCGCCGACATGAGCAAAATAATTGCTGACGAACCTGAAGCCCGCCCGTCCCAGGTAGGTCAGGCCCAAAATGACGGCGATCTGGCCGATGCGGCGTAAAACCGCGTCATCCAGCGTTCCCAGCAGGATGTTGGTCAGGTCGCGGACCAGCCAGGGTGCCACCAGGTTGAGCGCGGTGATCATCAGGGTCGAAAAAGCAGCGAGCAGCAGGTAAAGCTTGTAGGGCGCCGCGTGGTGCAGCATGCGTCGGAAAGCAGACACAGATTATCCTCCAGAACGTAAATGTCGTGTTGCCCTCATTATCCTTCAGGACAAACGTTCTGACAAGCCAGGCTGACCGGGGTTCGCTCGATTTGGTATAATTGAGCTAAAAGGGAGGTGACCGCTTTGCCGTTAGCCTGCGGCCCGGACTGCCAGCTGTGCCTGGACAAGCTCTGCATGCAAAAGGTCCCGATTTTCGCCGACCTGGCCCGTGACGACCTGGAGACGATCGCCCGGCGCATCCTGCACCGCAGCATCCCCAGGGGAGCGGTCATCCAGGCTGCCGGAGACCGGGCGGACGCCATCACCATCGTCAACACGGGCAAGGTCAAGGCCTCCCGCTATTCAGAGGACGGCAAGGAGCAGATCGTGTCCCTGTTCAGCGAAGGTGATTTCTTCGGCGAGCACGGCCTGTTCCACGACGAGGCCGCGCCCTACCAGCTCGAGGCCCTGACCGATGTCCGCCTGTGCCAGCTCTTCCGGACCGATTTCCAGGATCTGCTCCAGGCTCACCCCAACATCGCGCTCCAGGTCCTGACGGCCTTGAGCAAGCGGCTCTATGCCCTGGAGAAAACGCTGGGCAGCCAGAGCCTGGACAGCCGCATGCAGGCACTGCTGCTCGAATTTGCCGAAAAGTACGGCCGCCGGCAATCTGCTGGCCTGCTGGTGCGTCTGCCGCTCAGCCGGGAAGGCATCGCCAGCTACCTGGGGGTCGCCCGGGAGACAGTTTCTAGGAAGTTCAGCCAGCTCGAACAGGACGGCATCCTGCGCGCGATCGGCCACAAAAGCATCCAGATCCTCGATCTGGACGCCCTGCGGGCCAACAGCAAATTTTGATTCAGATCACAGAAATCCGTCCGCCCTGGCGGTATGCTGAGACCATCAGGAAACATGGGCGAGCCGAAGATGACCGTGCAGCACCATCGTCAATACGTCGTTCCCGCCTGTTTCCCCAACTGGCCGCGGCAGCGCAGAACGGTGCCTGCCGCGACAACAAGACGAAAGGATGCCAAGCCATGAGTGAACTGATCAACAACAGCCGGCAGCGCCGCGACCAGCTTAAAGCCCTGATCCAGCAGCTGCATGACGGCAAGACCGTGGACGAAGTCCGCGGCGAATTCGAGGCCCATTTCGGCCACGTGTCCGCGGCCGAAATAGCCAAACTGGAGCAGGAGCTCGTTCAGGACGGCCTGCCGGCCACGGAAATTCAGCGCCTCTGCGATGTCCACGCCGCCGTTTTCAAGGGATCGATCGAGGAGATTCACCGGCCGACGGAACCGGCCGAGATTCCCGGACACCCTGTCCAGGTTTTTCAGCGTGAAAACCGCCATCTTGAGCGCCTGATGGCCAAGGAGATCGAACCTCTCCTGGCCAAGCCGGCCGCTGGGGACGTTAAAGGCCGGCTGCTGGATGCCCTCGAAAAGCTTGTGTCGATCGACATCCATTACAGCCGCAAGGAGAACCTGCTTTTTCCCTACCTGGAAAAGAACGGCGTCACCGCACCGCCCAAGGTGATGTGGGGTGTGGATGACGAAATCCGCGCGCAGATCAAGGCGGTCCGCCAGGTCGTCGCCGCCTGGTCCGGCCAGCAGGAGATGACCGACGCGCTGCGGGGTCAGGTCGAGGACGCGCTGGTCCGGGTCCGGGAGATGGTGTTCAAAGAGGAAAACATCCTGCTGCCCCTGGCCCTGGAGACGCTCAGCGAAGCGGAATGGGGCCAGATCGCCCAGGAGAGCGCGGATATCGGCTATTGCCTGATCAAGCCGGAAAGCGTCTATCCCTGGCGGCCGCAAGTGCCAGCAGCTGCCGCGGGCACACCCGAGCCGGCTGGCGCGATGCCCGAGGGGATGCTGCGCCTGCCCAGCGGGATCCTCAAGCTGGACGAGATCGTCCGCTTGCTGGACACGTTGCCCTTTGACCTCACCTTCGTCGACGCCGAAGACACCGTGCGCTATTTTTCGCAGGGCAAGGACCGGATCTTCGCCCGCACCAAGGCGATCATCGGGCGCAAAGTCGTCCATTGTCATCCGCCGGCCAGCGTCCATGTCGTCGAGGAGATCCTCGATGACTTTAAAGCCGGCCAGCGCGACCAGGCCGATTTCTGGATCCACATGGGGCCGCGCTATGTCCTGATCCGGTATTACGCCGTGCGCGACGAAAGCGGCGCCTACCTGGGCACGCTGGAAGTGACCCAGGACATCGCGCCGATCCAGGCGATCTCAGGCGACAAGCGGCTGCTGGACGGCTGACAGCCTACAGGTTGGTCAATGTCAGTCGGTTGCTGACCGACAGCTCGCGGATCTCCCCGGCTGTCAGTTCGCGGCCCTGCTGCTGTGACTGGTAGATGCCCTCCTGGAGCAGCTGCGTTTGCAGGGCGATCCGGGCCGTAGGCAGCAGCGGGCACTGCCCGCTCAGGGCGGCGATCCAATGTCCCTGGCTGCTGTCGTAGACAGACTGCTCGCAAAAGACGGTGTGGTTGCGGTAGTCCATGGCCTTGATGTCAATCTCGGCTTCCAGTTCGAGGTCGTCCTGCGTGAAGAAGAAGCGCAGCGGATCGAGGCGGATGCCGCCCAGGTCACCGAGCAGCATCGAGCCCGGAAACGGGCCCATATGCACCGCCCAGGACTCGAGGACATCCAGGGTCAGGCCGTTCTCATAGGTCGCGAAACCGCAGCCCAGCTCCTCGACGTTGAAGCCGGACAGCTGGCGGCGGCCTTCGTTCATGGCAACCCGGGCGTAGGTCGCGCCCACGACCCGTTCAAGCGCCGGCAGACCGGCCAGGTAAAGCAGCTGGGCAATGTGGTAGACCCCCATGTCGAACAGCGCGCCGCCGCCAGACGTCGTCTTGTTGACAAATTCCTTGGTGGCGTAGCCGTCGACATACGGACGGCCGCGCCGCCGCCAACCATACGAGCGCAGGTGGTACAGACGGCCCAGCCGCCCCTGATCGATCAGGCGGCGGGCCGCTTTGGTTTCCGGTTGGTACAAGGTGGCCAGCTGGATGTGCAGTTTGCGGCCGCTCGCCTCCATGGCCTCGTACATGGCCAGGGCGTCGGCGTACGACCCGGCCATCGGCTTCTCGCAGTACACATCCTTGCCCGCTTCGAGTGCGGCGATGGCCACCGGCGCGTGCAGGTTGTTATGCAGGCAGACGTCGACCGCCTGGATGTCGTCGCGTTTGAGCAGGTCGCCGATCTGCGTGGTGCGGTCTTTTTCCGGGATATCGAATTCATCGCCGGTTTGGGCCAGCACTTGCGGGTCGATGTCGCAGAGGGCGACGACGCGTGCCTGAGGGATCAGGCGGTAGTTGCGCAGATGCATATGGCCGATGATGCCGTTGCCGATCACGCCAATCCGAATCGGTTCCATCTTATGACCTCACCTCCTGGGGCTGTCCCTGGCGCACGCTGCGGGCGATGAAGCCTTCATCGTCTGCCGCGTCCGGGCTTTCAGCTTCAAGTTCCGCAATCTGGCTCTGCAGGCAGCCCAGCTGCCAGGCGACCCGCGCCAGTTCGTGCTGGCCGCTGTGGTGCTCGATCCTGCAGTCGCCCGCGTAGCCGCTGGCGGCCAGGCGGCGCAGGAGCGGCTTGCACCAGGTCACCGCGTCGGCCGAAAAATGGGTATGCATCAGGCTGGGCAGGCAGACCTCCAGGATTCTGGCGCCATCCGGCTTTGTCCCGTCGCGCACATGGTACAGGTGGCCGTAGGCCGGATGGTCAACCGCGTCGCGTACCCGGCGCAGATTGTCCGGATCGCGGTCCCAGCCCCAATGGTTTTCCGGCCCGATCATCATGCCGTTGTCCTGGCAGATCCGGCAGTAGGCCCGGTACCGGGCCACGATCGCCTCGAACGCGTCCTCCGGCATGGCCTGGTCGTCGCCGCCGAAATCGATCCGGACGCTGCGGGCGCCCAGGATGCGGGCGGCGTCCAGGTAGCGCAGCATCAATTGCTCGTGCTGTTTGCGCACGTCCGGATCCGAGTGCCAGAGATATGGTCCGTCCACGCACAGGTTGGCCAGGCCGATCTGGCGCTCGTCCAGCCAGCCGCGCACAAGCTTCAGGTAGTCGGCTTCAAGCGACTCAGGCGGCAGCAGGCCGGTCCAGATGTCCGCCCAGTGAACCTGGTAGCGCGATGACAGCAGTTCGAGGTAGCCCAGCAAGGTCAACTGGCCTTTTCCGACCAGGCCGTGGAACGAATAAGACGCCAGGGCAACATGGAAAGTCATGAGGCCATCTCCTTTATCAGTCCTTGATGCGAAAGTGCGTGCGGTAAGCCTGGATGCATTTCGCGATCACCTGGCGGGCCGCTTCATGGTCTTCGACCTCCTGCAGGCTGGTCGGCGTGTGTTCGAGCGACTTGTACACGGTGAAGAAATGCTGGATTTCGGAGAAGATATGGCGGGGCAGTTCGTTGATGTCGTGCCACTGGTTCATCTGCGGGTCCTCAAAGGGGATGGCGATGATCTTTTCGTCCAGCTCGTCGTCATCGGTCATCGAGAAAATGCCGATCGGGTAGCAGTCAACCAGGCACATCGGCTGGAGCTGTTCCGAGCACAGCACCAGGACATCGAGCGGATCGCCGTCATCGGCCAGGGTGCGCGGCACGAAGCCGTAGTTGGCGGGGTAATGGGTCGATGTGTACAAGATGCGGTCCAGGCGCAGCATGCCGGTCGCCTTGTCCAGCTCGTATTTCTGTTTGCCGCCTTTGGGGATTTCGATCACGGCGACAAATTTGTCCGGCCGGATCCGGCTTTCCGAAATGTCATGCCAGATATTCACCTGACGTGTCCCTTTCAGCCCGCTCAGGGCCAGAGCACCTGGCGGGCCTTCTGCATACGGTCCGTCAGGTCGATCCAGTCGGCCAACTGGCCGACCGCCGGTTTGCCGCCCTCCAGCAGGGCGGCGCAGCTGATCTGGCAACAGAGGATTTCACAGCCGTGCTTTTGCAAGGCGGCCAGCAGGTCGAGCACAGGGCTTTGGCTGCCGGCGAGCAAAACGGCGCTGCCATAGAGCAGCAAGGCTGTAGGCGGTGCCGGATTGCCGGCCAGGGTGCGCAGGAAAGCGGCCATCAAGGCCTGGCCGAGTGAAGTGTCGATCGTCTGGTCGCCCAGGGTTTGTCCGCGCAGCGCGATCACGGGTCCGGCAGACGGCTGGTCTGTTATGTCCGGAAAGGGATCGGGCAGGAGCATCTGCAACGGGTTTTGCAGCGCGGTACGGGTCTTTGTTTGGCTTGCAGGTCTGCTGGTCAACGTGAGCCTCCTCCTTTTTTGCCTATTCCGGTTTTTGACCGCCCCTCAGGCCGCGAATGCTGCGCGGCAGGGCGTCTTTGCTGTTCTTCCAGCTTTTGTCATGGTTGCGGTAGTCAAATTTCAAGGTGAACCACTCGACGTCATCGCGCAATTCCTTCAGGCTTTTGCTCTGGATCTCGGTCAGGTCTGCGACAAAGACAGACGCCTGATTCTGGTTCAGGTAACGTGCCGCGCCGCGCAGCAGCAAGGCCACGTGCGGCAGGCAGAAGCCGCCGACGTTTTCGAACCGGCTCTTGAATGCCGGATCGGCGCAGTATTCGTAAAAGATGACATCCAGGTAGCGATCCATGGTCGCGTCCATGCGGTCGCAGATCACGCAGCTGTTGATCCGCCGCTCGATCTGCTCGGCGGCCAGATTGAGCATGTCCCGGTAGTCTTTCTTGCGCCCGTTGAAAAGGCCCGACCGGGCTGCGGGGATGCTCCCCTTCATTTCCGGTTCCAGGCGATCGACGAGATCGGCCATATGGGTGTGCAGCATCAGGCCCAGGCCCAGCCGGTTGATCTCCCGGTTGTAGAGCTGATTGAGATGCTCGCGGCAGAAACCCTTCGCATTGGTCGTCTGGCGAACGTCGGGTTCCATCAGGGACGGACCCAGATAATAGTCGAGCAGCTGCTGGTTGAGGGCCTGCTCCAGGCCGCAGAGCGCACAGCCATCCGGCTGGTTGAACGCATCGTTGACCGGAATCGTATAGATCTTTTCCTTCATGACAGTCTCCTGTTTTTCTGTTCGGATGCCACGCCCGGATCCTGCTGATGAACCACGCGCCGGGCCCGCACGTTGACCGCCATCACGTTGATCGCCGTGTAGGCTTCGATCTGGCTGCTGATTTTCTCCTGCACGTCCTGAAGGACCTGCGGGGCGTTGTAACCGTAGAACAAGGCGAGGTCGATGTCCAGCACGACGCCGTAGACTTCGGTGCGGACGGTGAACTCGGTCAGTCCGGCGATGCCGCGGACCTGGCTGACGATGATTTCGATCATCATGCGGATGGCTTCATCGGACATCGAGTAACTGCCCAGTCCGGAAAACGTCGGCCGCACGACAGTCCGGTCAGAATCGGGCATGGGATGGCTGCGGTCCCTGCGGCGGCGCAGCCGGGCGAACGGGTCGATGAACGTGCCGGAGAATTCGTGCTTGATCTCCATGCTGGGTACGGGGATGGCGTGCTTGCCCTGCGACAGGCGCACTTCGCGGGCCTGGCGCATTTCCTCTTCCGTGCTGACATCCTCGATCCGGATCAGCATCCGCGGCGGATTCAGCCACAGGTTCTGGCAGATCTTGGTCAGCATGCCGTCGGACGTGCCGAGGATCATCAGGGTCGATGGTTTTTGCGCCGCCAGGGCGCGGCGCATGACAGCCGCGCGGGTCTCGTCGGCAAACAGGGCCTGCCGGACGGATTCCAGTTTGGAAGGCGCCTTTTTGGCCGACGTGCCGGAGAGGATCCGGCTGCCGTGAATAAGCAGGCCGTCGTCGATGATGTACGCGATCTGGTACTTGCTGGCGATGCGGGTGGCATGCGTGCTTTTCCCGGTGCCGCTGGGCCCGATAAAGGCGATCACCGTGATGTTGCCCAGAACCGAGCGCATGTCGTCGTCGGCTTTTTCAGTCGGCGACTGGCGGTTGACCACCTCCGCCAGCCGGCCCAGGGTACGCAAGGTCCGGCCCCGTTCCGGCTTGTCCGTTTCCTGGTGGTCCTGCAGGTGGTTGGCGGTCGCTTCTTCCGCCTTTCTGCGGTGCCTGTCGAATCGGATCGCCGTCTGCTTCACGCTCCCTTAATCAACGTGCAACGCGTTCAGGCTTGGTCCCAGTTGTGGTAGACCTCCTGAACATCGTCGTGCTCTTCTAGTTTTTCGATCAGCTTCTCCATTTTAAGCGTCATGTCCGGATCGGTCAGCGTTGTCCAGGTCACCGGCACAGGACCCAGCGAAACGTCCAGGAACGTGAATCCCTGCTGTTCCAGGGCAGCGCGCACCGCGTCGTACTGGTCGGGCTCCGTCGTGATTTCGTAGGCTTCGTCTTCTGCCGCGAAATCCTCCGCGCCGGCTTCCAGGGCTGCCAGCATCATGGTCTCTTCATCGGGCGCACCATCGCGGTCGATGATCAAGGTGCCTTTATCCTGGAACAGGAAGCCGACACAACCGGTGGTCCCGAGATTGCCGCCGAACTTGTCGAAGATATGGCGCAGATCGCCGGAGGTCCGGTTGCGATTGTCTGACAGCGTCCGCACCATGACCGCCACACCGCCCGGTCCGTAACCCTCGTAGGTGATGTCCTCGTAGTTGTCTGTATCCGCGGCGCCGGCGGCCTTGGTGATGCTGCGCTGGATGTTGTCGTTGGGCATGTTCGCGGTTTTGGCCTTGGCGATCACGTCCTTGAGACGGTTGTTGACGTCTGGATCCGCGCCGCCGCTTCTGACGGCGACCTGGATCTCACGGCCGATCTTGGTGAAGATTGCGCCGCGCTGGGCGTCAGCGGCACCTTTTTTACGCTTGATGTTGTTCCATTTTGAATGACCCGACATAGGTAAATCCTCCTGTTTGTCTGCGTGTGCTTCAAATCGGACTAAGCCTGGGCAGGAGGAGGATCGGGCGGCGGCAGCGGCAGGTAGACCTGCTGTTGCAATTCGATGAGCGCGGCGCCGCCGGTCAGGTCGGCGCAGAGTTGGCGGAATGCATCGTCGCGTTCCAGCGGGACACGGACCGTGACGTCGACATCGATACCGAACGCGGCATCGGAACAGGGCCAGCCGGCCTGCTGCCAGGCCCGGCGCAGCCGTTCGTGGTCGGCATAGCTGACCGTGACCGCGTACTCGCGGCAAAGCCGCATCACAACCGGGCGGGCGGCCGCAACCGCCTGGGCGGCTGCCTGGCCATACGCCCGGCTCAAGCCGCCGGTTCCGAGCAGCGTGCCGCCAAAATAACGGGTCACCACGACGGCGACCTGCTCCAGATCCTGGTGCTTGAGCACATCGAGCACCGGCAGGCCGGCGGTGCCCTGCGGTTCGCCGTCATCTGAATAGCGCTGCAGACTGTAAGCGCCGCCAGTCACCCAGGCATAAACATGATGCGAGGCGTCCGGATAAGCGCCGCGCTCAAATGAGAGAAAAGCCTGTGCCTCTGCTTCGGTCCCGACCGGGCGGCAGGCGGCAATAAACCTCGACTTTTTCTCTTCCAGCTCGATCCTGGCGGATTTTTTTACCGTTCGGTATTGTTGGCGCATCAGGTCGATTGAACCAGCTCCTTGTATTTCTGATACGAGAGCATCAGGAGCGATTTGTCCTGGCTGTAGGTCACTTTGTCCATGGCTTCCTCAATCGGGAAGAAGCCGGCATCCAGAAAACCAAGTGCCTCGTTGGCCGTTGTCGAATCCTGCTCGGTGGTCATGATATACCAGACAATCTTGTTGCAGACGGGACGTTGGCGGGATATCGAATAGAATTCATAGTTGGTCCGTCCTGCTGATGAAACAATGCGCGCCTTGACATTCCCCTCGAACTGAACGCGCCGGACGGCGACTTCGTCCGGAAAATCGCCGCTGCGGATGACACCTTTGGGGAACACCCACTCATGCTTGTCGTTCATCAAAAGCAAAACCCTGTCACCGGAAAAAACAACACCTCCGGAACAGTTGCGTACCAGCATGGCATGACCTCCCTTCCTGTGCTTTCATTCTAGCATGAAAGATGGCCGCGAACAATCGCGGCCATCCCGATGCACGACAGGAGCAGGGCAATCTCAAGGCCCGATTTGGGCCAGACCGCCCAGCCATTTGCGCAGGATTTCCGGAATAACGACGCTGCCGTCAGCTTGCTGGAACTGCTCGACGATCGCCGGGAAGATGCGGCTGGTCGCCAGCCCGGAGGCATTCAGCGTGTGGACATAGACCGGCTTGCCGGTCTCCTGGCTGCGGAAGCGCATGTTGCCGCGCCGGGCCTGGTAGTCGCCGGCATCGGAGGCCGAACTGACTTCCTTGTAGTCGTTCATGCTGGGGATCCACACCTCGATGTCATAGGTCTTGCGCATCGAGGCGCTGCAGTCCCCGGCTGCCAGCTTGCTGACGCGGTAATGCAGCCCCAGTTTTTCGACCAGCCGGGCCGCCTTGCCGACCAGCTCCTGCAGAGCCGCTTCGGACTGGTCCGGCTTCACATACTGGAACATCTCGATCTTGTTGAATTGGTGGCCGCGGATCATGCCGCGTTCCTCGGCCCGGTAGCTGCCCGCCTCCTTGCGGTAGCAGGGCGTGTAGGCGAAGTAGCGCAGCGGCAGCTGGCTCTCGTCGAGAATCTCGTCGCGGTGCAGATTGACCAGCGCCGTTTCCGCGGTCGGCAGGATGAAATGGGAAAACCCCTCGCCATCGTCGCGGCGCAGTTGAAAGACATCGTCCTTGAACTTGGGGAACTGCCCTGCCGTATAGCCGCACTGCCAGGTCAGGATGTGTGGCGGCAAGATCATCTCGTAGCCGTCGGCCAGATGTTCCTCCATGAAAAAGTTGAGCAGGGCCCACTCCAGGCGGGCACCCAGGCCGCGGTAGACCCAGAAACCGTTGCCGCCCAGCTGAGCGCCCCGGCGATAGTCGATCAGGCCCAGCTGCTCGCACAGGTCGACATGGTGCCTGGGGCTGAAGGCGAAGGCCGGTTTCTCGTTGCCGCTGGCGACGACCTGGTTGTTCTCCTTGCCGCCGGCCACGACGTCGTCAGCCGGCAAGTTGGGCAGCGCTTCCAGGAAAGACTGCTGGATCTTGTCCAGCGCATCGATCTGCTCATCGCCAGCCTTGATCTCCTCGCCGATCGCTTTCATGCGCGCCAGCAGGGGGGCCACGTCCTGTTTCTCCTTTTTCAGGATCGGGATGCGGGCCGACGTCTTGTTCTTTTCCGCTTTGAGCTGTTCGGTCGCCGCGATCTGGCGGCGGCGTTCGGCGTCGCGCTCCAGGAAAGCGCCAAAATCGACCTCGAATCCCTTGCGGGCCAGCTTTTCTGCGACCAGGGCGGGATTGTCGCGAATCAGGTTGATGTCCAGCATATGGTTCCTCCTAATTTTCTGCCTGGATCAGCGCGACCAGGCGCTTGGGGTCTATGACGGTGAAAGACGAGCGGTAGTAATCGATCAGCCTGTCCGTCTTCATCCGGCTCAGTTCGCGGGACATGGACGGCCGCGATACATTGAGGTAGTCGGCCAGGGCTTCCCGGTTCATCTGGGTCCGAAACGTGCAGGAGCCGTTTTGCCGGTACTGGTCATACAGGAAAGCCGCCAGCTTCTGGCGCATGCCCTTCAGGCGGATATAGCCGATCCGCTTGTTCATCAGCATGGCCTTGCCGGCCAGGATACCCAGCATGTTGGCTGCCATCACCTGGTGCGCGTCACAGGCCCGGCAGCACGGCCGGCTGATTTTTTCAAAGGGGATGAAGAGCACGGCGCCGCCGCTGTCGGCGACGACCGTATTGGGCCAGACCCCGTTACCGGCAAAGGCAGCCACCTCGCCGAACAGGTCGCCGGCACCGAACAGACCGATGATCAGCCGGCTGCCGGCTTCATCCTCCTGCTGAACCAGGACGCGGCCATCCAAGATCAGGCCGACCGTCGTCTGGGGCTGTCCGGCCAGGCAGAGCAGGTCCCCCTTGGCAAAAGACCGTTCGATGGCGCGAAAGCAAGCCAGCAGGACATCAAGCTGTTCAGATGACAGGCCGGCAAACAGCCGGGTGTCCATCAGGACGGATTTCCAACGATCGGTCAAAGCGAACCTCCACGTCACAAAAGAGTTGCCGGGGCAACGGTTTTATTTTTCTCATTATAGTACAATACCGCGGGAAAACAACCGGCGGACGCGTTCGCGCTCTTTAATCGGGACGCGATCAACGGTATAATGAACATCAGAAGCTGATGATGTCACGTAAACGGGAGGTTCACAACCAGATGAGCAACAGCATGTTATGTTTTCAATGCGAACAGGTCGCCGGCGGCAAAGCCTGCACCCGGGTCGGGGTCTGCGGCAAACAGCCGTCAACGTCCAATTTGCAAGATGACCTGACCGTCAAGCTAATCGAGCTGGCGATGTTCATGGAAGGCGAAGCGATGACCGACCATGCCGCCGAGCTGATGATGGAAGGCCTGTTCACCACGATCACCAATGTCAATTTCAATGACGACGATATTAAAGCGCTGACCGGTCTGATCCAGGAACAGATCGACCAGCTCAGGCCGCTCAACAGCGGCTGCGGCGCCTGCTGCGGCGCCGGCCAGGCGGACATCACCAGCGGCGACGCCCTGTTCAGGGGCGATCCGGACGAAGTCGCCCTGCGCACCCTGTTACTGCTCGGTCTGCGCGGCATGGCCGCCTATGCCTACCACGCCTATGTGCTGGGCCGCAAGGATGCGGCGGTCACCGAAGCGCTGTTTGTCGGGATGCGCGCCGTCGGCACCCACCACAGTGTCGAGGCCTGGCTGAAAATCCTGCACCAGTTCGGCCTGGACAACTACCGCTGCATGGAGCTGCTCGACGAGGCCAACACCGGCGCCTACGGCCATCCGGTTCCGACCGCGGTCACGATGACGATCGAGCCGGGTCCGTTCATCGTCGTCTCAGGCCATGACCTGCTTGATTTGAAGATGCTGCTCGACCAGACGGCCGGCAAGGGCATCAACATTTACACGCACGGTGAAATGCTGCCGGCCCACGGCTATCCCGAGCTGAAGAAATATCCGCACCTCAAGGGCAATTTCGGCACGGCCTGGCAGAACCAGCAAAAAGAGTTCCGCAACGTGCCGGGTGCTTTCCTGTTTACCACCAATTGCCTGATGCCGCCCAAAAAAGACTACGCCGACCGCGTGTTCACGACCGCTGTCGTCGGCTACCCCGGTTTGGTCCACATCCCGGACAGCCCGTACGGCAAGGATTTCGCGCCTGTGATCGAAAAAGCGCTGGCTCTGGGCGGCTATGACCGGCCGGTCACCATGAAGGGCGTCAACGGCGGTTCCAGCCTGATCACCGGGTTTGGCCACGAGACCGTTCTGGCCGCTGCCGGCGACGTCGTCGACGCCGTCAAGTCCGGCGCGATCCGGCATATTTTCCTGGTCGGCGGCTGCGATGGGGCCAAGCCCGGCCGCAATTACTACACCGATTTCGTCGCCGCCACCCCGCCGGACAGCCTCGTCCTGACGCTGGCCTGCGGCAAGTACCGCTTCAACGACCTCGACCTGGGCAAGATCGGGCCGTTCCCGCGCATCATGGACATGGGCCAGTGCAACGACGCCTACTCGGCCATCCGCGTCGCCGTCGCCCTTGCGGAGGTGTTTGAAACTGATATCAACCAATTGCCGCTGACGCTGGTCTTGTCCTGGTACGAGCAAAAGGCCGTCTGTGTCCTGCTCAGCCTGCTGTCACTGGGCGTCAAGAATATCCGCTTGGGCCCGACATTGCCGGCCTTCGTCTCGGAGAATGTGCTGAACGTTCTGGTCAGCCAGTTTGGTCTTTGTCCGGTTACACGGGCAGAAGACGACCTGAAGGCGGTGCTGGGATGAACGGCACATATGATGTCGTGGTCATCGGCCAGGGGCCGGCTGGCGTTTCGGCGGCCATTTACGCCGTTCGCTCCGGCTTGTCCGTGCTCCTGATCGGCCGCGACAGCGGATCGCTGGAACGGGCCGACAAGATCGAGAATTACTACGGTTTCGTCGAACCGGTCAGCGGCAAACAACTGCTGCAGCAGGGGTTGGACCAGGCTGTACGCCTCGGCATTGGGCGGCTGCAGGACGAAGTGACCGGCATCCGCTGGGACGATCCCTTCGTCGTTGAAACAACGTCAGGCCATGTCCAGGCGACCAGCATCGTTCTGGCCACCGGCATGCCCCGGCGCAAGGCCTCTGTTGCGGGCCTGTCAGCCTATGAAGGCCGCGGTGTCAGCTACTGCGCCACCTGCGACGGTTTTTTCTACCGGGGCAAAACGGTGGCGGTGATCGGCAACGGCGCCTATGCCCTTAAGGAGGCCAGCGAACTCAAGCCGTTTGCGGCGACGATTTACCTTTTGACCAACGGGCGAACCCTGGATGCTGGCGACAGCGATCCGGATTTTGTGGTCCGGACAGAGAAGATCGTCCGGCTGGAAGGCGATGAAGAAAAAGTGCGCCGCCTGGTTCTGGCCAGCGGCGAAGAACTGGCGGTCGACGGCGTCTTTGTCGCCGAAGGAACAGCGTCCGCCCTGGATCTGGCGCTCAAACTGGGGCTGGACAACGATGGCAAGGTCATTCTGACCGACCGGCAGCAGGCGACCAACCTGCCGGGCCTGTTTGCCGCCGGAGACTGCACCGGCGGCCTGCTGCAAATTGCCGTTGCTGTTGGCGAGGGCGCCCAGGCCGGCATGTCGGCCGCCGCCTATGTTCGCGGGCTGAAGGGCGAAAAGGCGCAGAAGGTCCAGTGGGGCGAGTAAACAGCGTCAGACTCGGACAGGTCCGGACAACGGAATGCTCCAGCTCAGGGTGAGTTTTGCGGATTTTCCGTACGACTCGCCTTTTCTTTTTGCGGTAAGGTCCCGGTGCCGGACAAAATTCCGGCGCAGGCTACCATTTTACCCGGATTATGTTATATTATACGGTGGCACGTGAATTGTTCCCCAGGCGCACTGGCAGAATCGGCCGGAGAGACTGGCGAGCCATTCAACAATAAGTGAGCGACGATGTTGTCCGGGAGGTTTTTTGTGTTTCGTTTCGGCCATTTTTCCGGCGGTGTGCACCCGCGCGGCAATAAAAACACGCATTTTTATCCGACAGTCCGCCTCGATAAGTTTGCTACAGTCCGTATCCCGATGAGCATGCACATCGGACCGCCCTGCACCTGCCTGGTCAAAGAGGGCGATCCGGTCAAGGTCGGCCAGCTAATCGGACGCGCCGACGCGCCGATGGCCGTCCCGATCCATTCGAGTGTCTCGGGAACCGTCAAATCGGTGCTCAAGGAAGTCGCCAGCACAGGCAAAGCGGTCCAGGTGGTCGTCATCGAGTCCGACGGCCTGAACACGGTCGACGAGAGCGTCCAACCGCCTGTCATCACCGATCGGGCGTCGTTCCTGCAGGCAGTCTGGGACTCCGGCCTGGTCGGCCTGGGCGGCGCCGGCTTTCCGACGCACATCAAAATGCAGCCGCCGGCCGGCAAGGAACCGGATGTGCTCGTGATCAACGCCGCCGAATGCGAGCCGTACATCACGACCGATTTCCGCCAGTGTGCCGAGCATCCGGACGAGGTCATCGACGGCATCATCCAGGTCATGAAGCATCTTGGCATCCCCAAAGCCCTGATCGGCGTCGAGAGCAACAAGCCGCTGGCGATCGACGTGCTCAATTATGAGCTGATGAAACTCAAGCTGTCAGCCAACCTGGAGCCGGACATCTCGATTGTCCGCCTGAAGACCAGATACCCGCAAGGCGCCGAAAAGATGCTCATCTATTCGCTGACCGGCCGTAAAGTGCCGGCCGGCGGGCTGCCGCACGACGTCCATGTGCTTGTCCTCAATGTCGGTACGGTCCGCTTCATATCCAAGTACCTGAAGACCGGCATGCCCCTGATCCGCAAGCGCCTGACGCTCGACGGCAGCGCGGTCAAGGTGCCCTGCAACATCAACGTGCCGGTCGGGGCCCCGATCCCCGATGTCATCGAGGCGGCCGGCGGCATGACCGGCGAACCCGGCAAGGTCATCATGGGCGGCTCGATGATGGGCGTCGCGCTGGACCGGCTGGAAGCCAGCATCATCAAGCAGAACAATGCCATCCTCGTCTTTGACCAGAAAGAAGCCCAACTTCCGCCCGAGACCCAGTGCATCCGCTGTGCCCGCTGCGTCAATGTCTGCCCGATGCACCTGATGCCGACAACGCTCGACAACATGTCGCGCAATCAAGATATCGAGGGCCTTAACCAGTACCACATCATGGACTGCATCGAGTGCGGCAGCTGCACATACGTTTGCCCGGCCAAGCGGCACCTGGTCCAGAGCATCCGGATCGGCAAAATGCATATCCGCTCGGCACCGCGAGCCGCACAAGCCAAGGAGGGCGCTGCCAAATGAACCTGCAAGTATCATCATCCCCCCACATCCGGGACCAGGCGTCCACAACCCGGCTGATGCTGGATGTGATCATCGCCTTGCTGCCCGCCCTGGGTGTTTCCATCTACATGTTCGGGGTGCGCTCCCTCCTGATCGTCTTTCTGACCTGCACGACGGCGGTTCTGTTCGAGTACCTGAGCCGCAGGCTGATGAAACGGTACAACTCGATCGGCGACCTGAGCGCGGTGGTCACCGGCCTGCTGCTGGCCTTCAATCTGCCGCCGACCGTCCCGCTCTACATCCCGGTTATCGGCTCCTTTGTCGCGATCATCGTCGTCAAGCAGATGTTCGGCGGCATCGGCCAGAATTTCGTCAATCCGGCCCTGGCATCACGCATCATCCTGACCTTGTCGTTTCCCGCGGCCATGACCCGCTGGGCCATCCTGGCTGGCCGGGTTCCCGGCCACGGCATCCCCGGCACCGAGCCGATCGGCGAAGGGCTCGACCTGATCGCCACGGCAACCCCTCTCTACCTGATCCAGGCCGGCGAAACCGGCCAGGCCATCATGCCGGGCTACCTGGACCTGTTCATCGGCTACAAGGGCGGCTGCCTGGGCGAAGTGTCGATCCTGGCCCTCGCCGCCGGTGTCGTCTACCTGCTGATCCGGCGGGTGATTTCGCCCCTGATCCCGGTCACTTATATTCTGACCGTCGCTATGCTGACGGCTTTGTTCGGACAGGATCCGCTGTACCATGTCTTGTCCGGCGGCCTGTTCCTGGGCGCGTTCTTCATGGCGACAGACTACGTCACGTCGCCGCTGAGCCATAAGGGCAAGATCATCTTCGGCCTTGGCTGCGGCCTGATTACAAGCCTGGTGCGCCTGTTCGGCGGCATGACCGAAGGGGTTTCGTTCGCCATCCTCTTCATGAACATCCTGACACCGCATATCGACCGCTGGACGATACCGGTTCCGTTTGGAGGTGCGCGCCATGCCAAGTCTTAAGCCCTATCTGCCTGCGATCATCCTGTGCGTCATCTGCCTGGTGACGACCGGACTGCTCTCCCTGACCTACGAGCTGACCCGCGCCGAACGGACGCGGCAAAGCGAGATCGCGGCCAACACCAACCGGTTAGCCCTGTTTCCCGACGCGTCCGGCTTTGAGACCCTCAGCCTGCCGGACGGCGCGCCTGCAGGCCTGAGCGAGATCACCCGGGCAGAAGACGCGAATGGGCAGGTCATGGGCTATTTGTTTGTTGCCAGCAAGCGCGGCTACGGCGGCCAGGTGCCGGCCATGGTCGCCGTTGATGCCGAAGGCACGCTCGTCGGCGTGCGGGTGCTGGGCAACAGCGAAACGCCTGGTCTGGGCAAAAAGGTCGAACAAACCAGTTTCACCGGCCAGTTTGTCGGCAAGCTGGCCGATACCCTGTTTGCGCTGGACACCTCGAACAACCAGCTGCAGCCGCTTGACGCGATCTCCGGCGCGACCATCTCGTCGCGCGCGGTCATGGAGGCGGTCAACACCGCCATCGAGGGCTACCTGGCCCTGGACAAGGAGGGACAGTAAGCATGGCAGCGAAAAAAACCGTCAGCCTGGGCAAGGAGATCAGCAAAGGCCTGATTCTGGAAAATCCCGTTCTGCGCCTGATCCTCGGCACGTGCCCGATGCTGGCTGTCACGACATCGGTCAAAAACGGACTGGGGATGGGGATCGCCGCCACCTTTGTCCTGCTGGGTTCCAACCTGGTGATCTCGCTGCTGCGCCGGGTGATCCCCGACAAGGTCCGCATCCCGGCCTTCATTACGGTCATTGCCGGGTTCGTCACGATCATCCAGCTGTTGATGGAATCCTTCGTACCGGCGCTTAACGAATCCCTGGGCATCTTCATCCCGCTGATCACGGTCAACTGCATCATCCTGGCGCGGGCCGAGATGTTCGCCAGCAAGCATGCCGTCCTGCCCTCCCTGGCCGATGGCCTGGGCATGGGCGCCGGTTACACGGCTTCCCTGATCCTGATGGGCGCCATCCGGGAGATCATCGGCAACGGCACCTTTTTCGACCTGGGCATTCCCGGCCTGCAAGCCGGCGGCTACATCGAGCCGATGCTGATCATGATTTTACCGCCCGGCGGTTTCTTCGTCTTCGGCATCCTGATCGCCCTGGCCAACAAGCTGTCCGAAAAAGCCGGCAAGCAGGACCAGCCGGACGACACCATCTGTGCCGGCGCCATTTCCGACCAGACAGCCTGCCTGCTGTGCGGCGGCTGCAGTTTCGGCCGCAGCGGTCCGCAGAACCAGCTGCAGACCGATGAAGGGGTCCGCCGGATGGCCAAGTCCAGCGCCGCCGAATCCGGCGACGAGTCGCCCCGCGGAGGTGAAAACGCATGAAAGAGATGCTGATTATCCTGTTCAGCGCCATCCTGGTCGACAATTTCGTCTTGTCGAAATTTCTCGGCATCTGCCCGTTCCTGGGCGTTTCCAAGAACTTGAAGACGGCGATGGGCATGAGCATGGCGGTCATCTTCGTCATGGTCCTGGCAACGGCCATCACCTGGCCGGTGTTCTACCTTTTGCTTGCACCGTATGACCTGGGTTATCTGCAAACCATCATCTTTATCCTGGTCATCGCCGCCCTGGTGCAGCTGATTGAGACCTTCCTGAAAAAAACTCTGCCGCCGCTTTACCAGGCCCTGGGCATCTACCTGCCCCTGATCACGACCAATTGCGCGATCCTCGGCGTCGCCATCCTCAATATCGACCAGACATACGGCTTCGGCGAGTCCATGATCAACAGCCTCGGGGCCGGGCTGGGCTTCATGCTGGCGCTGTTTCTCTTTTCCGGTGTCCGAAGCAAGGTTGACCACGCGGATGTGCCGCGCTTTTTCAAAGGCCTGCCCATCACGCTGGTGTCCGCGGCTTTGGTCTCCATCGCCTTCTTCGGCTTCAAGGGCCTGATCGAGAACCTGTTCAGCTAACGGCTGACCGCCAGGAGGAATGTCCATGTATGTGTTCGCCATGTCACTCAATATTCAATCGATTCTCGTGCCGACGGCCATCGGGGGCGGTATCGCACTCGTTCTCGGGCTCATTTTAGTGGCGGCGGCCCGCATATTCGCCCTGCCGGTGGACGAGAAGCTGGAAACGATCCGTGCCGCTCTGCCCGGCGTCAACTGCGGCGCTTGCGGCTACTCCGGCTGTGACGCCTACGCCATGGCGCTGCGCGACGGTGAACCCAACGCGGCCAAGTGTCCGGTCGGCGGCAAAGACACCGCGATCGAGCTGGCTGCCATCCTTGGCATGAACCCCCCGTCTTTCATCCCCAAAGTCGCCTATGTCCACTGCCAGGGCACGACAGATCACACAAAAAAGCGCTATGACTACCAGGGTATTATCAGCTGCGCCTCAGCCCAGGGGCTCTTCTCGGGCCCGAACTCGTGCACGTTCGGCTGCATGGGCTTCGGCGATTGCGTGGCCGTCTGTCCGTATGACGCCATCACCGTCACGGACGGCATCGCCCATATCAACAGCGAGCGCTGCAAGGCATGCGGCCTGTGTGTCGCGGCCTGCCCCAAGGAACTGATCAAGATCATCCCGCGCCATTACAATGCGTATACGGTTTCCTGCCGCAACAAGTGGCCGGGCGCCCAGACCCGCAAGAACTGCAAGGTCGGCTGCATCGGCTGCAGCCGCTGCTACAAGGCCTGCCCGTCCGGAGCGATCACGATGGACGGACCGCTGGCGGTCATCGACCAGAACCTGTGCACGCACTGCAACAAGTGCCTCGAGGTCTGCCCGACCCACGCCATCCAGCGCGGCCTGTTCCTGGGTGACGGACCCGACGGCAAGCCTGAACGTTCCAGGAAGCCGGAAGATCCGGTTGCACCGACCCCGGCCCTGGGGGGAACCGGCGCGTCCTAAATGCGTAAAATGCCAAAATGCGCAAAATGCCAAAATGCGTAAAATGCGCAGGATAAACGCATCAATTTCTCAGCGAAATGAATAGACCTATGTCAAAGTCCCTGACAGCAGGCGTTTGAAAAAAGCTCTCCCAAAAAGCAGCAAGCAATTTGTGTCAAAAAGCTTGCTGCTTTGC
>JAAYJD010000296.1 GCA_012523135.1 Clostridiaceae bacterium
GGACAGCCGCGGGTGTCAGCCGAAAGGCGGCACATGAGGAAAGTCCGGGCTCCGCAGGGCAGGGTGCCGGGTAATTCCCGGTGAAGGCGACTTCAAGGCAAGTGCAACAGAAACAGACCGCCGGCAGCTTGCTGCCGGCAAGGGTGGAACGGTGAGGTAAGAGCTCACCAGCGGGATGGCGACATTCCGGCTCTGTAAACCCCACCTGGAGCAACACCGCGGAGGGACATATTTGCGGCCCGCAAGTCCCATGGAGGTGGCTGGAGCCGGCTGGCAACAGCCGGCCTGGATAGATGGTTGTCCAAGACAGGACCCGGCTTACAGGCTTGCTCGGAAAGCACCAAACAAGCACAAGGGAGCGCATCGCCAGATGACAACAAACCAGCGCGAACAAGCGGAGAACTACCTGGCCCGGGGCGTGTCGGCCACCAAGGACGACGTCCATCGCGCCGTGGCCGACCAGGCCCGGGGGCTTTACCCGGGCGCTTTTTGCAAGATCCTGCCCGATCCGGCCGGCGACCCCGGCTGGTGTGCGGCTTTCCACGCGGACGGCGCCGGCACGAAGTCGTCGCTGGCCTACCTTATGGCCCGCGAGCACCGCGATTCGTCCTGGTACGCCGGTCTGGCCCAGGACGCGCTGGTCATGAACACCGACGATCTGCTCTGCATCGGCGCGACTGACAACTTCTATCTCTCCAACACGATCGGGCGCAACGCCCACCGCATCGACGGCGACGCCTTGGCGGCCCTGATCGGCGGCTATGACGCGGCGATCGGCCGGCTGGCCCGCGACGGCGTTCATGTCACGATGACCGGCGGGGAGACCGCCGACGTCGGCGATCTGGTCCGGACCGTGATCTGCGATTCGACCGTCTACGTGCGACTGCGCCGCGACCAGGTGATCGACGCCGGTCAAATCGGGCCGGGCCTGGCGATCGTCGGCCTGGCGTCGTCCGGCCAGATGCGAGGGGAGGCGTGCGAGAACTCGGGCATCGGCTCCAACGGCCTGACGGCCGCGCGCCATTTGCTGCTGCATCCGGACTACCGCGAGCGCTACCCGGAATCCTATGCCGACACCTTGTCGCGCGACCTGGCCTACTGCGGCCGCTACCACCTCGACGATCCGCTGCCGGGATCCTCCCTGACCATCGGCGAGGCCTTGCTGTCGTCGACCCGCACCTACCTGCCGGTGGTGCGCGATATCCTGGCCGCGCTGCCCGGCGAGATCCGCGGCATCATCCACTGCACCGGCGGCGGCCAGGCCAAGTGCCGCGATTTCGGCTGCGGTGTCCGGTATGTCAAGAACAACCTCTTTGACCTGCCGCCGATCTTCCAGGCCATCCGCGCCGGCGGCCAGATCAGCGACCGCGAGCTGCACCAGGTTTTCAATATGGGGCACCGCATGGAGCTGTACTGCTCGCAGCAGGCTGCCGCAGCCGTTCTGTCCGTCTGCCGGACTTGGTCCCTGGAGGCCAGGATCGTCGGCTACACGGAAGCGGTCCGGGCGGGCGGCCCGAATGAAGTCGTGATCGAGCGCGAAGGGAAGAGCTGGTCGTACCAGGGCCGCGTGTAACGATTTTCCTTTACAAGTGACCGCCCGTGTGGTATTGTTAAGCGTAGTCTGCCATGGTCAAGGTCTGCGGAATGTCCGACCGCTCACGTTGCCAGAGGCAAAAATATGGAGGTAACCATGGACAAGGAACGCAAAGCAGAACTGATCGCCACCTACGGCTTGCACGAGGGCGACACGGGATCACCGGAAGTACAGATTGCCATCCTGACGGAACGTATCAATCACCTGACGGAGCATCTCAAGGCGCATAAGAACGACCACCATTCACGGCGCGGCCTGCTGATGATGGTCGGTCAGCGACGCGGCATGCTGGACTATCTGACCCACATCGATGTCGAACGTTACCGTGCGATCATCGCCAAACTGAACATCAGAAAGTAAACGGCAGCAGATTGGTGGGCGGTTTTCGCCCACCAATTTTAACAAAGAGACCAGCCTGCGGGCTGTAGAAGGTAGGTTGCGCGTCTGACCGCCGCCAGGCGAACAGGCCCGGAACCTACAGGCTACCGCTCCGCAGGTTGACGAAAACAAAACCTTACGGAGGTAAAGAAATGGAAAAGATCTTCAAAACAACATTGGCCGGAAGGCCTCTGGTTATCGAGACCGGAAAACTGGCGCAGTTTGCCAGCGGTTCCTGTCTTGTCCGCTACGGCGACACGGTGATCCTGTCAACGGTGACGGCTTCGGCTTCGCCCAGGCCCGGCGTCGACTATTTCCCGCTCAGCGTCGACTACGAGGAGAAGCAGTACAGCGTCGGTAAAATCCCGGGCGGCTTCATCAAGCGCGAAGGCCGGCCGACCGAAAAGGCCGTCCTGACCTCACGGGTCATCGACCGCCCAATGCGTCCGCTGTTCCCCAAGGATCTGCGCAACGACGTCGCCGTCAACAACCTGGTCCTGTCCGTCGACCAGGACTGCTCGCCTGAAATCGCCGCCATGCTGGGCACTTCGATCGCCACCAGCATCTCGGACATTCCCTTCAACGGCCCGATCGCCGGCGTCCATGTCGGCCTGGTCGACGGCAAGGCGGTCATCAACCCGGACGAAGCGCAGCGCAAAGTCAGCCAGATGGCGGTCACGCTGGCCGGAACCAAAGACAAAATCTGCATGATCGAGGCCGGTGCCAACGAAGTTCCCGACGATGTCATGCTGCAGTCGATTATCGAAGGGCACCAGGTCATCCATGACTTGTGTGTCTTTATTGAGGGTATCGCCAGCGAAATCGGCAAGCCCAAATTCACCTACCAGGCCGTCGATGTGGCCGAGGATGTCTTCGCCGCCGTCAAGGCATTCGGCTACGAGACGATGCGTCAGGCCGTGCTGGCCGAGGACAAGAGCGACCGCGACATCGCGATCGCCGACCTGCAGGCCAAGACCGCCGAGCACCTGGTCGCCCTCAACCCCGAATGGGAAGGGCTGGCCGGCGACGCCATCTACAAACTGGAAAAGAAAGTCGTGCGCGAATACCTGGCCAAGGAACACCGCCGCGTCGACAGCCGCGGCCTGGACGAGATCCGGCCGCTGTCCGCCGCCGTTGGCCTGCTGCCGCGCGTTCATGGCAGCGGTTTGTTCCAGCGCGGCCAGACCCAGGTGCTGACCACCTGCACCCTGGGTCCGCTATCCAAGTCCCAGACGCTGGACGGCCTCGACAACGAGGAAGAAAAGCGCTACATGCACCACTACAACATGCCGGGCTATTCCACCGGTGAAGCCAAGTTCGCCCGTTCGCCCGGCCGCCGCGAGATCGGCCACGGCGCGCTGGCCGAGCGCTCCCTGGTTCCGGTTCTGCCCGACGAAGAAGCGTTCCCGTATGCCATCCGCTGCGTCTCCGAAGTCACCATGAGCAATGGCTCGACCTCGCAAGGCTCTGTCTGTGCCAGCACCCTGGCCCTGATGGACGCCGGCGTCCCGATTCGCCGCCCGGTCGCCGGCATCTCGGCCGGCCTGATCGTCAACGAAGAGAATGCGTCGGACTACATGGTCTTCATGGACATCCAGGGCATCGAGGACTTCTTCGGTGACATGGACTTCAAGGTGGCCGGCACCACTGAGGGCATCACCTCGATTCAGGTCGACATCAAGGTGGACGGCCTGACCTTCGACATCATCCGCGACGCCTTCGCCCTGACCCGCAAAGGCCGGCTGCAGATCATCAACGATGTGCTGCTGCCCTGCCTGCCCGAGCCGCGCCCCGACCTGTCACCTTATGCGCCCAAGATCATCCAGACCGTCATTCCGGTGGACAAGATCCGCGACGTCATCGGTTCCGGCGGCAAGATCATCAACCGCATCATCGACGAGACCGGTGTCGAGATCGATATCGAGGATGCCGGCCGCGTGTTTGTGGCCTCACCCAACAGCGCGGCTGCCGAAAAGGCGCTGCAGATGATCCACGGCATCGTCAACGACCCCGAGCCGGGCACTGTGTTTGACGGCCATGTGACCCGCCTGATGAACTTCGGCGCTTTCGTCGAGTTCCTGCCGGGCAAAGAAGGCCTGGTGCACATCTCCAAACTGGCCTGGAAGCGCGTCGAAAAGGTCGAGGATGTCGTCAAGGAAGGCGATCCCGTCCGCGTCAAGGTCATGGAAATCGACAGCCAGGGACGCATCAACCTGTCCATCCGGGACACGCAGGAGAAACCGACGGACTTCAACGAGTATGACACGTCGGAATCCCGCGGCCCCCGCAACATCGACCGCCGGCGCGACGGCGGCCGTGATGGCGGACGTGACGGCGGACGCAACGGTGGCCGCAGCGGCCCCAGCCGCGGTCCGCGCGAGCGCAATTTCCGCCACGACAGCGCGCCGGAAAGCAACCCGAACGAACCGCCGCGCGGCAATGTGCGTGACTTTTAAGCTAAAACCAAATTGATGTTTGGGCAGCCGGCCGCTTTGGGGCGGCCGGCTGCTTGACAGAATGGCCCCCTGCCTCTAAAATTGAAAAAGTTCGTCGGGGTGTAGCTCAGGTGGCTAGAGTGCTTGCTTGGGGTGCAAGAGGTCGCAAGTTCAAGTCTTGTCACTCCGACCATAGAGAAGGCTGGAAGCAATATGTTTCCGGTCTTTTTTTGTACGACCCTGTCAGCATGGCTTCAGACATCCGCCATATGGCTCGCTACTGCTCCGGTGTGCGGGCCACTGTGGTAAAATAGGGGCGAATGACAAAAAAGGAGGCCGATCATGCAGGTGCCGATTTATCCCGGCCGCGGAAGCTGGCCAGACTGGAACAATCCGGAACTGCTGGAACGCAACCGGTTGCCGTCCCATGTCAGCCTGATTCCTTACCCCGACCAGACCAGCTGCCGTCACGCCCTGGAGAACCATCGCCGCTATTTGTCGCCGTCCGTCATATCGCTGCGCGGGGAATGGGATTTCCGCTTCTATGCCAGCACGCTTCAGCTGCCGGAGAACATCCTGTCGTTTCGCTCCGGCTTCGAGAAGCGCCCCCTGCCGGAAATGGCGCCGGTTCAGCCGGTCCTGCTCGATCCGCCAGGGCTGCCGTTCACGCTCGATCCGCCCCATGTCCCGTCTGAACAGCCGGTTCTGGTCTATCGGCGCACCTGCCGCCTGCCCCTGGTCTGGAGCAGCCTGCGCAAACGCATCGTGCTGCATGGTGTCCGCTCGGCCTGCCATGTCTTCGTCAATGGTAAGCTGGCCGGCTACACACAAGGCAGCGGCCTGATGGCGGACTTCGATATCACCATGCTCCTGCACGACGGCGACAACGAAGTTTTCCTGATCGTCTATCCCTACAGCTGCGGCAGCTACCTGGAGACGCAGCCCAACCGGCCCTGGTATGGCTGTGTCCACGAAATCACCCTTGAGGCGCTGCCGGCGATCACGGTCCACGACCTGCAGCTGCGCACGGTCTGGCTCGCCGAAGCACAAGCCTGGCGATTGGATATCACGGCCTTGCTGACCTCTTGCCGCATCGCCGTGGAGCAGCCGGTCCTGCACGCCTCGCTGCGCCAGCAGGACGAAGCTCTCTATGACGCCAGCTGGACCGTGGCGATGCGGCCGGCGGATCCGGATGTCTTTGCCGCGCCGGTCCAGACGACCGGCCTGCTGCAGGCCAGCCTGATGGTGCGCGATGTCAAGCCCTGGAACGACGAGGAACCGAACCTGTACGATTTGTTTGTCAGTCTGGAAGACACGCGTGGCCGCGACATCCTCTGTGTCCACCAGGCGGTCGGCTTTCGCAGCCTCGATTGCCGTGACCGCCGCCTGTTTGTCAATGGCCGCGCCGTCAGCCTGAAAGGCGTCCGCTGGTCCGGTCTCGACCTGCCTGATCCGGCCCAGGACATCGCCGGCCTGGTCCGGACCTTGCGCACGTACAAGAACAGCCATTTCAACACCATCTGGTTTCAGCACGAGCCGCCCGACCCGATCGTCCTGGATTTGTGCGACATTTACGGTTTCTACGCGGTGGTCGACGCTCCGCTTGCAGCAGCCGGACGCGACTGGATCCGGCCCATGCGCAAAATCCGCCCGGAGCTACCGGCGCGCTGGGCTGAGGACCGCCTGAAGCGTCTGGTCGCGCGCGACAAAAACCATCCCTGTGTCGTCCTCTGGTCGTGCGGCCTGTTCCTGCAGCCTGAGCAGCCGGACGGGTCACGCCAGCTGGCCGAACACGTCCGCGCGTCAGACCCGACACGTTATCTGCACGGACTGGATATCCCGGACCTCGGGATCCGGCTCGACCGCTGGCTGAACAGCCAAGAACGCCTGGCCGACCTGGACTGGCTGGGATTACCCGATCCCGACGCAGCCGGCTGGTGTTATCTGGATCATGAGGAAAATCCGGATCTGCTGCCGGCCCTGAGCCAGCTGCTGTGTCCGTTCCGGATCAGTCCGGTCAACCCGATCGTCGGCACATTCAACCTGCATAACCACATGGTCTGGTCAGCGGCCGGACAAATCCGCCTCAGCTGGTCGTTGCTGCGGCAGGGAAGTGCCGTCCTCAGCGGCGAGCTGGACAACCTGCACGCCGCTCCCGGGCAAACGCAGGCTTTGTCCCTCTGGTACGGGGACCAGGATTTCAGCGACGGAGCCGAATACCTGGTCCGCTTCGACCTGCGCCAGGCAGACGACCTGCTTTGGCGCCCGGCTGGCAAGTTGATCCGGAGCCAGGAGTTCATGCTGCAAAAATCCGACCAGCCTGTATCGGCCGGCACCGGTCACGGCGGGCGACTGCGCCTGGAATCGGAGCGCCATCACCTGATCGTGTCGGGCCCGCGCTTCTGGCTGGTCTTCAACCGGATCAACGCCAGCCTGGAGAGCTGGCGGACCGGTGACCGGGAGTTCTTCGCCGCGCGAACCAGCCAGGGAAGCCAGCTGTCGTTTTTGCAGCGTCCCGCGCTTGCCGGGCTGCGCTGCAGCCTGATGCGTCTGCCAGAGCCGACCGACGGACCGGACTGGCCGCAATGGCTCAACGCCGGTTATGACCGCCTGACCACCGAGGTCGTCGCCCTGGAAGACGGCTGTGACGGCCGCAGCGCGGTCATCGAGCTGAACGCGCATCTGGGCGCGCCGGGACACACGCCCGCTTTCGCCCTGACGCAGCGCTATGAGATCGCGGCCCAGGGCGGCATCCGGTTGTTTGCCAGCCTGACGCCGCTGGACGGGCAAATCCTGCCGCCGCCGCTTTTCGGCTTCGCTTTCAATCCGGCCAGACCCTACCAGAACGTATCCTGGTATGGCTGCGGCCCGCAGCGCCAGCTGAGCCGGGTCGACCTCAGAACCGGCAGCGGCCACCATGACCTGACGCTGAACCACTTGCTGCAGCCCGACCGCGAACCCGGCGTCTTCAAGGACATCCGGCGCCTCAGCCTGCGTGACGACAACGGCTTTGGCCTGGCCGTCAGCTCTGACCACCTGTGTGCTTTTGATGTCCTGCCGGTCGCGCTGCCCGGACCGTTTACCGCCAGGGAAGCGGCCAGCGACACATCCAGAGCGATCGTGCTGGTCTGCCACCAGGGCAGCCTGAACTGCCAGCCCCTGACCGAACCGCTCAAGCTGGTGCTGGATCTGACGCCGGTCGTTTAGTCCAAAAAAGGAAAAAAAAAGATAAAAGCCAGGCATGCCTGGCTTTTCACGAATCTGGCAGGAGAGACGCGGTTATCAGCAACCGGCCGTTTGGGTGTGCGACTAACGCTCGTTCAGATCGACCATGCATGACGCTGCGAATAAGCTGACCTCCGGGCACTTTCAGCAGACCATATTAAGGACAACGGGGTCAATGGTTTGGTGACGTGGCCGGTTTAGGCAGGCCTTTGTTTCCTGCGCTTCATCAGCAGCACGATGCCGACCATCAGCAACAGCAACAGTCCTCCACCGACATAATAGGGCCAGCGAGCTGGCCCGGGCGGGCTGTCGGCAGAAAGATTGACCGCTAAGGCATCCGAACCGATCGTGTTGTTGAGCTTGGCTGTTGTGATTAAATATTCAGACATCATGTTGTTCTGATACGATACGACGCCGCCCGCAGCCACCGTGACATTTTCGGCGATCGCCGTGAATTGCTGGCTGGCCGCATCGTATTTGTAAACCTGGACGCTCGTACCGGCCGCCAGATCCGTAACGATGTCAAACCGGGCGAATCCGGGCAGACTGTTGTTATGCGCAAACATGAAGGTAAAGGACGCAGCTTCTCGGCCGGCCGCTTCCTTCATGGCCGTTTCACTGACTGCCTGGTTGGAAAACGCGAAGTCATATCGCTGGCCGGTTGGCGGAGATTCGGTCGATCCACTCATAAACGTCATGGTCGCGCCTTCCTGTCCGAATGATAGGCTAACGTTCGCCGCTGACCGGTCTTTCAGCGCGCTGAAGACGCTGCCCGGCACAATCGTGCCGATTTCGCCGCCCAGTCCGATCTCCAGGGTGCCCGACTTCATTCCGGCCACAGCACTCATGACGCTTCCATAATCAAAAACGGACCAATCAAGAAAGTCATCCGCCAGGTTGACATCCAGTCGTGCATCAAGATCCGGTCCGAATCCCACTCGTTCGTACTCGATAAATAGGCCGCGATTTTTGAAATAGTCCTCAATGGCTTTGCGCTCCTCGTCGCTCATGGCCGTCAGATGGTGGTCGTTGCAGGGACTGTTGTCAAATTCGCGGATCTGGTATTTTTCACCGTCTGCCATGAATTCGATCAGCAAGTCATACTTGACATATTCGGCTCCCGATACATAGAGCATGTCCTGGGAATACAGGTCTTTGGGGTCATCGTTGCGCAGGACGTATTCAGGCGTGCCGACGATTTGATCCGTCCAGCTGCCGGCGCCAGGCGCGATGGTCGCAGGCATCGTTGAACCCGGCTGCACGGAAACCGGGGAATAACTGAGCTGGGAATACCCGGATTGCGAATCCTGGCTGGACTGAATTATAGGACTGAACAGGTTTTTAACCTCCAGTATGAAGCGCTGCTGATCCGAGCCATAGGGATTGACCGCGTTGATGTAGAAATAATATGTACCTGCCGGCACCGAACGCGCAACAGTCAGATGGGCCAAGTCCGTCCGATCCGGATCTTTTTCTAGTGTCACCCCAGCTGGAATCGGCCAGTCCGGCAGTTCGGACAACGTAAACGCAATCGGTAGCGTACCGGTCGCGGTTACTGTGAACTCTCCACCACGAAGCCTGTAAATCGTGGTCGTTTGGGCGCTCGTGATGGTCGGCGGTTCGGGGACAAGCGTTGGCGTTGGTGTCGACGTTGGCTTCGGTGTGACCGTCGGTGTTGGTGTCGACGTTGGCTTCGGTGTGGCCGTCGGCGTTGGTTTCGACGTTGGTTTCGGCGTGACCGTCGGCGTGGTCGTCGGCGTCGGTTTCGCCGTCGGTTTCGGCGTGACCGTCGGTGTTGGTGTTGACTTCGGTGCTGGCGATAGCGTCGGGGCAGGTGTCGGCGTCGCCTCGGGCGCTTCCAGGACGGTCAGCGTAAAGTCTTGATAAACCGGCGGGTATGAATCCTCCGCATAAACCTGTTTGATCCCAGGCAGTAGGCTACCCGGATCGACGATGAGCGCGTTCTCTTTGCCCGCCGCAGCTTCGATTGTGAACGAATACACGCCGGGCACCAGATTTGGATCGATGGTCATCGGGCCTTCCTCGGCCAGCGTCACCCCTGGGATGGCCGGCAAAGCGCTGAAGCGGATCGGTTCATCTCCGGTTGCCGTGACCAGGAAAGAACCGCCTTCCGTCGTGCATTCATAATGATCGGCGCTGGTGATGACCGTGGGATTGCTGTGCGCCGGCCAGACCCATTCCTTGACCAGCATCAGGTCGACATAAGAGGTTCCATTCGTCTGGTCATTGACCAGACCGACGTTGGCGCTGTTCTCGATCGCGATAGAAGAGGAGGATTGAATCACGAGGTTCTGGGTCGCGTTGTTGACGGTTTTACCGTCACCGGTTCCGTAATACTGCATCTCGCCATGGATGTTACCGGCCCAATAGCCATTCGTCGAGCGGTCCTGGGTGGACAGTCCGTGCAACGTGACTGTCGCCGGTATGTTGGTCAGCTGTCGGCTGCCGCCCATGTTGATGACATAGATTCTGGTTCTTGACTTGACCTGGTCGACCGTGTCCGCACCCTCCATGAAGCGGGTGGAGGTTCCCGGAACGGTTTCCGTCACCGTCTTCAAGGCGAATTGGGTATGTGGCGATACATAGGATGTAAGCGAGCATAGCGCGTTGTCCTGGTCGATGGACGCGGTGAACCGGTGTTCGTTTCGTACATCGAGTGGCGGATCCCATGCCTTCAGTCCGCCGTTATAGGCTCTGAATGTGCCGTCAGGCCCGGCGGTCACATGTACCGTGTACAAGGTCGTACGCATATTATTCTTGCTGTTTTCGAGCTGGACATCAATTTCAACATCACCCTGGAAAAACAAGGTCTCATGATCTTCCTCGCCGGGCTGCTTGTCCCAGTTGCGGACACGCGCCGGCTCGACCTGGCCTTCGATCCAGTCATTGAACGCGTCAGCGGCGGTAATCCGAATGTATCGGAACGGATACGTGGCAGCGATCGGCTTGCTGGGTCCGTAGATGTCATACATCTGCTTGCCCTGCTGCACGTACTCCACATATACCTTGATCGCGACGAGATCGCTGACCTTGAGATCCAGGTCGGGGTCATGCACCAGAAAACGGCCCGCCTGATCTGTGCTGTAGAAACCGTAGTTGCCAGGATATGTGGTTTCCTGGTTGGTCAGCGGGTTGGTTACGACAATTCTAAAGCGGGCGTCCGCTGCGTTGACGAGGGCAACTTCGCCTCCCTGGGTTACGCTCTTTTGCAGGAAACCGACGACAATGTCCTGGTAGGCACAGCTCTCCTCGAGCGTCACCCGATACCCGCCCATGTCCTTTTGTTGCTTGCGCAGAAGCGTCGGTTTGAGATGAACCAAATAATATGTGTCCCCGATGAAGGTGATGTATACCTGGACCAGCCCATACAACTCGATGTCCAGAAGCCCATCCGCGCTGGTGATATTGACCCCCGAACCGATGAACACGCCGGCTCCGACCAGGTCCCAGCCAAAGATCTCCAAGGACAAAAGCGCACCGGCTTTGACAAACCCGTTGATCATGCCGTCCACCTGGACATCGCCGGAGAAATAGCGCTCGGGTATGCTCACGAACGGTTTACAGGACACGGGCGCGTAAAAGAACGTGTCGCCCTTCACGCCCGCTTTGCCCTGCATGTATTCGCGCGCTTCCATCTGGATCGTCACCTTGCCGTCCAGGCCGACGACCACGAACAGCCCGCCGCTGACCCGGCCAACGCCGAAAGGTACGTCGATGCCCAGGATCGGGATGCGAATCTCTTTGGTGACATTGATGCCGACATCGACGTTGAGGTAAGCCTCCTGGGCGACTTTCAACGCGAAATAATAGCCGCTGAAACCGGAATACTTGGCCTCCAGTCCGAGATCACCCACACCTATGCCGCCCGTTACACGCACGGTTATGTTCTGGTCACCCGACTTGGCCTGCAACTCGGTACCCTCCGGAAAATCGAACTGGATCAAGGGGTCCTCGAGGTTTCGGAAAGCGGCCTCGGACGCCCTCGCTGCCGTCTGCATCACCGGATTGGACGTGACGATGTATTGCTCGACCGACCCGCTAGGACCGGCCGGCAGCCCGGCAAAACTCGTGATGTTGGCTTTGTTCAGCGCCACATCGGACATGGGTATTTTCAAGTCGTCGACGACTTCGTGAATCTGGGGCCGTGTGACGGCATAGTGGTCCTGAAGGTTTTCAAAACCCTCCGTGTCATCCATCGCCACAACCACTTTGAAAGCCGTACCTGTCGCCGGGTTGACAAAAACGGTGTCCGGCTGGATCGTCTGATTGGTGCCGACCGCCTGCTCCAGAACAGAGCGCTTAATAAAAGCGCCATTTGACACGACGCGCATGGTGGGGGTAAAAGCCTTGGAAGCGTTCAGTGTCAGCTCGCTGGCCGACCTGATGTTCTGGTCAAAATCGGGGCCGACCTGGATCACGTTCTCTTTGAGGGTATAGGTCGCGTTCAGCTTTGCCGGCTGCTGCCCGCCGCTAATCTCCTTCCAGGCTGCGCTGGCCGGTGTGAAATTGAAGTGAAATCCGGCTGTTTTCGAAAAATTCGTAAAATTCAGCAACGAAAAATCCGGGACGGACGGCTGGATGTTGGTTTGTTCAGCGAGAAGCGGATGGGAAAGTGACAGGATCAACAAAATAACCAAGAAGACCGAGATGACCTTTTTCATAGTAATCCCCTCATCAAATGATTAAATTAAGCGCGCCTGCTGTTATGTTTCTGAAAATGAGTCATTCGGATAAATTTGTTATCATTTTATCATGATTCCAGCAACCTGTCATCAATCGGGATGCTCTGGCTTAGTCGTCACATGGCGCTCAAAGTCAGCTTATCCCCGTCTCAAGTGACCATCGGTGCGAGCCGATGTGAAACAGAACATCGGAGTTTCATGGGCTCATGATATCGGCTGGGAGGAAACGGAAACTGGTCGCCAGCGCGGTTGCGCGGCAGACAGCGCTGTGGTTTCCAGCTTTCTGAGCCCGCGCTTTGTGATTATGGATGTAGGCAAATGCGAAAACCCGCAAGCCATATGGCCCGCGGGTTTTGTCTGGCAGGGGAGACGCGATTCGAACACGCAACCGACGGTTTTGGAGACCGTTGCTCTACCGTTGAGCCACTCCCCTAAGACCGAATCAAATCATAACATTGCCGTTCCGGACTGTCAACAGCCCATGCCGGTGCTGTCGCCTTTTGACGCGGCTGTTCTGTTTGCATGTCCCGGCCTGGAATGATATCATTTGACTGAACTGCCATGCCGGAATTTTTCATCTGGCTCAGGCAAAACGGAGGTGCATGACATGGTTCTGGCCGTGATCGGAACCGGCAATATGGGGCGTGCCCTGACCGAGGGGATGGTGCGGACGCAAACGCTTGATCCGCTTCAGATCCGTCTCTTTGACGCGGACTCCGCCAAGGCCAAGGCGCTGGCGCTGTCATTGGGCGCGTCGGCTTGCCTGAGCCTGGAAGACGCCGTATCAGGTGCCGATGTGCTCCTGATCGCCGTCAAGCCTCCGGTTGTCCCGGACGTGCTGGGGCACATCCGACCGCTGCTTGCGCGCCAACTGGTCGTGTCCATCGCCGCCGGCGTGACGCTGGCTTCTTTGCGCGCCCTGGCCGGACCGGAAGTCGCCCTGGCCCGCGTCATGCCCAACACGCCCGCCCTGGTTGGCGCCGGGGTCAGCGCCGTTTGCTTCGACCAGGCCAGCGACGAGCAGCAGACACTTGTCCGCTCGCTGCTTTTGGCCTGCGGACGCGTCTACGACGTTCCGGAATCCGCTCTGGATGCCGTCACAGGCCTCTCCGGAAGCGGCCCGGCCTACATCATGCTGGTGATCGAGGCCCTGGCGGACGGCGGTGTACGCAACGGCCTGGCACGGGATATGGCCCTGGAAATGGCCGCCATGACCGTCTACGGTGCCGCGTCTTTGGTCCTGGAAACCAAAACCCACCCCGCCGTACTCAAAGACCAGGTCTGCTCGCCGGGCGGAACCACGATCGCCGCCGTGGCCAGCCTGGAGGCGGACGGCCTGCGTTCGGCCCTGATCCGGGCCGTCGACGCAGCGACCCGACGCGCCGCCGAGCTGCGGCAGAAGGCGGGCCCGGATGCCTGACACGGTCGACATCTACACCGACGGCGCCTGTTCGGGCAACCCCGGACCGGGCGGCTGGGCAGCCCTCCTGATGACCCGGGGCATCGAGAAAGAAATCAGCGGCCATGCCGTATCGACAACCAACAACCGCATGGAGATGACCGCGGCCATCGAAGCCCTGCGTAAGCTGAAGCGTCCCTGCCAGGTCCGGCTCTACAGCGATAGCGCCTATCTCGTCTCTGCCTTCACGCAGGGATGGATTCAAAACTGGCAGCGCAACGGCTGGCGAAACGCCGCCGGGGATCCGGTCAGCAACATGGACCTCTGGCAGGACCTGATCAAGTCTTCGGCCCGCCACCAGATCGAATGGATCAAGGTCAAAGGACATGCCGACAACCCGAATAACAACCGCTGCGACAAGCTGGCGGTGGCG
Source organism: Clostridiaceae bacterium (assembly GCA_012523135.1). Lineage (GTDB taxonomy): Bacteria > Bacillota > Clostridia > Saccharofermentanales > UBA5734 > JAAYBY01. The sequence continues at coordinate 14,168 of JAAYJD010000296.1, forward strand.
GAAATCCGCAAACTGCGCTTGCAGAACAATCCAGACGTACAGCCGCAGACAGCAGGAAAGGATGACGTGATTGTACCAGGAACCCAGTCAACATGTTGAACAGCCCTTTACCGGCCGCGTCTTTTCTGTCGAAGTCCACGCCGTAACCGTGGCTGACGGAAAGACCGCCCGCCGCGAGATCGTGCGCCACAACGGCGGCGCCTGCGTGCTGGCCCTCGACGAGGCCGGCCGCGTCTTCATGGTGACCCAGTACCGCAAAGCCTTCGACCGCGTCATGCTGGAAATCCCGGCCGGCAAGCTGGAACCGGATGAAGACCCGCTGGACTGCGCCCGGCGCGAACTGGCCGAGGAGACCGGCTTCAGCGCCAGGCAGATCCGTCTCCTGGCGACCATATACCCCTCGCCGGGCTATTGCAGCGAGACGTTGTCCATCTACCTGGCCACCGGTCTCACGGCAGGTCCTGCACACCCCGACGACGGCGAGTTCCTTCAGGTCCAGGCGTTTCCGCTGGCAGACCTGCTGGCCATGGCCGACCGGGGCGAAATCCATGACGCCAAAACACTGGTCGCCCTGCTGATGGCAGATCGCCAGTTAGCCCGGGAGGGGCGATAACGATGGCGGCGCGCACCGTCAACACCAAACGCGAAATCAACGGCGTCTTTTACCTGGCGGCGGCTGTTATCCTGGGTGTCGCGTTTTACCTGCCGGCCGGACGCAGCGGCTGGATGGGCCAGGTTCTGCTCTCCGGCGGGCGCGGCCTGTTTGGGGTGACCGCACTGGCCCTGCCGGTCCTGTTTGCCTACATGGCGATCGACTACCTGCTGGAAAAGGACATGGCAATAACCCGGCGCCGCTTCACGTATGTCCTGATCCTGATGATCGGGGCCGCCGCCATGCTGCACTTGCTGACCACCGACCTCCAGGCCGTGCGCCTTTACAGCCTGGCCGCGGAGGAACGCCACCAGGCCTGGCGCGCGGTGCAGCGGCTGTGGCAAAGCGGCATCGAACCGACCCTGGTCCAGGAAGGCGCGCGAACCGCGCTGAGCGGCGGCCTGCTGGGCGGCGGCCTGGCTCTGGGCCTGTTCGCCATCGCCGGCTCGATCGGTTCGATCGTGCTTTTGGCGGCCCTGCTGCTCTCCCTGGTGATCCTTCTGTTTAACGTCTCCTTGTCCGGCATGTTCGGGCACACCGCCAGCGCGCTTTCGGCGACCCGCCAGAAGCTGGACCAGGCCGTCCGGGACCGCGCCGACCAGGTGCGTGAGGAGCGGGACACGGCCGCCGCGACGCCGCCGACAGACCGAAAAAGCTTCGATGTCCTGCTGCCGGAACGCGGCAAGGATGGGGCGGGAACTGCCCAGGTCAGACCGGCTAATGTGACCGTCGGCCCAGGGGCGGAGCCGGCCGGCAAGAAGCCCACGCTGCTGGAAAGCTTGAAAAAACTGTTCAAACCTGATGACATCGAAGACGGTGTGCCATCCCTGAGGGCCGAGGACCTGCCGGTGCCCGATTTTCTGCGCGATCCCGCAAACGGCGCGCCTGGCGCGCCAGGCGAACGTGCACCCGCGACCACGCTGAAATCCCAGTCCCCCTTCGACCTTGAGGTGACCGAAGCGGAACCGCCGGCTGTCGAACCAGTGGTCCTGCCGGCCGGCATCCACCGGGTTGTCACCGGCGCTGCAGCCAATATCAGTTCGGAAGCGAAAGACATGCCGTCGGCCGACGCCGATGCGCAAAGGTCCATCCAGGATGAGCTGGTGGGCAGCCGCGAACACTGGGCAGACCGGACCGAAGCCGCCGCGCCGACCGTCACCATACCCGGCAAGGGAAAACGCATCCCGTCCGGCACCCAGCTGGGCATTGAGCTGCCCTACCAGGCACCGCCCCTACGATTGCTGCGCCGCGAGGAGCAGGCGATCAGCATGGTCAGCACCCAGGCGGTGCAGGCCCTGGGCCGCAAGCTGGAAGAGACCCTGGCCAGCTTTGGCATTGAGGCATCCGTCGTCCACGTCACCACCGGTCCGACGATCACGCGCTTCGAGCTCAGCCCGGGACCGGGCGTCAAGGTCAGCCGCATCGTCAGTCTGGCGGACGACATCGCCCTCAACCTGGCGGCCCTGGGGGTGCGCATCGAGGCGCCGATTCCCGGCAAATCCGCCATCGGGATCGAGATCCCCAACAAGGAGACCCAGCCCGTTTTGCTGCGCGGCCTGCTTGAGTCCGCGGAATTCCAGAACACCCGTTCGCCGCTGACGGCCGCCCTCGGGCGCGACATCCAGGGCAGCCCGATCCTGTGCGACCTGGCCAAGATGCCCCACCTGCTGATCGCTGGCGCGACCGGCTCAGGTAAATCCGTCTGCATCAACGCCATCCTGATGAGCATTTTGTTCCGGTTCCCGCCGGAAGAAGTCCGCATGCTGATGATCGACCCCAAGGTCGTCGAACTCAGCGTCTACAACGGCATCCCGCACTTGCTGGCGCCGGTGGTGACGGATCCCAAGAAAGCGGCCAACACCCTGACCTGGGCCGTCAGCGAAATGGTGCGCCGCTACGGCCTTTTCGCGGAAAAGTCGGTGCGCGACATCAACTCCTACCGCGCTTCAGCCGCCGCCAACGCCGCGGCGGTCAGCGCCGACAACGACGAAGCCGAATACGAGCATCTGCCCCTGATCCTTTTGGTCATCGACGAGCTGTCTGACCTGATGGCCACGACGCCGACGGAAGTCGAAGATGCCATCGCCCGCCTGACCGCGATGGCCCGCGCCGCCGGCATTCACCTGATTATCGCAACCCAGCGCCCCTCTGTCGATGTCATCACCGGCGTCATCAAGGCCAACATCCCGTCCCGCATCGCCTTCGCGGTTGCCTCGCAAGTCGATTCGCGCACAATCCTGGACATGGGCGGCGCCGAAAAGTTGCTGGGCAAAGGCGATATGCTCTATTACCCGCAAAGCATCGCCAAGCCGGTGCGCGGCCAGGGCGCCTTTGTCACCGATTCGGAAGTTGAGCAAGTGCTCAACTACATCAAGGCCCAGCATGCCGCCGACTATGACGATGCGGTCTCCAACGCGATCATGACGGCGTCGGCCAACGCCAGCAAAGAGAAGCTCAACGAAGAGACCGACGAGCTGCTGCCCCAGGCCCTGGACATCGTCGTCGAGACCGGCTACGGCTCCGTTTCGCTGCTGCAGCGGCGCATGAATGTCGGATATCCCCGCGCCGCCCGCCTGATCGACACGCTGCACGACAAGGGCTACATCGGCCCGTTCGACGGATCCAAGCCGCGCAAGCTCCTGATCACCCAGGGCCAGTACGAAGAACTGAAAGCCAAGGAGAAGCAGTAAGCATGGCGCATCTGCCGATGACCCGGCGCGAGATGGACCAGGTTGGCTGGGATGAACTCGATTTCCTGTTTGTCAGCGGGGACGCCTATGTCGATCACCCCGCGTTTGGCTGCGCCATCCTCACGCGCGTGCTGGCTGACGCCGGCTACCGGGTGGGCATCATCGCCCAGCCGGACGTGACCCGTCCGGACTGCCTGACCGCGATGGGCCGGCCCCGCCTGGGCGTGCTGGTTTCGACCGGTGTCGTCGACTCGATGGTCAACCACTATACGGCGGCCGGACGCAAGCGCAGCCAGGATGTGTACAGCCCCGGCGGCAAAGCAAGCTGCCGGCCCGACCGGGCCCTGCTCCGCTACGGGCAGCTGGTCCGCAGCCAGCTGGGCGGTTTGCCGCTGATCGTCGGCGGCATCGAGGCCAGCCTGCGCCGCTTTGCCCATTACGACACCTGGAGCCAGACGGTGCGCGGTTCCGTCCTGCCGGACTGTGCGGCCGATATCCTGGTCTTTGGTGAAGGGGAGCAGACCCTGCTGGAGTTGGCCGGCTTCCTGGCCCGCGGCGTGCCGGTCGCCCGCCTGAACGCCATTCGCGGCACCGCGGTCTGGCTGAAAGCCGAACAACTGCCTAAAAAAACGCGCCTTTTCCTGGAACAGCAGGGAGGACGAACCCCTGATTTTTCCAGCCGGCCGACCGAAGCCTGGCAAGGACGCTGCCTGATCGAGGATGCCGCGCACATCCTGCTGCCGTCAGCCGAACAGGTGATGCGGGACAAGACCGCCTACGCGGTCGCCGCGCGCTACCAGGAGATGGAACAGGATCCGTCCGCCGGAAAAATCCTGATCCAGCCCCAGGAGGACCGCTTCCTGGTGCAGAACCCGCTGGCCAGGCCGATGGATACGGCCGCGCTGGACCGCGTCTACGCGCTGCCCTACACGCGCACGTGGCATCCGGCCTACACCGCACAGGGCGGTGTGCCTGCCCTGCAGGAGGTCCGCTTCAGCGTCACGGCGCACCGGGGCTGCTACGGCGGCTGCCGGTTTTGCGCGATCACCCACCACATGGGGCGCATCGTGCGGTCGCGCAGCGACGCGTCCATTCTGGCTGAAATCGACCGGCTGGCCGAACTGCCCGATTTTAAAGGCTACATCCATGATATCGGCGGCCCGACCGCCAATTTCCATCTGCCCGCCTGTGCCAAACAGCGCCGCGGCCAGGTCTGCCGCCACCGGCATTGCCTGGATCCGGAGCCGTGTCCCCAGCTGGAAACAGGCCACAGCGCCTATTTGGCGCTGCTGCGCCAGGCCCGGCAGCGTCCGGGCGTCAAAAAAGTGTTTGTGCGCTCGGGCATCCGCTTCGACGCGGTCATGGCCGACCCCGACCCATCCTTCATGCTCGAGCTGTGCCAGCACCACATCAGCGGCCAGCTCAAAATCGCCCCGGAACACATCAGCCCCGCCGTGCTGCGCCTGATGGGCAAGCCGTCAGCGGCGGTCTACACGGCTTTCAGCGAGCGCTATGCGGCGATCAACCGCCAGTTGGGGCTGCGCCAGTACCTGGTCCCGTACCTGATCTCAGGCCATCCCGGCGCCACATTGGCGCATGCCATCGAGCTGGCCTTGTTTCTGCGCCGCGCCCGGCGCATGCCGGAACAGGTTCAGGATTTCTACCCGACACCGGGATCTCTGGCGACAGCCATGCACCACACCGGCCTGGATCCGCTTTCGATGCGGCCGGTCCATGTCCCTGACGCGCGGGAAAAACGCTGGCAGCGGGCCCTGCTCCAGCCCTCCGCGCCCCGCAACCGCCGGCTGGTCGCCGAGGCCCTGACCGCCGCCGGGCGGACCGATTTGCTGCAGTATCCGGACGGCGCGTTCGCCGGACCGGCAAAGCCCGCCCAACAGGCACCCAAAGGAGGAACTGACCATGAGCATTCTGATCAGCGGCAAGGAACTGTCCGTCAAACTGCGCGCCCGCACCGGCGCGGACGTTGACAAACTGAGCCGGCAGGCGGGCCGCCGCCCCGGACTGGCCGTCATCCAGGTCGGGGAGGACGCCGGTTCGACCATCTACGTCAACAACAAGAAGAAGGCTTGTGAAGAAGCGGGCATCCGCTCCTACAGCTACCACCTGCCCGCGTCCGTCTCCCAGCTCGAACTGCTGGCCCTGATCGACGAGCTCAACCAGGACAGCAAGATCCACGGCATCCTCTGCCAGCTGCCCCTGCCGGACCACATCGACGAGTTCACGATCATCTGCGCGATCAAGCCGGACAAGGATGTCGACGGTTTCCATCCCGTCAACGTTGGCCTGCTCTCGCTGGGCCGCGACTGCCCCGTACCCTGCACGCCGTCCGGGATCATCGCCATGCTCAAGGCCTATGAGCTGCCGATCAAGGGCAAGCGCTGCGTCATCGTGGGCCGCAGCAACATCGTCGGCAAGCCGATCGCCCAGCTGATGCTGCGCGAACATGCGACCGTCACGGTGGCCCATTCGCGCACCGTCGATCTGCCGGCGGTCTGCCGCGAGGCCGACATCCTGATCGTGGCCATCGGCAAGCCGAAGATGATCACTGCCGATTACATCAAGCCCGGCGCGGTCGTCATCGACGTCGGCATCAACCGCAACGAAGCCGGCAAGGTGGTCGGCGACGTCGATTTTGCCGCCGCGGAACCCCTGGCAGCTGCGATCACGCCGGTGCCGGGCGGGGTCGGCCTGATGACCGTCGCCATGCTGCTGCAAAACACGCTGGACGCGTTTTGCCGGATCGAGGGCATCCGCCCGTGATCCTGGCCGCGATCAGCCTGGACAGCGGCCTGGCCATCCTGATACTGGCCGGCCTCCTGTTCGTCACGCTCATCGTCCTGATCGTCCAGAACATCCGATTGGGCCGCCAGTTGAACGAGCGGCGGCGCGAACAGGAAGCGGCCGGCCAGGCGATCGAGCTGTTACGGCGCGACTTTGCCCGCCAGACCGACTTGCTCCAGCAGACGGTGACGGCCAGGGTCCAGGACGCCAGCCGCGACCAGCGGGAAATCAACGCCCTGTTCATCACCCAGCTGCAGCAGTCCAATCAGGGCAGCGGCCAGATGCTGGAAACCATCCGCCAGGCGATCCAGGAGCAGATGACCCGCATCGCCGCCAACCTGCGCGATATGCAGGCCGTGGCCGGCGACGTGCGTTCCCTGCGCCAGGCGCTGGGATCGGTGCGCGGCCGCGGTGTCATCGGCGAGCTACAGCTCGAGCAGCTGCTGGCGGATATCCTGTCCCCCAGCCAGTACCGGACCCAGGTCCGCGTCAGGGCCGGCCGCCAGGAGGCCGTTGATGCCGCCGTCCTGCTCGCGGCGGACCAGGGGGAAGAGGCCGTCCTGCTGCCGATCGACGCCAAGTTCCCGCTCGACTATCTGCACCGGCTCCTGGCGGCCCGCGAAGCCGACGACATGGAAGCGGCTGCCGAGTTCGGCCGCGAACTGACCGCCAGGCTGCGCCAGGAAGCCAAAAAAATCGCCGAGCTCTACATCCAGCCCCCGGTGACCACCGATTTCGCCATCTGCTATCTGCCGGGCGAGACTTTGTTTGCCGAGGCGATGCGCGACGGCGCCCTGGCCGCCGACTTGTACCGCCAGCACCGCATCCTGCTGGCGGGACCGACCTCGATGGCCGCAATCCTGGCCGGGCTCCAGGCGATTTTCCGGCTCCAGGCCATGGAGCGGCAGTCCCTGGAAATTGCCCGGACGCTGACCGGGCTGCAGCACGATGTGCAAAAATACGAAGAGAGCCTGTCCCGGCTGCACGCCCGCCTGGTGCGCGCGGTGTCGGAAAGCGAAGGGTGCCTGCGCTACGCTGCCCAAGTGCGCAGCCGCCTTGAGGGGCTGGAACAGAACGACGCGCAAGCGAGCGAAAGAGAGGAACCATCTGAGCATGGCAACGAACCGGAAAGCTGAAATCATCTGCGTCGGAACCGAACTGCTGCTGGGGCAGATCGTCAACACCAACGCGGCCTGGCTGGCCCGCGAACTGAGCCTTCTAGGCGTCCACTCCTATTACCAGACGGTGGTCGGCGACAACCCGGGACGCCTGGCCGGCTGCATTCGCCAGGCGATCGGGCGGTCGGACATCGTCCTGCTGACCGGTGGCCTGGGCCCGACCCAGGACGACATCACGATGGCGGTCGCCGCCTCGGTTGCCGGCCTGCCGCTCAAGCTGCACGAGCCCAGCCGGGCGGCCATCGCGGACTATTTCCAGCGCCTGGGGCGCAGCCAGGTCACCAGCAACAACTGGAAACAGGCGGAGATGCCTGACCCCTGCATCGTGATGCCCAACAGCAACGGCACCGCCCCCGGCGCCATCCTGGAAACGCGCCAGGATGACCGGACGGTGCATTTGGTGCTGCTGCCCGGGCCGCCGTCTGAAATGACCGTCATGTTTCGCGAGCAAGCGGCCCCCTGGCTGCAAGACCAGACATCCGCCCGGCTGCGCCATGTTTTCGTACGCATGATCGGCATCGGCGAATCCGCCGCGGAGACGGCCTTGTCCGACCTGATCGAGCGCCAGAACCCGACGCTGGCACCCTATGCCTCCGAGGGCGAGGTGGTTTTCCGCATCACCCAGGCGGTCGCGTCCGATGAGGAGCCGGACACCACGCAAGCGATGCTCGACGAAGTCAAGCGACGGGTCGGCCAGCACATTTATGAAATCGGTCTGCGCACCATGCCGGAAGTGGTGCGCGATCTGCTGATCCAAAACAACCAGACGGTCAGCTATGCCGAATCCTGCACCGGCGGCCTGGCGACTGAGCAGCTGACCGATTTTCCGGGCGCTTCCCGGGTGCTGCGCGGCAGCCTGGTCGCCTACGCCAACGCGGTCAAACAGGAGCTGCTCGGCGTGCCGGCGGACCTGATCGAGCGGGAAGGGGCGGTCAGCGAAGCCTGTGCGGCCCGCATGGCCGAAGGCTGCCGGCACCTGTTCGCCACCGACTGGGCCGTCGCCATCACCGGCGTTGCCGGTCCCGACGGCGGGAGCGACGACAAGCCGGTCGGCACGGTCTGGCTGGCCGTATCCGGTCCGGACGGCACCGTCACGCAACAGCTGCGCCAGGGCGGCAACCGGGCCCGGATCCGCAGAGTTTCGGCCCTGCGCGCCCACGACTTGCTGCGCCAGCAGCTGACGCGGTGATGGGGCGATGAAACCGGCGGAACCGGCAGCAGGACGCGGGCAGCTGAGCCGTTCGACGGCGACGCTGCTGATGATGATCGGGCTTTTACTCAGCAAAATCACCGGCCAGCTGCGTGAAATCCTGATTGTCCCCGTGTTTGGCGGCGTCGGTATCGAGACGGACGCCTTCAACATCGGCTTCCAGATTCCCGACCTGTTCTACCAGCTGCTGGTCGGCGGCGCCATCCAGGCGGCGATCACGCCGACCCTGGCCGCCGCCCTCGAGAAGCACCAGGAGAAACGCGGCTGGCGCAGTGTCAGCATCCTGATCAACTTCGCCGCCCTGGTGATGATCGCGGCCGTCCTGATCGGGGTCGCAACGGCGCCCTGGCTGGTCGGCGCCTACAACCAGGGCAAAGACCCCGCGGTCGTCGACCTGGCCGTCCGGGTGACCCGGGCGCTGTTCCCCCAGGTCTTTTTCATGATGCTGGCCGCGCTGTGCATCGGCATCCTCAACGCCTACAAGCGGTTTGCCGCGACCTCGTTCGGCCCATCGATCTACAACACCTGCGTCGTCCTGGTGATGGTTCTGCTGGGGCAGGCGTCGCCCAGCGGGGTCGTGCGCGTGGCGACCGGCGTCATGGGATCTGCCTGCATCTTTTTCCTGCTCCAGTTCTATTTGGCCCGGCGCACCTTCCGCCATTATGTCTTTTCTTTCGACTGGCGCGATCCGGGCTTTCGCCGCCTGCTCTACCTCGCCGTGCCGACATTGCTGTCCGGTTCCATCGTCCAGGTCAACACGATCATCCTGACCAGCTTCGCCAACCAGTTTGTCGGCGCGGTCACGGCCCTGCGCCAGGCGACCACGACCTGGCAGCTGCCCTACGGCGTTTTCGTCGTCGCCATTGGCAATGTCATGCTGCCTTCGCTGGCCGGCAGCCACGCCGGCGGCGACATCCGGGGCGGCCGGTTGCTCTACACGCGCAGCCTGCGCTCGGCCTTGTTTCTCGTCATGCCCATGGCGGCGCTGTTTCTGGCCATGCCCCAGGACACCATCCGGGCCATCTTCCAGTGGAGCCGCCATTATTCCAACGACGCCGTGCAGGTGACAGCCTCCATTTTGCGCTGGTATTGCCTGGCCATGGTCGCCCAGACCTTTGTCTTCATCACCAACCAGGCCTTCTACGCCCGCAAGGTGACCCGTATCGCGCTGCTCAACGGCATCCTCTCCCTGATCCTTAACACCGTGTTCTGCCTGATCCTGACGCGCTGGTCCCGCCTGGGCGTCAGCAGTTTGTCGCTGGCCTACGCCCTGACCAGCACGGTCAGCGCCATCCTGCTGTACACGCTGTACGGCAAGCGCTTCAAGCGGTCCGCGCCCCGCAGGATCTGGCCGTTTATCATCCGCTGCTGCCTGTGCACCGCCTGCTTGCTGGCCGCCGTCCTGCTGCTCGACAAGCTGCCCTGGCAGCCTCAAGCCAAGCTCTGGCAGCTGGGCTGGTACGGCCTGCGCGCCCTGGCCGGTCTGGGCGCCTACCTGGCGATCGCCTGGTGGCTGCGCATGCCCGAAGCCCGCTCGACCCTGGACAAGGTGAGGCAGCTGGCGGCCCGTCTCTTCAGACGGCCGGCCTGACGCACCCTTTGTCGCGATTTGGCGGCACGTTCGCCTTGACGGGGACTGCCGCGACAGCTATAATAGGCATAAAGGAACGATTGTTCTATTCTGGAGGTAACTATGGCACGATCAGATCGAGTATCGGGAAAATCCACCCAGGATGTCAGCCAAAAAAGCGCATCCGACCGCGAGCGGGCACTGGACGCCGCGCTGAGCCAGATCGAAAAGCAGTTTGGCAAAGGTGCGGTCATGAAGATGGGGGAGCGGGCGCACGTCCAGGTCGAGGTCATCCCGACCGGTGCCTTGTCGCTTGACCTGGCCCTGGGGGTTGGCGGCATACCGCGCGGCCGGATCGTGGAGATCTTTGGTCCCGAATCGTCAGGCAAGACGACCGTCGCCCTGCACATGATTGCCGAAGCGCAGCGGCTCGGGGGTACGGCGGCCTTTATCGACGCCGAGCACGCGCTTGACCCGCGTTATGCCGGCAAACTGGGCGTCGACATCGATAACCTGATCGTCTCCCAGCCGGACACCGGCGAACAAGCCCTGGAGATCACGGAAGCGCTGGTGCGCAGCGGCGCGGTCGATATCATCGTCATCGACTCGGTAGCCGCCCTGGTGCCGAAGGCTGAAATCGACGGGGAGATGGGCGATGCCCATGTCGGTCTCCAGGCCCGCCTGATGTCCCAGGCACTGCGCAAACTGGCCGGCGTGATCAGCAAGTCCAGCACGGTCGCGGTGTTCATCAACCAGCTGCGCGAAAAAGTCGGCATCATGTTCGGCAACCCGGAGACCACACCGGGCGGGCGTGCGCTCAAATTCTACTCATCGGTCCGGCTCGATGTACGCCGAATCGAGACGCTGCGCAATGGTTCGGACATCGTCGGTTCCCGGACCCGCGTCAAAGTGGTCAAGAACAAGATCGCACCGCCTTTCCGCGAGGCGGAATTCGACATCATTTACGGCGAAGGCATCTCCCAGGAGGGCTGCATCCTGGATATGGCGGTCGCCCAGGACATCGTCGACAAGAGCGGCTCCTGGTTCTCCTACAAGGGCCAGCGCATCGGCCAGGGCCGTGACAACGCCCGCTTGTTCCTGAAAGCCAATGGTGACATCCGGGCGGATATCGAACAGCAAGTGCGCGCCACGTTTGCTCCTGAACCGGTCACATCGGAGACCATGGAAACGGAAACGGAAGAGCATGAAGAAGATATCCTCGGACTTGAAAATTGAGGGCCTGAGCGACGAAGAACGGGCCTTGCGGCGCCGGCTGCAAGATGCCCGTTCTGAAGCCATCTCCTTTTTGGGGCTGGCCAAAAAGCCGTCGGGGCGCGTGGCCCAGCGCCTGCGCGACGAAGGCTATGATGACGACATCGTCCGCGAAGTGGTGCGTGAACTCACCGAAGAGGGCTATCTGGACGATCTGGCCATCGCCTGCCGCATGACGCGCCAGCGGCGCGGGCGTCAGGCGGAATCGCGTTTTGCCCTGCGCCAGCGCCTGCTGCAATCTGGCCTCGAGCGCTCCGCCGTCGATGCAGCGCTCGATGAAACCCTGACCGACCGCGAACTGGCCCGTGATTTGCTCGACGCGCGTTTTGCGCCGGAGCTTAAGCACCTGCGATCTGACGAAACACCGCCGGGGGAAAAACGCCGCCTGTTCATGCGTGTCGCCCGCCTGCTGAGCAGCCGGGGCTTTGACAGCGAACTGATCAACGAGTTGATCCGCCGCCATTGACAAGCAGCCGTCGCATCAGGCATGATGGACAGCAGGCATCTGCCTGAATCCAACATGCGAAAGGTGCGGTTGTTTGATTCCTTCATCCCCACAGCCTGATCCGGTTTCCCGGCAGTTTTACCTGCTGTCGCTCGGCTGCGCCAAAAACATGGTCGATGCCGAATGCATGAGCCAGATCCTGAAGGACAGCGGCTGGACCGCCGTGCCCGAACCCGGCCAGGCCGATGCCCTGATCGTCAACACCTGCGGCTTTATTGCCAGCGCCAAGCAAGAGGCGATCGAGGCGATCCTGCGCCTGGCAGATCACAAGCAGCCGGCCGGCCAGGCGCGCCGCCTGGTGGTCACCGGCTGCCTGTCCCAGCGTTACGCCGACGAGATTCACCAGGCCCTGCCCGAAGTGGACGCGGTGCTGGGAACCGCCGACTACGGCCGCATTGCGGACTTGCTGGAGCGCCTGGATGCGGGCTGCTCCGACTGGGTCAAGCCGGGTCCGCCCGGCAGCCTGGAACACCTGAACATCAAACGCCAGCCGGCGACACCTGCCAGTTATGCCTACATCAAGATTGCCGAGGGCTGCTCCAACCACTGCGCCTACTGCGCGATTCCCGGTATCCGCGGCCCGTTTTGCTCCCGCACGTTCGAAGCAATCCTGGCTGAAGCCGAGCAGCTGACGGCCGCGGGTTACGCTGAGCTGATCCTGATCGCCCAGGACTGCGGCCGCTACGGGCTCGACCGCTACGGCCGACGCCGCCTGCCGGAACTGGCCCGCGCCATCTGCCGCATCCCTGGCCTGCGGCTGCTGCGCATCCTCTACACGTATTCCGACGGGGTCAGCGACGAGCTGATCGACGCGATGGCCAGCGAACCCAAAATCGCCCATTACCTCGACATGCCGATCCAGCATGGTTCCGACGCGGTGCTGGCCCGGATGAACCGCCACGACCGGGCAGAGGAGATCCGTGCCGTCGTCGCCCGGCTGCGCCGCGCGATTCCGGACATCATTTTACGCACAACCGTCATGGTCGGATTTCCCGGCGAAACCGAAAAGGAATTCCAGGAGCTGCTGGCCCTGCTCGAAGCGCTGCGTTTCGAGCGTCTGGGCTGTTTTATCTTTTCACCCGAAGAGGGGACCGCCGCCTATGCGCTGCGGCCGCGCGTCCATCACCAAACAGCCAAAAGGCGCTACCGCCATGTGATGGAACTGCAGGAACAGGTTGCGTCCCGGGCGGCCGGCAGCCGGCTCGGCCGGCAGGTTGACGTGGTGCTTGAATCTGTCGACGATCGTGGTATATTTTACATAGGCCGCAGCTATGGCGAAGCACCCGAAGTCGATCCCGTCATCTATGTCGCCGCATCCGACGAGGATGTCCGGTTGGGCCAGATCTGCCGCGTCAGGCTGGTCGATGCCAACGCTTATGAGATGACAGGGGTGACGGTCGCGTGAATCTGCCCAACCGATTAACCGTCCTGCGGATTATCCTGATTCCGCTGATTCTCGTTTTTCTGCTGCCGATGCCCGACCAGCCGTTCTGGCAGGCATGGAACCTGTTCTTGCTCGGCCCCGGGCGCCTGGCCGCCTTTTTGCTGTTCGCCGTCGCCTCGATCACCGATCTGGCCGACGGCCACATCGCCCGCAAACGCAATCTGGTCACGACCCTGGGTAAGTTTCTCGATCCGATCGCCGACAAGATGCTGGTCGTCTCGGTCCTGATCGCCCTGGTCCAGCTGGGTCGGATCCATGCCCTGGTGACGATCATCGTGATCATCCGCGAATTCATCATCACGGGGGTGCGCCTGATCGCGGCCGAACACGGCAAAGTCATTCCGGCCGGCAATCTCGGCAAAGCCAAGACGGTCTCCCAGATCGTCGCCATCCTGGTCATCCTGATCGAACCGTTCATGATGAAGCTCACCGGCAGTTGGTTTGCTTCTGTCGGTGACACCCTGCTGATCATCTCGCTGATCCTGACCGTGCTGAGCGGCCTGCAGTACCTGCTGGCCAACCGGTCGATGCTGCACGGCTGATGCCCCGGGCCGGCTGGTTACAGAAAATGAAGAAAAAATGAATTTATTTCCCGATACTTGACAATTCCTTGATAATCAAATAAAACTATGATATGCTCAACGCCGCTGGGATGAAAATCGCTCAGAAGGCCAATATACAGGAGGGTAATTGCATGTCAACAGATAGCATTTTTGAAAGTGTCCGCAACATTCTGGTTGATCAACTGGGTGTCGACGCCGACGCCGTTAGCATGGATTCCAATTTCATCGATGACCTCAACGCCGATTCTCTGGACATCGTCGAACTGGTCATGGCCATGGAACAGGAATTCGGCATATCGATCCCGGATGAAGAAGCCGAACGGATTAAAACGGTCGGGGACGCTGTGGACTTCATCAAGAACAATGCATGATCCAAAGCCCCTCCGGGGGCTTTTTTTCTCGCCGGCTGGCCGCGCCGTGTCCGCGCCAAGGCAACCGGCGCGGCAAGATTCCCTCCTGGACCGGCTTGAGCAGGCCATCGGGCACCGATTCAACAACCGCCAGCTGCTGCTGGAGGCCCTGACGCATTCTACCTATGCCTATGAGCATCGCGGTGAGAACATCAAGGACAACGAGCGCCTCGAATTTCTCGGTGACGCGGTGCTTGACCTGGCGATCAGCGATGTGCTGTTCCGCCACGCCGGCCAGCGCGACGAGGGCTATATGACCAAAACCCGGGCCCTGGTGGTCCGGGAGACGACCCTGGCTTTATTGGCCGACGAAATCAGGCTCGGCGACCTGCTGCTGCTGGGCCGGGGAGAGGAAGCGACCGGCGGGCGCGCCAAGCCGTCCAACCTGTCCAACGCGGCCGAAGCGATTTTCGGCGCGCTGTACCTGGATGCCGGCTACGACCTGGCCCGCGCCCGCATCCTCGATCTGCTCGACGAGCCGCTGCAACTGGCGTTGGCCGGTGATCTGGTGTATGATTACAAGAGCCGCCTGCTCGAACTGGTGCAGGCGACGCGGGGTAACAGCACCTTGCGTTTCCAGATTCTGGACGAATCAGGGCCTGTGCACGAGCGCTTGTTCACAGCAGGGGTTCTGGTCGACAGCCAGCTCATTTCCACCGGAACGGGCTGCAGCAAAAAGGAAGCCGAGCAGCAGGCCGCCCGGGAGGCGCTTGACAAGCTTGACTGCAATCGCGAGGGCTGTTCACCGAAACCGACAGACGGCGCCGGGGGATAGAACATGCACCTGAAAGCTCTGGAAATACAAGGCTTCAAGTCTTTTCCGGAACGAACAACCATTACTTTTCACGAAGGCGTAACCGCCATCATAGGACCCAACGGAAGCGGCAAATCCAATGTAACCGACGCCATCCGCTGGGTTCTTGGCGAGCAAAGCGTCAAAACGCTGCGCGGCTCGCGCATGGAAGACGTCATCTTCACCGGCACCCAGTCGCGCCGGGCAATGAGCTTTGCCGAAGTCACCATGGTCATCGACAACAGCGACAACCAGCTGCCGCTGGACTACACCGAGGTCCAGATCACGCGCCGGCTCTACCGCTCCGGCGAAAGCGAATACCTGCTGAATAAAACGGTCTGCCGCCTGCGCGACATCACGCGATTGTTTATGGATACCGGACTGGGGCGTGACGGTTACTCGATCGTCGGGCAGGGCCGTGTCGACGAGATTTTAAGCCACCGGTCTGAGGACCGCAGGCGCATCTTCGAAGAAGCCTCCGGCATCGTGAAGTACAAGACCCGCAAAGAAGAAGCCGAGCGCAAGCTCGAGGGAACCGAGCAGAATCTGCTGCGCATCAACGACTTGATCCTGGAGCTGGAAAGCCGCCTGGAGCCGCTGGCCGGCCAGGCCGAATCTGCGCAGCGCTTCCTGCGCCTGAGCGACGAGCTCAAGCGCAGCGAGACCGCCCTGATCCTGGACAGCCTCGACCAGCAAAACGATAAGCTGCTCGAAGCCGAGCAGGAAAAACAGCTGGTCATGGATGATCTCGCCGAAGCCAACCGGGCCCTGGCCGCCCTGCGCGAAAAAAACCAGCAGGCCGCCCGCCGTCTGCATGACCTTGAGGCGTCTGCTGCCGATAAGCAAAACGAACTGGGCGCGCTCAGCCAGCAGGTCACCCAGCTGCAAGGCGAGCTGGCGCTGCACGACGCGCGCATCCGCCACCTGCGCGAGCAGGGCGAAACCGCCGCACACGAAGAAGCCGAGCTGACCGGCAGCCTGCAGGATCTCGGCAGCGAACTGGAAGGCCGGCGCGCCAGGGCCGTCAAGCTCGAACAGCAGCAGAGCCTGTATCGCGGCCGCCTCACGGACGCGGAGACGCGCATGCAAGACCTGATGGCCTCGCTCGACGCCGCCGAAAAGCGGATCGAACAGGACAAGGTCCGCCTGGACCAGCTGCTCGAATCGGTTTACAGCCAGCGCGCCATGCTCAGCCAGACCCAAGGCCAGAAAGACCTGGTCGAGAACCGGCGCAAGGCGGTCCGGCAAGACCAGCAGGAGATCCGCAGCGACGTCGACCGGCTGATGCTGCTGCAAGAGGAAACCCATGCTGGTCTGGACCGCTTGCAAAACGAGACGACGACCTTGCAGGAGACGCACCGGCAGCAAACCGCGCAGCTGGAGCAGGCGCGCCAGACCTGCAACGAGCTGTCGCGCCGCCTGGAGGAAAACCGCCAGACGCTGCGCAACCAGCTCTACCGCCACAAGACGCTCCAGGACCTGGAACGCAGCTACGAAGGCTACGCCGAAGCCGTCAAGCGCCTGCTCGGACAGGCGGACCAGGACCCGGATTTTGCCCGCGGCATCCGGGGCAGCGTCGGCAGCCTGCTGCGCGCGGACAAGCGCTGCGAGCTGGCGATCGAGACCGCCCTGGGCGGAGCCGTGCAGAACATCGTGACCGACAGCGAAGAAACGGCATCCCGCCTGATCGCCTATCTCAAGCAGAACCGGGCCGGCCGGGCAACGTTCCTGCCGCTCCAGGCGATCCAGGGACGGCGGCTGGAAAGCCATTTGCTGGCCCAGGTCAGCAAGATGCCGGGCTTTATCGGGCTGGGCGCCACCCTGGTCGAGGCTGAGGCCGATCTCGGGCCGGTCGTCGACTTTTTGCTCGGCCGGGTGGTGGTCGCGGACCAGCTGGACCAGGCCGTCGACATGGCCAGGCGCATCCGGTACGCCTGCCGGATCGTGACCCTCGAAGGTGATGTCCTCAATCCCGGCGGATCGATGACCGGCGGCTTCCAGCGCCACCGCCAGGGCGGTTTGCTGGGCCGTCAGCGCGAAATCGACGAACTGGAAAATGCCAACCGGCAGCTCGCCGGGGTGATCCGGCAAAACGAAGACCAGCTGAGCGAGCGGGAAGCCCTCATGCAGGACCTGGCCCGTCAGGTTCAGGAATCCGACCGCCAGCTGCTTGACCTGTCCCACCTGCGGGTCCGTGAGGATTCCCGCCTGGCCTCGCTGCACGACGAGTCTGAAAAGGCATCGTCCCGTCTGCAGCTGCTCCAGGACGAGGACAGCCAGCTGGCCGCCCAGGCCAAACGCATCGAGGCCGACAGCCAGACCTCCGACCAGATCATCCGCCAGATGGAAACGGAGATGGAGAACATCCGGGAGCGGATCGCCCGCCAGGAAGGCGACAGCCGCGCCGAGCGGGAGATGCGCGACGATCTGCGTGAAGAGATCACCCAGTGGCGCGTTTCGCTGCAGTCGGTCGAAGAATCCCTGCAGGCCGCCGCCGAGCTGATCCAGCGTATCGAGCAGGACCGCACCGGCCAGCAAAGCCGGCTCGAACGCCGTCGCCGCGAACAGGCGGAAGGCCTGGCTGAAATCGAGCGCCTGCAGCAGGAAAAGGAAACACTCGGCGGGCAGATCGAGACGCTGCAGCGCAGCGGATCGCAGCTGGCCGACGAGGTTCGGGCGATCAGCGACGAGAAGAACCGCCTGGAATCCCAGCAGGAGGATTTCTACGATAGCCTGGAAGCGGCCACCAGCCGGATTTCGGCGCTGCAAGGCGAGATCAGCCGCATCGACGCGCGCAAGGAACGCCTCGAGGGCCTGGTCGACGACGCCAAGAACCGGCTCTGGGAAGCCTACGAGCTGACCGCCGACCAGGCCGCGGCCTGGCGCCAGGACGCGGTCAACCGCAACGAGCTCACCCGGCGCGTCAACAGCCAGAAAAATGAGATCAAGGCGCTGGGGGCGGTCAATCTGGCCGCCATCGACGAATACACCGCCGTCCGGGAGCGCTGCAGCTTTCTTGGCGGCCAGCGCGACGACATCGAGCAGGCGCGCCACCAGCTGACCCACGTGATCGACGAGCTGACCGAAGCCATGAAGCAGCAGTTTGTCAGTCACTTTTACCGCATCAACGAGAATTTCAGCCAGGTCTTCAGCGAGCTGTTCGGCGGCGGGACGGCCGAAGTCAATCTCGAAGACGAGCAGGATGTGCTGGCCTGCGGCATCGAGATCAAGGCCCAGCCGCCGGGCAAGAAGCTGCAAAACCTGCTGCTGCTGTCGGGCGGCGAGCGCTGCCTGACGGCGATCGCCTTGCTGTTTGCCATCCTCAAGCTGCGTCCGACGCCGTTTTGCGTTCTGGACGAGGTGGAGGCGGCGCTCGACGACGCCAACGTGATGCGCTTCACGACCTATATCCGCCGCTACGCCGAAGCGTCGCAATTTATCCTCGTGACCCATCGCAAGGGTACGATGGAGGCCGCGGACCGCCTGTACGGCGTGACCATGCAGGAACGGGGCATTTCCCGCATCCTGTCCATGCAGCTGACAGACTGACCTGAGGAGGACATTCGCATGGGTTTACTGGACACCTTCCGCCGCGGGCTGAAAAAGACCCGCGATTTCGTTTCAAGCGGGCTCAACCGGATCGCCGCCTCGATGGGCCATTTCGACGATGCGATGCTGGACGAGCTGGAAATGCTGCTCGTCCAGGCCGATGTCGGCATGGCGGCCGCCGAAGACATCCTGGCGCGGCTGAAGAGCCGCATCAGGGAGGACGGCGACAGCTCGCGCACGGCCGTGCTGACCGCGCTGCGCACCATCCTGCGCGAGATCCTGGGCCGCCCGCATCTGCTCCGGCCGCAGAAAGGCGCCCTGACCATCTTGCTGATGGTCGGCGTCAACGGGACCGGCAAGACGACAACGGCCGGCAAGCTGTGCCATCGCTTCAGCCAGGACGGCCTGAAGGTGCTGCTGGCCGCCGCCGACACCTTCCGGGCCGCGGCGATCGAGCAGCTGAGCCATTGGGGCGACCGGACCGGAACCCCGGTCATCGCCCACCAGGTCGGCGCCGACCCGGCCGCGGTCGTCTTCGATGCGATCAGCGGCGCCCGGGCGCGCCACGCCGACGTGCTGATCATTGACACCGCCGGCCGGCTGCACAACAAGCAGAACCTGATGGACGAACTGGGCAAGATCCGGCGTGTGATCGCCCGCGAGGCTCCGGACGCCGTCTGCGAGACCTTGCTGGTGATCGACGCCACCACCGGGCAGAACGCGGTTCAGCAGGCCAAGGTGTTCCGCGAGGTGGCCGCCGTCACCGGCCTGGCGATCACCAAGCTGGACGGGAACGCGAAGGGGGGCGTCGCCATCGCGGTCGCCCACCAGACCCAGACACCGCTCATGCTGGCCGGGCTCGGCGAAGGGCTCGAGGACCTGATCGATTTTGACCCGGACGCTTTTGTCGACGCCCTGCTGCCCGCAGAAAGCTGAACCGGTTTTTTGCTTTTTTTGCTTTTTTTTGCTCTGTCAAGCTAATATACTTGACAGAGCAGCTTGCTGTCTGCTATGATGGGCGGCATGAGCGATTTGACCGAACCCGAACGCATCAGGATCGACACGGGGCTGCTGCTGGATTTCTACGGGCAGCTGCTGCCGGATCGCGCCCGCGACATGCTCGAGCGCTACTACCTGGACGACTTCTCGCTGGCCGAAATTGCCGGTCAGCTCGGGGTCAGCCGCCAGGCGGTCCACGACCGGCTGCACCAGGGACTGGAAAGCCTGACCCAGTATGAGGCCAAGCTTCATCTGCTGGAACGCTTCCGTCAGCAGCGCGCTGCGCTTGTGGCCGCGCTCGGGGCACTCGACGATGGACAAATCCCTAAGGCCCGGGAGATCCTGGCCCAGTTGCAGGAATTACTTTAGGAGGCAGGCATGGCTGTATTGGACGGACTAACCGGAAAACTCTCGGCGATCGTCGGCCGCATGCGCGGCAAGACGCGCATCAGCGAACAGGATCTGAGCGCCATGATGCGCGAGATCCGCCTGGCGCTGCTCGAAGCCGACGTGCATCTGCAGGTTGTCAAGGACCTGATCGAGGAAATCTCTGAAAAAGCCAAGGGCAGCGCCGTGATGAGTTCGCTGACCCCCGGCCAGCAGATCGTCAAGATCGTGCATGAGTCGCTGATCGATATCCTGGGTGAAAAGGTGAGCCGCCTTGGCGTTTCGCCGACCGGTTTTACGGTGATCATGCTCTACGGCCTGCAGGGCGCCGGCAAGACGACAACCGCCGCCAAGCTGGCCCTGATGCTGAAGAAAAAGGGCAAGAAGCCCCTGCTGACCTCCGTCGACGTACACCGGCCGGCGGCGGCCCGCCAGCTCGACATCCTGGCCCGCCAGATCAACGTGCCCTGCTTTATCCAGCCCGACGAGCCCGACGCCGTCACCATCGCCGAAGCGGCCGTCGCCCGGGCCCGCTACCTGCTCTGCGACACCCTGATCGTCGACACGGCCGGCCGCATGGCGATCGACCGCGCCATGATGGTCGAGCTCAAGGCAATCGCCCGCGCGGTGAATCCGACGGAAAAGCTCCTGATCGTCGATGCCATGATCGGTCAGGAAGCGGTCGCCATCGCCGCCAGCTTCGAGCAGGATATCGGCCTCGACGGGTTTATCATGACCAAGCTCGACGGCGACGCCAGGGGCGGTGCGGCGCTCTCGATCCGGCGTATGACCGGCAAGCCGATCAAGCTGATCTGTGTCGGTGAAAAAGTCGAGGACATCGAGGAGTTCCATCCGGATCGGCTGGCTTCGCGTATCCTGGGCATGGGCGACGTGCTTTCCCTGATCGAGAAGGCGTCGTCCACCATGGACGAGAAGAAGGCTGCCGACGCGGCTGAACGCATGCTCAAGAACCAGTTTACGCTCGAAGACATGCTGTCCCAGCTGACCGAGGTCCGCAAGATGGGCTCGATCAAGGATCTGCTGGGCATGCTGCCCGGCGCCAACCGCCAGCTGGCCAACGCCCAGGTCGATGAAAAGGCGCTCGACCGCCAGGTCGCCATTTTGCGTTCGATGACCACCCGGGAGCGGCTCAACCCCAACCTGCTCAACGCCAGCCGGCGCAAGCGCATCGCGTCCGGCTCCGGCACGACGGTCCAGGATGTCAACCGGGTGGTGCGCCAGTTCGAGGACATGCAGCGCATGATGAAGCAGTTCGGCAACATGAGCCGGGGCAAAGGCAAAGGGCGGGCGCGCATGCCGGGCTTCGGACCCGGGGGCTTTCCCTTTTAAGCCACACGAAACCAGCACGTGACGGGAGCGATCCCGCGTGAATAGAGACACACAACAAGCATGGGAGGAACAACAACATGGCAGTAAAAATCAGGCTCAAGAGAATGGGGGCCAAAAAATCGCCCACCTACCGCATCGTCGTGGCCGATGGCCGCTCCCCGCGTGACGGCCGCTTTATCCAGGAAATCGGCACCTACAACCCGCAGTCCGAACCGTCTGACTTCAAGGTGGATGTCGAAGCGGCCCGCAAGTGGCTCGCCAGCGGCGCCCAGCCGACCGACACGGTACGCGCGCTGCTCAAGAAAGCCGGAGCGATCGAATGAGCCGGGAAGACCAGGCGATGAAGGAGCTCTTGCTGACCATCGTCAAGCCCCTGGTCAGCAACCCCCAGGCCATAGTCATCAACCAGATCAACCAAGGTCACGCGGTCGTCCTCGAGCTGCACGTCGACCCGTCTGACATGGGCAAGGTGATCGGCAAGCAGGGGCGCCGGGCCCAGGCCATCCGCTCGATCATGAAGGCGCGCGCCACCTTGCAGGGCAAGCGCATCATCGTCGATATCGTCGGATGAGCGCGACGCAGCGCCAGCACCTGATCGTAGGCCGGATCACGGCCGCGCACGGGATCGGCGGCGCGGTACGCGTCCAGTCCCTGACCGATGACCCGGACCGCTTCGCCGCGCTCAGAACCTGCTGGCTGCTGGACGAAAAGGAGCAGCCGGAGCGGTCGCTTCACATCCTGTCGGCCCGCACGCAAAAAGCCAATCTGGTGCTGCTCCAGTTCGACGGCGTGTCGGACCGCGACGCGGCGCTGGCGCTGCGCGGCCGCCTGCTGGCGGTCGATCGCGCTGACGCCGTCAAGCTGCCGGCCGATCACTGGTTTATCTGCGACCTGCTCGGCTGCGAGGTCTTTGACGCGGCAGCCGGGCCGATCGGGACCGTGCACGAGGTTTTGCAGCATACGGCCCAGGATGTTTTCGTGGTCCGGCAGCCCGGTCAGCCGGACCTGCTGTTTCCGGCCATCAAAACGATCCTGCGCCAGGTCGACCTGGCAGCCCGGCGGATCGACGTCTGCCTGCCTGACGGGCTGCATGCCCTGTACCGCAAAGAGAAGGCCTGATATGCAACTGACCGTCCTGAGCTTGTTTCCGGACCTGATCGAGCAGGTGATCGACGCCAGCATCACCGGGCGGGCGCGCGCGGCCGGCCTTTTCCGCCTCAAGACAATCCAGATCCGCGACTTTGCTGTCAACCGCTACGGCAAGGTGGACGACGCCTGTTACGGCGGCGGTACCGGGATGCTGATGATGGCCGAACCGGTCTACCAGGCCTGGCTGGCCGCCCGGGCCGAAACGCCTGACCAGCCGGTCCGCACCATCTTCCTGTCGCCGCGCGGCCAGCTGTTCAGCCAGGAAAAGGCGCAAGAGCTGGCGGCTTCGACCCGGCCACTGGTTTTCTTGTGCGGCCATTACGAGGGCATCGACCAGCGCGTTCTTGACGAAATCGTCGATGAGGAGCTATCGATCGGCGACTATGTGCTGACCGGCGGCGAACTGGCGGCCTGCGTGGTGATCGACGCCTTGCTGCGGCTGGTTCCCGGCGTGCTGCCGGACGAGGACGCCTACACGCGCGAGTCGCACATGGACGGGCTGCTCGAGTATCCCCAGTACACACGCCCCGCCGTCTGGCACGACCGGCATGTTCCCGATGTCCTGTTGTCAGGACATCAGGCCAAAATAGAACGCTGGCAGGCCAGCCAGGCCGCCTTGGAAACGCTGCGGCGGCGGCCGGATCTGGCCCGTAAAAGACCGCTCAGCGAAGCAGAATGGGCCGACTTGCTGACGATTCGGCGCGAGGAGCAAAAGCAGGGCGAAAAACCCTGAAAAAAGCCTTGCCACGGCCTTTGGGGTCTGCTATAATCAACTGGCTTATTACGGATGGTCCGCTGCCGGTTGCGTGCATGAACATCTATGTTGAAGGGAGGAACGCAATATGAACTTGATCCAGGCTATTGAAAGCGAACAGCTCAAGAATGCCTATCCTGACGTGTCGATCGGCGACTTCGTCAAGGTGCACCTCAAGATCAAGGAAGGGAACCGCGAGCGGATCCAGATTTTCGAAGGCACCGTCATCGCCCGCAAGGGCGGCGGCTTGTCTGAAACACTGACCGTCCGGCGCCTGTCCTACGGCGTCGGTGTCGAACGGATTCTGCCGATTCATTCACCCAAAATCGAACGAATCGAAGTCGTCCGCAAAGGCCGCGTCCGCCGGGCCAAGCTGTACTACCTGCGCGACCGCGTGGGCAAAGCTGCCAAAATCCGCGAAAAACTTACAACTCGAGCACGCTAACAGTCAAGGGACCTGCAAGGGTCCCTTTTCTCAAGGCAAGAAAAGAGGATAGAAGGGAGTCCGGCATGGCGACCAACTGGTTCCCGGGGCATATGGCCAAGGCCCTGCGTGAAATGAAAGAGATGCTGAAACAAGTCGACCTGGTGATCGAAACGTGCGATGCCCGGATCCCGGCGGCCAGCCGCAATCCCGAGCTGGTCCGCCTGATCCAGAACAAGCCCAGCTTGCTTGTCCTGAACAAAGAGGACCTGGCCGATCCGGCCGTCACCCGGCTGTGGCTTGAGCAGTTTGCATCCCAGGGGCTGGAAGCGCTGCCCTGCAGCAGCATCCGGCGCCTCGGCTGCAAGCAGATCGTTTTGGCAGCCAAGCGCCTGACCCAGGATAAAACAGATCGGGCCCTGGCCAAGGGACGTATTTTCCGCCCCGTCCGTATCCTGGTGGCCGGCATTCCCAACACCGGCAAGTCGACCCTGATCAACGCGCTCAGCTCACGCAAGGCCGCCCAGACCGCGGACAAGCCGGGGGTGACCCGGCAGCTGAGCTGGATCAAGGCCGGCCCGCTGGAGCTGCTCGATTCACCCGGCGTGCTTTGGCCCCGCATCGACAGCCAGCTGCAGCAGCGCCACCTGGCTGCGACCGGCGCGATCAAGGACAACCTGCTTTCGGGCGAGGACATCGCCCGCCAGACGCTGGAGGAGCTGTGCCGGCTCTACCCGGACCTGATCCGCCAGCGGTTCAGGATCGATCCGCTGGCGGCTGACCTGGACCGGCTGGAACAGGCGGCGGTCAGCCGCGGCTGCCTGATGAGCGGCGGCCGCGCCGACATCGAGCGCTTTGCCGCGCTGTTCCTCGACGAGCTGCGCGGCGGCCGGATCGGCCGCATCAGCCTGGAGAAGCCCGGAGCTGCCGGATGAGCAGCCGCGCAGAGAAACAGCGCGCCCTTTACGAACGCATGCTGCTGTTCGAACGCCAGGCCTGGCTGGAAGGCTTTGTTTGCCTGGCCGGCCTGGATGAAGTCGGCCGCGGACCCCTGGCGGGGCCGGTCGCCGCCGCGGCCTGCATCCTCGATCCCGACCGGCCGGTCTACGGCCTGAACGATTCGAAAAAGCTGTCGGCCGCCGTGCGCGACACGCTCTACGACCAGATCAGGACGCATGCGCTCGACTGGTCGGTCAGCCTGGTCGATGCGGCCACCATCGACCGGATCAACATTCTCGAAGCGACTTGCCAGGCCATGCGCCAGGCGGTCGCCGGCCTCAAGCGGCAGCCCGACCTGCTGCTGGTGGATGCCGTCAAGCTCGGCGGATTGCCCATGGCGGTCCGGCCGATCGTGCGCGGCGACGCCCAGTCGGTCTCGATCGCCGCGGCCTCGATCCTGGCCAAGGTGACGCGGGACCGCCTGATGCTCGCATACGACCGCCAGTATCCGGCCTACGGTTTTGCCAGTCACAAAGGCTATGGCACCCGGGCCCATTACGATGCGCTGCTCAGCCACGGTCCGTGTCCCCTGCATCGGCTGTCCTTTTTGAAAAACCTGGACACGCATCGTCGGCCGGACGATCCAAATGCATGATGGATTGACTTTTCTTGCAGTCCTGATTTAACCCGATCCCATATTTTTATGCCAAAATACCCGTCCGGTCGCATGTTTCGTGGCAGTCAGGGTCTTGTTCCGCTTGGCACACTCGTTTATAATAGCGCTATATTTATCCGAACGGCATTCATTTGCAAGGGGGAACACAAATGCTTTCATATCAGGACTGGTCTCAAGCCATGCTGAAAGCCGAGGCAGATCGCCTCGAGGATCAGGTGTCGGCCTGGAAGCGGCGCGGCCTGAAGCTGAACATGACCCGCGGCAAGCCCTGCGCCGAGCAATTGGACCTGTCGAACGGTCTGCTCACGTGCCTCGATGAAAATGACTATCGCTCAGAAGACAAAACCGACTGCCGCAATTACGGCGGCCTGGACGGTCTGCCCGAAGCACGCCGCCTGTTTGCCGGCCTGCTGGGCATTCAATCCGAACAAGTCATGGTCCTGGGTAACTCCAGCTTGAACCTGATGTATGACATGATGACCCGCTGCCTGCTGTTCGCCCTGCCGTGCGCCAAGCGTCCCTGGGGTCGGGAAGAGAAGGTGCGCTTCATCTGCCCCGTCCCCGGCTACGACCGGCATTTCACGGTCTGCCAGGCGTTGGGTATCGAGATGATCCCCGTCCCGATGACCCCCCAGGGGCCCGATATGGACCAGATTGAAGATCTGGCCGCCTCCGATCCGTCGATCAAGGGCATGTGGGCCGTGCCGGTCTACAGCAACCCGGACGGCATCACCTACAGCGCCGAAACCTGCCGCCGCCTGGCCGCCATGCGGACGGCCGCGGCCGATTTCCGCATCTTCTGGGACAACGCCTATTGCATCCACCATCTCGACCCGGACAAGCCGGAAGTGGTCCCGGAGATCCTGGCCTTGTGTGCCGAACACGGCCACGCGGACCGCGTGTTCGTGTTCGCGTCAACCTCCAAGATCACCTGGTCCGGCGCCGGTCTTGCCTGCCTGGCTGCCAGCACAGCCAACCTGGCTTTTGTCAGGCGCCAGATGACGGCCCAGACAATCGGGCCGGACAAGATCAGCCAGCTGCGTCACATCCGCTTCCTCAAGGACCAGGCGCAGGTCCTCGATCTGATGCGGCGCCATGCGGCGATCCTGGCCCCCAAGTTCGACCTGGTCGACTGCCACCTCACCCGGGAACTGGCCGGGCGCGGCATCTGCCGCTGGCATAAGCCCCGCGGCGGCTACTTTTTCAGCCTGTACCTGCTGCCGGGGACGGCCGCGGAAACCGTACGCCTGGCCAAAGACTGCGGCGTCGAGCTGACGCCCGCCGGCAGCACCTGGCCGGGCGGCCGAGATCCCGAAGACAGCAACATCCGCCTGGCGCCCTCGTTTCCGCCGCTGGCCGAACTCGAGATGGCCCTGGAAGTGCTCTGCCTGTGCATCCGCCTGGCCTGCGTCAAACGGCTCCTCGCGTCGCTTTCGTGATACAATAGTTTTCGACAGGAGGAGCCGACCATGCACGACCGTTACGAGAATCCGCTCTGCAGCCGCTACGCCAGCGATGTCATGCAGGAGCTTTTTTCTCCAGACCGGAAATTCAAAACCTGGCGCCAGCTCTGGATCGCCCTGGCCGAAACCGAGCGCGAACTCGGCCTTCCGGTCAGCGCCGAGCAGATCGCCGAGCTGAAGGCGCACGCGGACACGATCAACTACGAAGCCGCCGAGCGGCATGAAGCCCGGGTCCGCCACGATGTCATGGCCCATGTCCACGCCTACGGCGACCAGTGCCCGTCGGCCAGGGGCATCATCCACCTGGGAGCGACATCCTGCTATGTCGGCGACAACACCGATTTGATCCTGATGGCCGAAGGCCTCAAACTGCTGCGCAGCCGGATCCTGGCCGTCATCCGCAGCCTGTCTGCCTTCGCGGCCCGCACCCGCGACCTGCCGACGCTGGGCTTTACCCATTTCCAGCCGGCCCAGCCGGTGACGGTCGGCAAACGCGCCACACTCTGGATCCAGGACCTGATGCTGGACCTGGACGACCTGGATCATGTCCTGGGCAGCTTTCGCCTGCTGGGCAGCAAGGGCACGACTGGCACGCAAGCCAGTTTCCTGGCCTTGTTTGGCGGCGACCACGAAAAAGTCAAGGAACTGGACCGACGGGTGGCCGCCCGCCTGGGCTTCGCCGCCGTCTTTGCGGTGACCGGCCAGACCTACCCGCGCAAGATGGACAGCCGCGTGCTGGGCGTGCTGTCCGGCATCGCCCAGAGCGCGCACAAGTTCAGCAACGACCTGCGTTTGCTGCAGCATCTCAAGGAGGTCGAGGAACCGTTCGGCAAAGACCAGATCGGCTCTTCGGCGATGGCCTACAAGCGCAACCCGATGCGCAGCGAACGCGTGGCGGCCCTGGCCCGGCATGTGATCGCCAACAGCCTCAACCCGGCGATCACGGCGGCCGGCCAGTGGTTTGAGCGCACCCTGGACGATTCGGCCAACAAGCGGATCGCCATTCCTGAAGCCTTCCTGGCCGTCGACGCCGTCTTGCTGCTTTACCGCAGCATCGCCGAAGGGCTGGTCGTCTACCCGACGGTCATCTTGCGTCACCTGCGCGACGAACTGCCCTTCATGGCGACCGAAAACATCCTGATGGAGGCGGTCAAGCGGGGCGGCGACCGCCAGGCTCTGCACGAAAAAATCCGCCAGTACAGCATGGAAGCGGGCCGCCGGATCAAGGAAGACGGCCAGCCCAACGATCTGCTTGAGCGCATCGGGGCCGATCCAGCCTTCGCCCTGAGCGCGCAGGATCTGGATCGTCTGCTCGATCCGACTGACTATATCGGCCGCGCGCCCGAGCAGGTCGACGAATTCCTGACCGGACAGGTCGAACCGCTGCTGGCGTTCAACCCCGAATCCGTTGTCATGGAAGAGCCGCGCGTCTGACGCGGCTTTTCCTTTTTCCAGCAGGATCCTCCACGAACAACGCGGAACATATCTTCGGCCTACGTGTCTAAACAGGTGTCATAAACCGATCCTTTTTTCGCATGAGCAGACTGGAGGCCTTGTATGAAATGGTTGATTCGTTCACCTTTATTGGTTCTGTTCCTCACGCTGATCCTGGTATTGACCGCCTGCTCGACCGGTGGCTTGCCGTCTCCGTCTGTTAGCAGCCAGCCGACGGGCACCCAGCCGGCCATCCGGGCGGAAGACTACGCCGGCCTGCTGGAACTGGTTGCCAAAGCCAGCCAGAATCCGTCCCCGTATGCCCGCCGTTACTATATGGCCGGCGCGGACAGCGACGGCCGGCAGAATGCGGAGGGATCGGCCAGCCAGGCCGGCGACAACAAGGACTATTCCCAGACCAACATCCAGGTTGAGGGCGTCGACGAGGCCGACATCATCAAGACCGACGGGCGCTACCTCTACCTGATCGCCAATAACCGCCTCGTCGTGGTCGATGCGGCGGATCCCGCCCAGCTTATAGTCGTTTTCGAACAGAAGATCAACCCCTACACCGAAAAAGAGAAGACGATCGTGATCGAGACGCCATCCGAACTGTTCCTCGACATCGCGGCGCAGCGCCTGGTCCTGATCGTGACCGGCAGCGTCCAGGAACGCTATTTCCCGGAGCCGGAAGAGACCAAGCCTTCCGAAACCAAGCCAGAAGAGCCTGCCCCGACGGAAGGAACCGGCAGCGAGGGCACCGCGCCCGATGAGCGCCCGGCCGAAAGCACTGGGGCCGCCGCCGACCGTTCGATCTGGTACCCCTACTATAACGCGCGCAGCTACACCTCGGTGCGCATCTATGACATCGGCAACCCGGAAGCGCCGGAACTGGTGCGCCAGTTCACGCAGGACGGCGGCTACACCTCCAGCCGCAAGGTCGATACGTCGCTCTATGTCGTGTCCACCCGCTACCAGTACCGCATCTACGAAGCCCGGGCCGAAGACCTCAAGCCTGAGGAGGTCTTTCCCTCGACCTGCACCGACCCGTCCGCCGACACCTGGACGGCGCTGCCGCCGGACCGGATCACCATCCTGCCGGACGGCGACCTGAGCAACCAGACGATTTTGTCGGCGCTGGACATCACGGCGGACTCGGCTGAACCGGACCTCCAGTCCCTGCTTGGCTCCTCCGGCCAGGTCTACGCGTCAGCCGGGTATCTCTACATCGCTGCCTGGCAGGTCACCTGGAGCGGCAAGGAGAACAGCTATCCGACCTACAACACCGAAATCTACCGGTTCAAGCTGGCCGGCGCCAAGGTAAGCGAAGCCGGCAAAGGCTCCGTGCCGGGCTGGATCATCAACCAATTCAGCATGGACGAGCATCAGGGCTATTTCCGCATCGCCACCACCACGGGCGATACCTGGAGCGGCTCGCAAAACCAGGCGAAGAACAATCTCTATGTCCTCGACGGCAGCCTGAACGTGGTCGGCAAGGTGACCGGGCTGGCTCCCGGCGTGACAATCAAGTCGGTCCGCTTCATGGGCAGCCAGGCCTTCGTGGTGACCTTCCGGACGGTCGACCCGCTGTTCGTGATCGATCTGGCCGACCCGAAAGCGCCCAAGGTCCTGGGCGAGCTGAAAATCCCCGGCTACAGCACGTACCTGCACCCCTACGCCGAAAACCTGCTGCTCGGTTTCGGCTACGACGTGCTGACAGAAAAAGAGGACCGCGTGTTTAACCTGGGCCTGAAGGTCTCCCTGTTCGACATCAGCGACTTCAATCAGCCGCGCGAAGTCTCGACCATCCTGCTGGGCGGCATCGGTTCATACGCCGATGTCCTCTACAACCACAAGAACCTGCTCTTTTCCCGGGAAAAGAACCTGATCGCGTTCCCGGCGACCCTGACGGCACGCGATGCGGACGATCCGAAAACCTACCGCCAGCCCAGTTACCAGGGGCTGCTGGTTCTCGGCCTTAGTGCCGACAGGCAGTTGGTGCTGCGCGGCCATGTCACGCACTTCGACAAACTGGGCGACCCGTTCGGGCCGGAGCAGCCGCTGAGCGAGAAGGAGATGCAGGCCTTTTTCGGCCACGATGCCGTCTACCGCGCCGCCTGGATCGGCGACACGCTGCTGACGCTCTCCGGACGCCAGGTGCGCAGCGCCAGCCTGGACGGCTTCACAGCCCTCGGCAAGGTTGAACTGCCCGGCTACGACGATGTCAACCAAGGGTATCCGTACCCGTACTACCGCGGGATCATGGTCGATTAAGACCGGCTCTGCCGACCGAAACGGCCGGATGGGCGCGCGCGCCGATCCGGCTTTTTTGCGTGTTGCCCGCGCGGTATCTTAAAAAAAATGCCTCTTCATGATATGATGTAATGACGGCAAAGCCTCCCGCCAGACGAAAGGCAGCCCGATGATACATGAAAGGTGGCCGAAACCATGAAAATCGACAGGCGCAGCACCCAGCCGCTCTACGCACAGCTCAAGGAACTGCTGATCGACCGAATCCGGCAGCAGACCTATGAACCAGGCCAGCAGATCCCTTCGGAGATGGCGTTGTGCCAGGAACTTTCCCTGAGCCGGCCAACGGTCCGGCAGGCGATCGCCGAACTGGTCAGCGAGGGGATACTCATCATCATCAAAGGGCGGGGCACGTTTGTAGCCGATGAGCCGGAGCGGATCGAGGTCAAGAACCTGATCGCCGGCCAGTTTTCATTGTTAATGGCACGTTCCCTGGAGCTTCAGATGCATGTCGAGATCGAGAAGGTGGCCGGCGACGCCGAGCTGGACCGGCTGTTCGGCACTGCGGATGGACCTGTGCATCCCGGTTACTGGTCGATCGCCTGGCAGCAGGCGGAAAACGGCCAGACCTACGCCTTTTGCCGGACACTGGTGCCGGTCAGCATGTTCCCGGAACTGGGTCCGGACCTGCAGCAGGGCAAGCGCATGATCGACATCACGGCCAACAAGTACGCGTACCTGCCCCAGAAGACGGCAGGCCGCTTGTTTGTTCGCCAGGCCAGGACCGAAGAATCACAGATCCTGGATATTTCGCGCAACGCGCCGGTCCTCGTGCTTTCCAGCCGCTCGACCTCCCGCAGCGGCAACGTCTGCGAAGTCAGCACGGCAGCTTTGCGCGCCGACCTGGTCGCCCTCAACCTGGACAGCGGAAGGAGTTGACATCCTGATTGTCCATCTATCTTGATCACACGGCCTCGGCCCGCCCGACGCCGGCCGTCCTTGCGACGTACGGCCGCCAGCTGGCTGAGGTTTACGCCAACCCGTCCTCACCGCACCAGGCGGGACGGGCGGCGGAGAAAGCGCTGCTGGATGCCCGCGGTCGCATCGCCAAGAGCCTGGGTTGTGTTCCAGCCGCCCTGATCCTGACCTCCGGCGGCAGTGAATCGATCAACATGGCGCTCAAGGGCTGCCTGTTGCGCCCGGCGCGTTTGCCGCGCCGGCTGCTGATCAGCCAGGGCGAGCACGCAGCCGCCTGGGAAACGGCGGCCTGGCTGGAGACACAGGGCTGTGCGGTGGAACGGCTGCCCCTGACCCGATCCGGCGTGGTCGACCCGGACGCGTTCGCCGCGGCCCTCAGCGAACCTGCGGGCCTGATCAGCCTGATCCTGGTCAACAACGAGACCGGCGCGATCAACGATGTCGCCGGCATGGTCGCCTTGCGCGACAAGCTCAGTCCGCGGACGCCGATCCACCTGGATGCCGTCCAGGCCTGGGGCAAGATCCCGCTCGGCTTTGACGCCAGCGGGGTGGATCTGATGTCCGGCAGCGGCCACAAACTGGGCGCGCCCAAAGGCATCGGCTGGCTGCTCAGGCAGCCGCGCTGCCGCCTGGACCCGCTGGTGCACGGCGGCGGCCAGCAGAACGGCTGGCGGGCCGGAACAGAAAACCCGCCTCTGGCGGCCGCTTTGGCGCTGGCCCTGGAAGAGGCCTGCGTCGGCCTGGAACCCCTGGCCCGTACGGCCCGCGAACTCAGCGAACGACTGCTGGCCGAGCTGGACGCGGCAGGCACCCGCTACACCATCCTGTCGCCCCCTGTGCGCGCCTGGCCTATCCTGGCCATTGCGTTCGCCGGCTTGCGCGGCGAGACCCTGGTCAGCGCCTTGTCCGCTGAATCGATCTATATCGCCAGCGGATCGGCCTGCTCGTCCAGGCGGAGCAAGGGGAACCGCGTCCTGGCCGCGATGGGCTACGATGCCGAAACGGTGCTGGGCGCCGTTCGCATCAGCTTCGCCTTGTCAAACACAACGGACGAGATCAGGGAGGCAGCCCGGGCGATCAACACTGCCTGGCACCGCCTGGCCCGTCCGTAACCATAACGTGGAGGAACACCATGCCTGATCTGCAGCACGATACCGTCATTCTCGCCCGCCTGGGCGAAATCACCCTGAAAGGCCTCAACCGGGGCAAATTCGAACGCCGCCTGATCGAGAACATCAGCCGCCGCCTGCGCAGGATCGGCTCGTTCAGCGTCGTGCAGGCGCAGTCCCGGGTCTGGATCGAAGCGCGCGACAACCAGCAGGACCTGGAAGCCGCGCTGGGGCATGTCGTATCCGTCTTCGGCGTCGTATCGGCCAGTCCGGTCTGGCGTTTCCGGGGCGACCTCGACATGCTGCTGGCCCAGGCTGTCGCCTTTGCCCGCACCCAGGTTGATCCGGCCCGCGTCCAGAGCTTCAAAGTGGAGAGCCGGCGCGGCAACAAGCAGTTCCCGCTGACCTCGCCTGAGATCAGCAGCCGGGTCGGCGAAGCGATCATGGTGGCGCTGTCGGACCGGCTGCGCGTCGATGTGCACCAGCCGGACTTCACCGTCTATGTCGAGGTGCGCGACACCATCTGCCTGTATGCGCGCGTCGTGCAGGGCCCGCGCGGCCTGCCGGTCGGAACCGGCGGGCACGGCCTGCTGCTGCTGTCGGGCGGCATCGACAGCCCGGTGGCCGGCTACATGATGGCCTCGCGCGGCATGGAACTGGACGCCGTCTATTTCCACGCCTTTCCCTATACCAGCGACCGGGCGCGCGAAAAGGTGCTCGCCCTGGCCGATATCCTGACCGCCTACACCGGGCGGCTGACCGTCCACATCGTCAACTTCACCGATATCCAGATCATCCTGCGCGACCATTGCCCGCCTGACATGCTGACCATCGTCACCCGGCGCATGATGATGCGCATCGCCGCCAGGCTGGCTGAAAAGGTGCGCGCCAAGGTGCTGGTCACCGGCGAGAGCCTGGGCCAGGTCGCCAGCCAGACGCTGGAGGCGCTGCTCACGACCGACACTGTCGTCGCGATGCCGGTCTTCCGGCCCCTGATCGGGCTGGATAAAAACGACACGGTTGACCTGGCCCGGCGGATCGGTACGTTTGAAACCTCGATCCTGCCCTACGAAGACTGCTGCACAGTCTTTGTCGCCAAGCACCCCAAGACTCATCCGTCCCTGGCCGACGCCGTTCAGGCCGAGGAGGGCCTGGATATCGAAGGCCTGGTCGGCCAGGCCATGACGCTCATCGAGGAGGTCGCATTATGAAAATCGGTAAACTCAGCCACACCGAGCTGGAGCAGCTGGTGCTCAGCCGCCTGCCCCAGGCGGCCGGAACCGTGCTCAGCGGGCCGGGCATCGGCCTGGACTGCGCCGCCGTCCGCTTCAACGACGGCCAGGTCATTTTGACCTCCGACCCGATCACCGGCGCGGCGGCCGATATCGGCCGCCTGGCCGTGCACATCTCCTGCAACGACATCGCCGCCTGCGGCATCCGGCCCAGCGTCCTGATGATGGTCATCCTCGCGCCGCCAGACGCCCAGCCTGACGACATCCGCCAGATTGTCGACCAGGCCGCCGCCGCGGCGCGCCAGCTCAACGTCAGCATCGCCGGCGGCCATACGGAGATCTCCGATGCGGTCAGCCGTTTCGTGGTCATCACGACGGCGATCGGCTTCACCTATGGCGACCGTGTCATCCAGGCCAGCGGCGGACGGGCAGGGGACACGCTGCTGATGACCAAGACAGCCGGCCTCGAAGGCACGGCCATCCTTGCGGCCGACCAGGCGGACAAGCTGGCCGGCTGGCTCGATCCGGACGAACTGGCCCGGGCCCGGGCCCTGATCAGCAAGATCAGCGTGGTCGAGGAGGGAACCTGCGGCCGGAGCTTCAACGTGCACGCCATGCATGACGCAACCGAAGGCGGCATCCTCGGCGCCTGCTGGGAAATGGCGCAGGCCTGCGGCCTGGGCTGTGTCGTCGAAGCCGGCAAGATCCCGGTCGACCCCCTGACCGAACGCATCTGCCAGGCCCTGGGCCTCGACCCCCTGCGCCTGGTGTCCAGCGGCAGCCTGATCCTGGCGACAGCCCAGCCTGACGAGCTGATCCA
>JAAYJD010000044.1 GCA_012523135.1 Clostridiaceae bacterium
AGGCGCGAATCCAGTTTGCGATCAGCGGCGTGTAGACATCCGGGGCCTGGTTGTAGGCAGTATGGCCGTACCCCTGCATCTCGATGATGTCGATCCTGCCCGGATCGTACCCGACGTGCAGCATCGTGCGGAATAGCAGCCGGTTTTGCTCCTGCCGGTTGACGATATCCCGTTCCGCATAGACAATGCGGATTTTCGGCATGCCGCCCCGGGCGAGGGTGGCGTCGGCCCAGTAAAGCGGGGCGGCCGGATCGACGCGTACCAGGCGGCTGTCCAGGCCGCGCTCAGCCAAAACGTTGAAATGCACGGTCGGCTGGCCGGCGTCAAAAAAGAAACCGTCCAGCGCACGCGCGTCGATGCCATGCCGGCCCAGGAAGCGCGTGTCGAAAAACAGCATCATGGCCAAATAGGCGCCCGCGGACGATCCGCCGACATACCAGCTGCTGAAGGCATGGTGCTGCCGGCCGCTCTGCATCAGCCAGGCGGTCGCCGCCGCGCCGTCCTCGATAAAGTCCGGGTAACGCGGCGAATCCGCGCTCAATTGCGGATCCTCCCCGGGCGATGGCGGCAAGAACCGGTACAAGCGATAGGACACCGCGGCCACCGCGATACCGGAGCGGGCCAGGCGCAGAAAGACCGGGTTTTGGCCGTCGCCGCGGTCGCCCGCGCACAAGCCGCCGCCATGGAAAAAAATCAGCAGCGGGCAGGCGGCGGCGTCCTCTGGCAGATACATGTCCAGCTGGCCAAACGCACCCAGTTGCGGAGCATAGACAAGATCGCGCAGAACCGTCATGACCTAGAGCTCCTGTCCGGCGGCGATCGCATCCAGTTTCTTGTTACGGAAATACAATACAATATCGATCGCGACCATAACCGCGTTCAGCACATAGAATGCGAATACATAGGTGATCGGCTTGCCGTCGATGACCAGGGCCGTGATTTTGGACAAGATGCCGCTGATGTAGCCAAAGAAGATCAGGACCATGAAGATCAGGCTCTTGCCCCTGGCCGTGCGCGATACCCAGGACTTGCGAATGGACAATGGCCACGATACCCCGAAGCTGATCACCATAACGGCTTCTAAAAATTCGCTCATGTGTGTTCCTCCCTGTCTCTGTCTCGGTGCGATTGCCGTGCACACGCTCCATGATACCAGATTGATCGCCTAAAGGAACCACATGACATTTGTCATGTCCGGCAAAAAAGTCGTGACAGGTTTCACTGGTGCGCCATCCCGGCGGCTGGCACAATAAGGGCATACCGGGACAAGTCGCAGGATTTATCCGCAAAACAGGAGGCGTTCACCATGATTGTCAAAGTCGAACAGCTGGTCAAGCGTTACGGCGACCTGGTCGCTTTAGACCATTTCAACCTCGATGTACAGGCCGGCGAGGTGTTCGGGCTGCTTGGCCCCAACGGCTCGGGCAAGACCACGGCCATCAACTGCATGCTGGCTCTGCTTAAGTTCTCGATGGGCACCGTCGAACTGTTTGGCCGCCCGATGCGGCCCGATGCCTACGATATCAAGCGCGACATCGGGATCGTCATGCAAAATGTCGCCGTCTTCGATGAATTGACCGTACGGGAGAACATCGACTACTTTTGCGGCCTGTACGTGACGGACCGGCGCCAGCGGCAGGTTCTGGTCGATGAGGCGATCGCCTTTGTCGGCCTCGAGGATTTCAGCCGCTTCCTGCCCAGGAAACTGAGCGGTGGCCTGCTGCGCCGGCTGAACATCGCCTGCGGCATCGCCCACAAACCGAAGCTGATCTTCCTGGATGAACCCACGGTCGCGGTCGACCCGCAGAGCCGCAACAACATCCTGGAAGGCATTCTGGAGCTGAACCGGCAGGGCGCGACGGTCATCTACACCTCGCATTATATGGAGGAAGTCGAGCAGATCTGCAGCCGTATCGCCATCATGGACCGGGGCAAGGTTATCGCCAGCGGGACCAGCGACGAGCTCAAGCGCATGATCCGGACCGGTGAAAAAATCACGGTCGAACTGCTTAACCCTCAACCCGGCCTGACCGAATCCCTGTGCAATCTGCCGGCCATCCTGACAGCCGATGTCAAAGACAACCGCCTGATCATCAAGGCTGAGCGCCAGGGCAGCGCCTTGGGCACCGTGCTCGATTACCTGAACACAAACCGCATCGCCTATGGCCAGCTCTACTGCGAACTGCCCACGCTCAACGATGTCTTTCTGGAAATCACAGGCAAGCAGCTGCGCGACAACAGCAATTAGGAGGCTTCCCATGTTCTGGCATCTTTATTCGATTCGGCTCAGGGCGTCGGTCAGGGACCGCCAGATGCTGTTCTGGACGTTGCTCTTCCCCCTGATCCTGGCAACCTTTTTCAGCATGGCTTTCGCCAACCTCAATGAAAATGACACCTTCAGCACGATTCCCATCGCCGTGGTGACCAACGACGCTTACCAGGCCGATCCAGCCTTGCGGCAGGTTCTGGCCGCCACCGCAACGGGCGAGACCGCCTTGTTCCGCATCGAGCACACCGAAACGGCGGGTGCGGACGACCTGCTGCGCCAGGAGAGCATCGCCGGATACCTGGTGCCCGGGGATCCGCTGACGGTTGTCGTCTCCGGCTCGGGCATCCGCCAGACGATCCTCAAGGTTTTTGCCGACGACTACCTGCAGACTCGCGCCGCCATGGAGCATATCCTGGCCACAGACAGCCAGTTGCTGGAGCCGCTGCTCGCAGCGGCCGGCCAGCGCCTGGATCTGATCACGGACAAGCCGATCGGCTCGGCCAAGGCCGACCAGGTCCTGACTTACTATTACGCCCTGATCGCCATGGCCTGCCTGTACGGCGGATTCTGGGGGCTCAAAGAAGTGATCGCCATCCAGCCGAACCTGTCCAGCCAGGCCGCCAGGCTCAGCGTCGCGCCGGTCCCCAAACTGCGTATTTTCGCCGGCTCGCTGCTGGCAGCCCTGACAATCCAGATCGTGTCTATGCTGCTCCTGTTGGGCTTCCTGCGCCTGGTTCTGGGCATCCCGTTCGGCAGCCGGACCGGCATGATCCTCCTGGCCACGCTGACCGGCAGTCTGCTGGGCGTTTCTGTCGGGGGCTTCATCGGGGCGGTCAGCCGGCTGTCCGAAAGCATCAAGAACGCCAGCCTGATCGGGTTCTCCATGATCTGCTCCTTCCTGTCCGGCCTGATGATCGTCGACATCAAGTACATGACGGTCAAGGCGTTCCCGCCGATCAGCTATCTCAACCCCGCCAACCTGATCAGCGACGCGTTCTACGCGCTTTACTATTACGATTCGCCGCAGCGCAGCCTGATCAATATGGGGCTGCAGCTGATCTTGTCGGCGCTGTTGTTTGGCGTCATCGTCCTGGTTGTAAGGAGGCAGCGATATGCAAGTCTTTAATGCCTGTTTCAAAGTCATCCGCAGGAATCTGCCGTCCCTTTTGACCTACCTGTTCATCTTTGTCTTCCTGGTGATCATGCTGACCCTTTTCTTCAGGAACCCCGGGGACGCGGTCTTCGAGCCGGTCAAGCCGCGTATCGCCGTGTTTCAGGACGATCGGGGCGATCCGTATACGGACAGCCTGGTCAGCTGGCTCGGGCAGCAGGCCCGGATCATCCCGATTCCAGATGAAAAAGAGGCCATCCAGGACGCGCTCTTCTATCGCGATGTGACCTATGTGCTCAGGATCCCCGCTGGATTCGGCGTCCGCCTGATGGCCGGCGATCGCGACGGGCTGAGCCTGGAACGGACCTTGAGCCTGGACGGCTGGTCCGCAACGACGATGGATCTGCTGGTCGAACGTTACCTGCGTCTCTCTTCGCTCTACGTGCAGACGCTGGACGGCTGGACAGCCGAAGCCGTCAGCGGTGCGGTTCAGGCCGACCTGACGGCCCAAGCCGCCGTCCAACTGACCGCCGGCGAGAAAAAAGGCATCAACCGGGCGGCCTATTTCTTTATCTACTTGGCTTATTCGATGATGGCCGTCATGATCCTGGGGATTACCTCGATCCTGCTGGTCTTCAACCAGCCGGATCTCAGGCGGCGCAACCTCAGCGCTCCCGTCCGCCTGGTCCGGTTCAACCTGCAGCTGATGCTGGCCTGTTTGGTCTTTGCCCTCCTGACCTGGCTGCTGATGATCGTGATCAGCCTGCTGTTGGGCGCGCGCGAGCTGCCGGTCATGGAATTTATCCTGCTGGCCGCAAACGCCCTGGTCTTCACCCTGGCCTGCCTCAGCCTCAGTTTCTTGATCAGCCAGCTGATCAAAAGCCGCGCGGTCCAGCAGTCGATCGCCAATGTGCTCGCCCTGGGAACCTGCTTTATCAGCGGCGTTTTCGTGCCCCAGGACTTGCTGGGCGATGCCGTCCATACGCTGGCCAGCTTCACTCCGACCTACTGGTATGTACGGGCTGTCAACACCCTGGACAGCCTGCCGCTCCTGAGCCTGCAAACGCTGCAGCCGGTCATTCAGGCGATGCTGATCCAGCTCGGGTTTGCGGCCGCGCTGCTGGCGGTATCGCTGGCTGTTGTCCGGCAGAAACGTCAGGCCCAAGCCATGTAAGGCGGGACCCCGCGACCGTCAGCAGATGCTCCCGGCGCATCTTTTGCAGTTCGCGCGAGATCGAGGTCCGCTGGACGCCCCAGCGGTCGGCCAGCGCCTTCTTGCTCAGCGGCAGGCGAATGGACGTCGTGCCCTGGCGCCTGATTTCCCGGGCGATCAGCCCGATCAGGTTTTCGCGGATCGACCGGCGCAGCGTCTGGCGGATCTTATCGCTCAGGCGCGAGGCGTTATCCGACATCAGGCGCAGAAAAGCCATCAGGAAAAGTTCATTTTCCTGCAGCAGCCTGACCAGAAGCGATCGCTCCAGGGCGATCAGGACGGTTTCACTTGCCGCAATCAAGGTCATGGGGTAGACCGGCTGCCGGGAAAAAACCACCTGGCCGCCCAGCAGGTCGCCATCCCCCACTTCTGTGATCACCTCAAAACGGCCATGCTCGTCACTGTGCTCGATGGTGACCTGTCCCGAGACGATGGCCTCGATACCCCGGCAGGGCTCATCGGCCAGGTGGATCAGCTCACCCGGCGCATAGCGCCGGACCTGCACGCCCGGCTGGTCGAGCCACGCGGCCAGTGCGTCGTCCCCGAGCAAGGCCAGCAGCGGTACGCGTTTGGCCAGGGCGAGCCAGGCCTGGGGTTTGGGGCGAATCGGCTCCATGCTCATCCTCCCATCACAAAAAGAAAAAGTCGATCGGGTGTTACCAATGTAACGCCCGATGGGCTTTTTCGCAAGTACAATCAACCCAGATTGTGAACCCGGAGGTTGCTTCATGTCACGAAAAACACAGATTACCTTGATCCGCCTGGTCTTCCTGATCCTTTTTTTGGCTGTGATAATCAGCGGAAAAATGGTGCTTTGGCTGGTGCTTTTTGCCCTGACCTTGCCGGCAGCCATTCTGTTCGGCCGGCTCTATTGCGGTTATGCCTGCCCGATGAACACGGTCATGGTGGCGGCCGATGCGCTGGTCCGCAAGTCGTCCGGAAAACGCCGCGAAGCACCGGCCTGGCTGAAGCAGACCTGGATTCCCTGGCTGATCCTCGCGTTGTCCATCCCGATTCTGCTCGGCGGCAAGCGCCTGCTTCAGATCAACATACCGCTGCTGCCCTTCTTCGTCCTGCTGTCCTTTGTCTTGACGCTGTTTTTCAAGCCCGAGGTCTTTCACCACTTCATCTGTCCCTTCGGAGCGCTGCAGCGGTTGTTCGGGCGCTGGTCGATGCGGTCGCACCTGGTTCAGGCCGACTTGTGCATCGGCTGCAAAAAATGTGAAAAAGTCTGCCCGAACCTGGCTGTCCGGGTCGATGATCAGACACGCAAGGCCAATATCCGGCCGGCAGACTGTCTGCAGTGCCAGAACTGCGTGCAGGTCTGCCCGACCCATGCCATCGCTTATCAGCGGATCAAAAAATGACCGAACTGACGAAACCCGGCAGGGTGTGTCCTGCCGGGCTTCGTGTGTTTCGTGCGTTTGCCAAATATAAGCGTCGTTGTCTCTCGTCCAGCAAAGGCAGCATGTTGCGGATCCTCTTGGCTGTCGCAATATCCATGTACCAATTAAGAGTCGGCGCGAACAATCTTTGTGTCTGCTTAGTTGAATTGCTCATATTGTGCTTAGGCCGGGAAAAAGCAGCCTAAAGCTACCGGATTT
Organism: Clostridiaceae bacterium; assembly: GCA_012523135.1. Lineage (GTDB taxonomy): Bacteria > Bacillota > Clostridia > Saccharofermentanales > UBA5734 > JAAYBY01. The sequence goes on from JAAYJD010000044.1 coordinate 6,198, forward strand.
GCCCGTGCCGGAGTTGCCGGGTTTAATGGCCAGTACTACGACACGATAGGGGTGTAGAAAAGACCCCGGGATTGCTTGCTCTATTCGCAGTAGAGCATCCCGAGGTCCCCGAAAAAGACATGGTTAGTTTAGCACAACACAACACAAAAATAAAGCGGCGCTGTGACGGCTGTTTGAGGTAGGCTGTTTGAGGCAACGGGGACGGAAGTCTTGCCCTGCCCGATCTGCCAAGGCTTGCTGAAGCACTACGACCGACGCAAGCGCACGGCGCTCAATGCGTGGGGCGAACGAGAAGTGTACCGTCTACGCCGTCTGCGCTGCAGCAGCAGTAAGCGCATCCATTTGGAATTACCCTGGTCCTCATCCCGTACAAGCGGTATCGGCTGGAGGTTATCGCAGCGGTCATCGAAGACCGTGCAGAACAAGCTCCCGTAGATGAACGGACACGGCTGAAGATCAAAGCCTGGTATCGGCAGATCAAGACACACTTCCTGGGCGTATGGAACTGGTGCATCGCGCACGGTTTTGCGTCCCCGCAACCCCGTACGGGATCTATGACATCATGAGAATGCCGGCTTTGTGAATGTTGGTATTTGCAGTGATACGGCAGAGTTTGCGGTAGAGAGTATCAAAAAGTGGTGGTATGAGATGGGGCGGAAAGCCTATCCGCAGGCAGAACGCATCTACATAACTGCAGATTCCGGCGGGCGTAATGGCCTTCGCGTCAAACTGTGGAAAGTAAAGTTGCAGAACCTGTCAAACGAGTTGGGTTTAACATTGAAAGTATCACATTTTCCTTCAGGTACGAGCAAGTGGAACAAGATCGAACACAGATTGTTCTCGTTCATGAGCAAAAATTGGAGAGGAAAACCCCTTATCAGCCTGGCGGTAATCGTAAATTTAATTGGTGCAACGACAACCGAGACTGGCCCGAAAGTCAAATGTGTTGTAGCCTATGGCGAGTACAAAAAAGGAATCGAAGTAACAGATGAGGAACTCCAAAAGTGAATTTAAGCAAAAACGAACTCCATGGGGAATGGAACTATCCCATCTCTCCAAACAATCTATGACAATAGCATATTGTAAGGTTTATTATTAAGCAGTTCCTTAGCGACTGTACATCAATAAGTTGTACGACAGATTCTCCGAGAGATTAACCAGACTTGTCAATCTCTCGGAGATAAGAGCAACTCATTTCTTAACAGTCCCTTAGTACTTGATGATGCGTCCCAGCGCCTTGGCTTGTTCCACCCAGTTGGTAACCTGTGCTTCGGTGGGCAGTTTGCGCACGAGTTTCTTTTCCTCATTGACCGTGACCATTTTGGCGTAAAGATTGGCCGCCTTGCGTTGGGCCAATTCCGGGATTGTATCGACGCCGGATGCTTCCAGCAGTTCGGAATACTCGCCGCGAACGCCCTTGATGCGCATCAGGTCCGCATGGTTGATCCAGCGCAGCACGAGCTTGTCCGAAATTTCTGTCTTTTCGGCCAGGGCTGCCCGTCCTTCCTTGGTCGCGCCTTTTTCCAGCAGTTCCTCGATGCTCTTGACACCCGCTTCCACCAGTTTGGCTTCGTAGGTCGGACCGATACCTTCGATCACATTCAGCTTGGTCATGTTCATGTCCCCTTTCAAATTTGCCTCAATAAAATGAGCCGAAAAGCTCACCTCGATGTCGTTCCCTGAAGTCATGGTTGTGATGGGTTCCGGCCAACAATCCCTGCAAAACAAAAACCGACCTGAAAAGCAGGTCGGTTACGCTATTTGCTCCTGTCTGGCCAAGCGTCCAGATACAGCCAGGCATTCATCGCATCCATGACATCAGATAGATATTCCGTTTTAACTGGTTTAACCAGCCGGGCCGGCAGTTGCCGACAAGTCAAGTATACCGCTCATCTAGTCGTTTGTCCATCGGATATGATATTTTTAGCATCAATGAAGCGATGGCAAAACGTTTGTTTTCCAGTCTGGTGATCAAGCGGCTGTCCTGCTGGCGAATCATGGTCTGCTCTACCGCCACGTCAGATTTAGGATAGCCGCTTATCATGATCTTTAGGTCGGTTATCCAGGTTGGACGATGCGCGAACGATTTGGCCCCTGCTAAGGTTAGGCTGGCATGATAAAAGGCTATTCTAATCTTTCTTTCGTTTCCATGCCAACTTCCTGCAACCATCAGATGGACGATGTCATGTTTTGCAGGTTAGCGGATATCCACGTTCTGCACGAAACCGAACTTGGCTTGTGGAACCTGCAGAACCGGATCGATCAGACACACCGGTTCGCGTCAAGCGCGGGCGGCTTTATCCGCCAGCGGCAGATCCGCCAGCGCGCAGGCGGACAGGATCGCGTGGACTGAGGGCAGACTGCGCTTAGGCGCCACGGCACGCCCCTGGTCCGTGAAGGCATGTTCGCTTCTTCCTGAACACAAGAGGCGGCCCGCACAGCGCACGGCATAGCCCATCGTCAGGCGAACGCCGTTGTACGCCTGGACCCAGGTCTCGAGCTCGATCGGGTCATCGTAGCGGGCCGGGTGATGGTAACGGCTGCGGATGCCAATGACCGGGCTGGCGATGCCCTGTTCCTCCAGCGACCGGTAGGTCATGCCGACCGCGCGCAGGTATTCCGTGCGCCCGACCTCAAACCAATGCAGGTAATTGGCGTGGTGGACGATGCCCATCGCGTCGGTTTCGTGGTAGCGGACGCGCAGCTGGCAGGTGATGCCAGGTTGCCTTGCCTCGTTCATCTTTTCATCTCCTCGTGGCTTTTCTGGTACAGGTCCTTGACGATCTGCTCGATATCCGCTTCCGCAACGGAAATGTCGGCCACCGGGTAACGGCCGGTGATCGCACTCATCGCCTGCTGCAGCGTCAGGTCTTTTTTCTGGAAGCTGATCGTCTTGACCAGGCCGGCATCCTCGATTACGCGCATCCGGTCGAGCTGCAGGTCGAGATCGTTTTGCATGAACGTCACCTTGAGCCGGACCTCGCCGCCGAAGCGGCTCTTGAAATCGTCGACCGAGCCGTCGAAACGCAGACAGCCCTTTGCGATCATGATCACGCGGGAACAGACCTGGTCCAGGGCTTTCATGTCGTGCGAGGTCAGCAGCGTCGTCGTCTTGTTAAGCCGGTTGGATTCGCGGATGAACTGGCGGATGTTGCTCTTGGCCAGCACATCCAGGCCGATGGTCGGCTCATCCAGGTAGAGGATCTGCGGGCTGTGCAGCAAAGCGAGCGCAATGTCGGCCTTCATGCGCTGGCCCAGGCTTAGCTGGCGGACCGGTGTCTTCATGAAGTCGCCCATATCCAGCAGATCGCGGAACAAATCGAGGTTGTGCCGGAACAAGGCCGGTTCGACCCGGTATATTTCGCGGTACAGCTCGAAGCTGTCCAGCATCGGCAAATCCCAGAGCAGGCGGCTGCGCTGGCCGAAGATAACCCCGATGTGACGGGCGTTCTCCTTGCGATGCTCGTACGGGTGCAAGCCCCTGACCAGCACGTCGCCTGACGTCGGGTAGAGGATGCCGGTCATGATCTTGATGGTTGTGGATTTGCCGGCGCCGTTTTCCCCGATAAAACCGACCAGCTCGCCTGCTTCGATCGAAAAAGACAGGTCCTGGACTGCCTGGACCAGCCGCGTCTCACGCTTGAAAAACGATTTGAAAGCATGCGTAAAACCGGGCTGCTGTTCGTGAACCTTGAACGTTTTGCATAGATTTCTCACGTCGATGAGCGGCATATGGACCTCCCGGTCAGTCAGGAGCCGGAGCTCTTGTAATGGCGGATCCCGATTTGGAACAGCAGGACGGACAGGATGAAAAAGGCCAGGGCGATGAGCGGCGCCAGCACCGGGATCCGGGGGCCGAGAAACAAGTAGTCCGCCTTGTTCAGGACCGCTTGGGCCGGAAAAAAGTTGATCATGCCGTAGGGGATCACGACCGTCAGGGCAACCTGCAGGATGGTGGGGAAAATCGACAGCGGGTAATAGGACATCTGGCGGAAATAGAAGATCAGGTTGCCCAGCGCCCGGCTTTCGACGACAAAGAAAGCCGGGATCGTCGCGATCAGGAACATGCCGGCGTAGACCAGGGCGCCACAGAGGACAGCCAGGCAGAAAAACAGCCATTTGCCGGCCGTCAGCGTCACGTCCATCTGGCCAAAGCAAAAGACCATCAGGCCGATGGCCAGTGCCAGATGCGCGACATAGCCGCGGTTGAAACGGGTGCAGATCAGGTAGGCCAGGGCGCCCATCGGTTTGACCAGCACGTCGTCGAACTGGCCGGAGCGGATGTCCCGCGACATCGAGCGGATATTGAAGAAGAAAAAGCCGGCCAGGGCATACGAGGCCAGGCTCATGGCATAGAGGAGGATCACCTCGTAACGCGTCCAGCCGTTCATGGCGCCGAACGCGTTAACCATGATCCAGGTCAGGCCGAAATCGACCAGGTAGGAGACGATTTGCGCCAGGGCGTTCATGACAAACGCCGTCCGGTAGGAGGCGATGCTCTTGAAGCTGTAGGCGATGGTCAGCCAGGTGAGTCGGATGTATCGTTTCATGTCAGCCCCCCTGCGCGAAAACCAGTCTTTGCGCCTTGCGCCAGAGCCCTGTACTGGCCAGATAGCCCACCAGGACCCAGGCGACCTGGACGAGAAGCACCCGGACAAGATCCGGGCCGGTCGTCTGGCCCAGCATGATCGCCGTCGGCTCAAAGACAATTGAACGGAATGGCAGCGCCAGGCCAACCGTGTTCAGCCAGCCGGGGAAAAACCACATCGGGACAAACGAGCCCGAAAAGAGGTTGAACAGCGCCATGTTCATCCAGTCCAGGAAAAAGGCGTTGCGCACCCAGAAAACCAAAAGCCCCAGCAAGAACTGGACCTGGAAATGGATCACCAGGGCCAGCGAGAGCGAGACCAGGTAGGCCAGGACCGTCAGAAGCCGGATCTCGATGCGAAAGCCATAGACCAGGACGGCGACCAGGATGGGCGGAATGGCCGCATAAAGCGTGTAGAAGGCGTTTTCGGACAGCGTGGTCTGGAAGAAATGGCGCCGGAAGCCGAGCGGCAGCAGCAGACGCTGGCCGATGTCCCCCTTCTGGACCATCTCGTTGATCTCGTACATGATGCGGCAACCGACGAAAGACATCGAAAAGGAGCTGACGATGTTGTAGGCGATCATGTCGTGAAGCGAGATGCCGGCCAGGCTGGCGCCGCCCCGGGCGGCATACAAGGCCTGCCAGATGCTGATTTTAAGCACCAGTTCGCCGAATCCGAACAGCGTGGCTGTGAAAAAATTGAACCGGTGCACACTGTACGTTTTGAACGAGGTCGAGATGACACGGCCGTACAGGCTCATGGCTGCTCCTTCTGTCTGTCTTAACAGATCCGTTCGGTTCCGGGCGCTTTCCTGTTTGCATCGAGCCGCGCCCGGGTTGGATAGGCCTGGTCCGCGACAAAAGCCTCGTAGAGCGCATCGTCGCAGCCGTTTTGCCCGATCAGGGCGGCATAGAAGCGTCCGGATCGCTTGATCGTCCGCTGCTGGGTCGCAAAATCGATATGCACGAGCCCGAAGCGGGCCGATTCGCCTTCAAGCCACTCGAAATTGTCACAAAAGCACCAGTGGTAATAACGCTTGACCGGCAGGTCGCTGGCGGCGATAGCGGCCAGGTGCTCGTAGATGTAACGGCAGCGGAAGGCGTCTTCCGTGTCGCAGGTGCCGTTTTCCGTGATGTAAACCGGTGCCGGGAACGCCTTGTAGAGCGAGCGGGCGCAGGCGACAAGGCCTTCCGGCCAGATCTCCCAGCCCAGGTCGTTGACCGGGACGCCGGGCCGGACATGGTCGGCAAAACCGCGCACGCTCGAGCGCGTGTAGTAGTTGATCCCCAGGAAATCGTAATAGGCGCCGGACTGGATGGCTTTGGGCTTTGGCAGCGGAAAACGGAAGCGGCCGCCCAGCGCCGCCTGTGCCAGAAGGTCCTGGAACAGGCTGGACACCCCGCGCGCACAGATGCGGTGCCAGGGATTTTTCGGGTTGAGCGGCGCAAAGATGCGCATGTGGTGCGCGAAGCCGACCTGGGTGTCGGTGCGGCCCATCCCTTTGTGAACCTGGTGGATCAAGGTGTAGGCCCGGATGTGGCACTCGGCCAGCCGGGCCATGACCCGCAGTGTCGCGGCCAGGGATTTTCGTCCCGGCGGCCAGAGGCCGTACAGGTAACCCTGCACGGCATAGACATTCGGTTCGTTGATCGTGATAAAGTCGGAAACCAGGTCCCCCAGCGCCCGGACGACGGTCGCGGCGTAGCGTAAAAAGAGCGAGGTGCTGTCCGGATGCTCGAAAGCGCCCATCTGCTCAAACCAAAGCGGATTGGTGAAGTGGTGCAACGTGAGCAGCGGCCGGATACCCAGATCGTTGAGGCGCTGGAGCATCGCGCGGTACTGCTCCAGGGCCGCGTCGTCAAAGCGTCCTTTTTCCGGTTCGATCCGGCTCCATTCAACGCTCATCCGATAGGTCCGGACGCCCATGTCGCGCATCCGGTCAAAATCCTCCGGCCAGAGGCGGATATGATCCGTCGCCCGCAGCGGACTCGACCCGTCCTTGATCTTGCCCTGGCAGTACCAGTCGTACCAGCTGTTGTTCGTGTCGCCGCCTTCGATCTGGGTTGCGGCCGAAGCAACGCCCAGCAGGATGTCGCGCAAATGAAAAGATGCCATGATCCCTCTCCCTGTCCCGTGGAACCGGCTTTCTGTTCCTGTTGTCTCGTTTTGCACGCAGCGCCCCGGTTCCTGACAGGAGCGGGACGCTTCAGATCGCCTTGAATGTGACGGCGGTTCCGTAGGCCATGACTTCGGCTGCGCCCTGCATGACCGCCGATGACGCGTAACGGACGCAGACAATCGCGTCCGCGCCAAGTGATTGCGCCTCCTCGACCATTCGCTTGGTCGCTAGCGCCCGCGCCTCGTTCATCATGGCGGTGTAGGACTGCAGTTCGCCGCCAACCAGCGTTTTCAGGCCGGACATGATGTCCCGACCGATATTCTTGGACTGGATGGTGCTGCCCTTGACCAGGCCCAGTGTTTCCAGTTCCCTGCCGGAGATCGTTTCGGTTGTTGTCAGAATCATGTGTGTTCCCTCCATTTGGTTTAATAGCCTTCCTTGACCGCTTGTTCACCAGGATCGGCCGGTACGAAAAGGCTTGCGCCGAAGCGGGTGCGGATACGCAGGATCAGCAGCAGCGACAGCAGGGCGACCGCCAGCAAAAATCCCTCGATCGCCCAGATGGAAACGCCCTGCTGCTGGCCGAGTGCCGCGATGAAATCCAGCGCGACATGCAGCGCCAAAACCAGGAAAAAGCCGCGCACCGCCTGTTTTTTCATGATCAGGCGCGTCAGAATCAGCGACAGTGCGATGTGAAAAAGCATGGTCAAGACACGTTCGGCTCCGGCCAGGAAAAACAGGGCCGGCTCCGTGCCCAGGATCGCCTCGCGCACCTGAGCCTCCATGTCAGGATTGCCCGGCATAATCACCGCCAGGCTGCCGGTGTTGATCAACAGGCTGATGACCAGGTTGTTGATGTAGGTCATGCCGATCAGCATGATCGATTCAATGCCGCCGTGACCCGCGCCGGCCGCCAGACCGGTCATGTAGGACAAGCGCCGGTTCAGGGCAAACTTCAGGACAACCAGGCGGCCGGTGGTCTCAAACAGCCCGGCGGTCAGTGCCAGCAGGAAAATCAGCAGGATCGGATCCTGGCGGGCAAACTGCTGGTACCCGGCCGTACGGCCCAGAGCCTGAAGTATGGGGATGCGGATCACCATCTGGGGGATGAAAAAGCCCAGCGCGCCGGCGATCCAGACGCCAAAGACGCCTTTGCGCCCTTTGACCAGGACGAGCAGGATGACAACGGGCAACAGGAGACTAAGGACAAGGGTCAGGCAAATGCCAGCCAGAGACACCGCAGAAACCATAATCGCACCTCCCTGCCCTATCCTACCACCAGGAGGTCGTCTCAGGCAACAGGGCAGTCCGGGTTGCGGGCGAAGTGCTTCAAAATGACCAGGTCCTCCGTTTGGGATTGGTTGACCAGCGTGACACCGGCCTTGGCCGCCGCTGCGCTGACAAAAAACTCGTCGTCCGTCTGCTCGCCGTAGCGGATCAGGGTGGGCGAGGCCAAGGCGTGCGGGCCGATCCGGCCGTGTCCCTGGATGCAGATCAGGCCATAGGCCGCCTGGTCGCGGATGACGGCTGTGCGGCCGGGTTTGACGGTCAGGCGCTTGGCGCTGACGACCGGGCAGCGGTAGCAGATCCATTCCTCGCAATAGCCGTGTTCGGCCATCTCGTCTGCAGGCCGGACCGGCAGCGGACGCATGAAGTGGCGCTCGGAAAAAGCCGGATCGACATTCTGATCCCAGTCGATGACCTCGAGCAAGTACTCGATGTTGCCCCGTTCCTCAGGCGGGGCGTTTTTCCAGAGCAGGTCCTCCGGAACGCACTGCCCGTTCAGGAGCACGGACTGGTACATGGCGTAGACATCGCTGGCAACCTGCGGCTCATAGGTGCACAAGCTGCCTGGGGCGTGCAGGACGCCGGGCGGCACGTCCCAGCCGGTGTCCAGGACCAGCTTGTAGGCCCGGGACAGGTCCAGGAGCTTGTTGTCGCCCCGGGGAAACGCGACCAGCGCGGCCCGCACCTGCTCCCGGCTCGTTTCCGGATTGAGGCCGAAAAACGTAAAGGGAAACTCGCCGCCGTGGTTATTGAGCTGGGCCGGGAAAAAATACATCTCAGGCTTGCCGCTCATGCCGACGCGGGCCGCGTGCTCATCGCGCTGGTGGATGTGGTGCGGCAGCGGGCCGGCGTTGTCAAAGAACTTGGAAAACATCGGCCAGCGGCCTTCCTCCCGCCAGAGGTCCAGTCCGATCAGGTCACCCTGCAGCAGGTCGCCCGCGTCGCGCAGCAGGATCCGCTCCTGTCCGGCCGGGTCGAGAAGCACGTAACTGAGTCCTTCGTCACCGGGTGTGCCCGGGCCGTTGTCCGCCTGCGTCGTCGAGGCGAACCAGCGTTCGTCGATGCCGCCGCGTTCCAGCCCCAGCGCATAGTAGTCGTCCGGGTGGAGCTTGATCCGCTTGCCCGGCCGGCAAAACGAGCGGGGCACCCAGGCGGGAGCCAGTCGGAGTATGCCCTGGCCATTTTCCAGGGCCTTTTCGAGTTGTGAACGTGACATGTTACCCTCCCTTTCAATCCTGCAGCCGGCGGCCTAATCGATGAGATACGTATCGAACAAACGAAGTTCAGCGGTCTGAAAGCAGATCGCCCCGTCCGCCATGGAAAAGGGAACATCCGTCAGATCCGGCGCGCGTCGGACACGATGCGGCGAACGATCCAGTTTCAAGCGGACGGTAAACGGCGCAACCGGCCAGATGGGATGGGACGCCTGCACGTTGACGCAGTGGAGGATGTGCCGATTGTCATCTTCAAAAAGCGTCAGCTCGACACAGGCGGGTGCGTCGCTGTCCACTATTTCCGGCCGGGCCAGCTGTTCGAGCAGCTGGCGGACAACCGCCCGGATCGGCTCCTGGGGCTGGGTTTCCAGCGGACAGGAAAGCCACAGGACACGTCCCTGGCCATAGCGGCCCAGGACGATCGCGGGGTATTCGGTCGCGCGTCCGGGCGGGCTGGAATGGATCGAGGCGAACGTGGCCGGATCGGCCGGATCGGTATAGGGCAGCGTGATTGTCGCCAGGACCTGCTGCTGGCGACGGTTTTCCACCAGGACCTGACGGCCTTCGAAGCTGAGCGGGTAGCGGGCCGAATATTCGGGCGCAAAAAACCGCTGTCCGTCCTGTGTCGGGGCCACGTAGGTGCTGGTCTCGCGGCTCAGCCCGACGCGCCTTAGCCCCAGCAGGCGCTCGACCAGCCGTTCGTCGGTTGCGCCGGAGAGATAGAGCGACCCGCCGTCGGCGACATACCGCTCGAGCTGGTCGATCTGCTCCGGACGCAGCCGGGGCGCGTCCGTCAGCAAGGCCAGCTTTTTACCGCTGAGCCGGTCGAGGCGGTTGCCCGGCAGAACGGTATACGTCAGGCGCATCGCCTGCAGCAGGCTGGCCATGCCCAGCTGGGCCTTGAGCTGGGGATGGCTGCGCTCGGCCGCATCGTGATCGGCCGGTAAAGCCGCGGCGCTGAACTTGCTGTCGTAGCTCATGACCAGGGCGGCTTCGCTGACCAGCGAGCCGGTCAGGAACGGTTCATACGGGATGCTGGCGGCAAACACCTGGCCGATCCGCTCGTAGACCGCGGGGTTGATCGTGCCGGCCGGGTCGATGGCGTCGATCACCAGGAACGCGCCGTGATGGGCCAGGGTCAGGTAATTATGCAGCATCAGGTCCTCGAGCGTCTTGGTGGTCGTGTGGACCCGCAGCGCCGGGTCGCAGCGCGATGTCATGTATTCGAAGGGCTGGTGACGCGTCGCCTCGCGGTAGATCTTGCAGATGTAGCTTTGCTGCAGATGACCGCCATAGAGGTCGCCGCCTGCGTAGTCGTTGGCCAGGTTGACCTTCTCGTCGACGCCAAAGCGCCAGTCATGGCAGACCGTCGAGAACTGGTGCTCAATGGACACCGCAGGCCGGATTTCCTTGATCTTTGCCGTGCACCAGGCCGCGAACTCGCCGATCCAGTTCTGGCGGGCCGCCTGGAAACGCAGCCAGGCCTCGTCCTGCCAGTCGACCTTTTCCGGGATTTCGCATCCCGTCTCCGACCGGTAGCGCTGCCTGCAGGCGTCGCACATGCAGACCATCGGCCAGAAGGTCATGTCCAGGAACAGGCCCTCGAAGGTAAATTCCGTGCAAAATTCCGCAAACTGCTGCTGCAGGAAGGTCCGGTAGCCGGGCTGGTTGGGGCAGACATGCCCGTAGCGGCCGCCGCTCATGAAGCCCTGCGCCGGATCCGCGCGGCTGGGCGAGCCGTCCCGATGCAGCATCCGCCAGTCCGGATGCGCGTCGTAAGCCCAGTTGTTGTAGATCAGGCTGTAATAGGCGACGACATCCATCCCGGCTTCATGGCACAAGTCGAAAAGCCGGTGCAGCTTGCGGTTGCCGGCGAAAGCCCGGTGGGTGCGGCCGCTGGCGGTATCCCAGTTGCACAGCCCGACATGGGACTGCAAATAGATCATCGGGCTCTGGATGCGGGCGGTCTTGAGGCAGTCAACATACAGTTGCGGGTCGAAATCACGCAAAAAGGCCTCATCCCAGTCATCGATGTGCATATCGACCAGGTTGCGGCGAAAGCTCTTGGTGTACCAGGCCATTGAGATCACCTCTCTTGATTGATTCTGATTTCAGCATAGCTGTAAAACGTTTTTCCGTCAATTCATCGCCATAAAACCGTAATATCAACCAATTAAAAGCGATTGTTAACGCCATTTTGCCATATTCCCCGACGAAATCAGCTTGACGAGGCCCCAAATGCGGCCTAAAATAGGCCAAAGATGTAAAACGTTTTTGAGGTGCAGCATGCCAGGGATCAAGGAAGTGGCCCAAAGGGCCCATGTCTCGATCGCGACGGTGTCCAACGTGATCAACAACACACGGCCGGTCAGCGCGCCGCTGCGCCAGCGGGTGCTTCAAGCCATCGACGAATTGGGCTATGTCGCTGACCCGATGGCCAGCCAGCTGAAAAAGCGCCGCGCCCGCACCATCGGCCTGATCACGACCCGGATCACCAGCGTCTTCTACCCGTACGTGATCGACGGCATCAACCAGGTGCTCGATCAGAACGGCTACGACCTCGTTCTGCACGACACCCGCGACGATACCGAACGCGAGATTAACTGCATCCGCCGGCTGACGCAGGCACGGGTCAGCGGCATCATCCTGGACACCAGCCACGACAAACACGACGAAGCCTATTTCCTGAGCCTGGCTGCCTTGTCGCATCGCGGCTATCCCATGCCGGTGGTCAGCCTCGAACTGGATCTGACCCGTTACGGCCTCGATTCAGTTTTCGCGGACGGGACAGAGGGCGGGGATCTGGCCGCGCAGCACCTGCTCGATTGCGGCTGCCGCCAGCTGGCGCACATCGCCGGACCGCTGCACGGCAGCCTGGCCCAGGACCGTTTGCTTGGTTTTCGCCGCGCATTGCTCCGCAACAGTCTGACGCTTCCCGACAGACGCGTCGTCGCCGGTGACTTCAGCCAGGCCAGCGGCTACCGGGCGGCCTGCCGCCTGCTGGAACAAACCGGACCGGACGGGCTCGACGGGATCTTCGCGGCCAACGACCAGATGGCGGCCGGCGCTTGCCACGCCCTGCGCGAAAAGGGTCTGGCCATTCCCCGGGACATTCGCCTGGTCGGCTATGACAACACCTTCATCGCCTCGATCGTCCGGCCGTCTTTGACCACGATCGATGTACCCAAAACCGAGATGGGCCGCCTGGCGGCCAGCTGCCTGATCGAGCGCGCCGAAGGGCGATCCGGCCAACCCGGTCCCCGGGCGATGCGCCTGCCGGCGAAGCTGGTCGTGCGTGAGACGACCGACCCGGATGCCGAGTCGGATTGGGCCTTGTTCGATTGGTGATTTGCAAGAAATAGATGCTCATATTTCTATTGTGCAAAGAAAAACGCGATTTATCCGCTTAATATAAGTCTATTTGCATGAATGTAATGATCGTCTTGCATTTTCGCTTGACAGCCATCTCGTGATCGGCCTATAATGGGCCAGACAAGAGCAAAGGCGCTGCACCGGGAATCCGGCCAGGCGTCTTTTCTTTTGTCTTCCGGACCGGTCCAATACGAGAGAGGAGAAATGATATGCTATCTTCTGCAAGCACCCTTTGGGTTCTGGTCGCCTCAGCCCTGGTCTTTTTCATGCAGGCTGGCTTCGCCATGGTCGAAACCGGCCTGACCCGGGCCAAGAACGCCGGCAACATCATCATGAAGAACCTGATGGACTTCGCCATCGGGACGGTTGTCTACTGGATGCTCGGTTTTGGCCTCATGTTCGCCGGCTCAAGCGCCCTGGTCGGCGGCCTGGACTGGTTCACCCGGGGTGCCTACAACGACATGCTGCCCGCCGGCATCTCACGGGAAACCTTTATCATCTTCCAGACCGTCTTTTGTGCCACAGCGGCCACGATCGTGTCCGGTGCCATGGCCGAACGAACCCGATTTGTCGCCTACTGCATCTACAGTGCCGTCATCAGCGCCGTCATCTACCCTATCTCCGGCCATTGGATCTGGGGCGGCGGCTGGCTGGCCCAACTGGGCTTCCACGATTTTGCCGGCTCGACAGCCGTTCACATGGTCGGCGGTGCCGCGGCGCTGGTCGGCGCTAAAATTTTAGGGCCGCGCATCGGCAAGTATGACGCGGACGGCAAGCCGCGCGCCATCCCAGGCCATAACCTGACCTTGGCCGCATTGGGCGTCTTTATCCTCTGGTTTTGCTGGTTTGGCTTCAACGGCGGTTCGACCGTATCGGCCGACGGCGATTCGGTTCTGGAGGCCATGGGCCGCATCTTCGTCACAACCAACCTGGCTGCGGCAGCGTCTACCGTCACCGTGATGCTCGTCACCTGGATCCGGTTCAAGAAACCGGACGTGTCGATGACGCTGAACGGCGCTCTGGCCGGTTTGGTGGCGATCACGGCCGGGACCGACCTGGTCACGCCGGGCGGCGCGTTTGCGATCGGCGTCATCGCCGGCCTGTTGGTCATTTTCGGCATCGAGTTCGTCGACAAGGTGCTCAAAATCGACGATCCCGTCGGCGCCATCGGGGTCCATGGGCTCTGCGGTGCGACCGGCACGATCCTGGTCGGCCTGTTTTCCGCCACCGAGTACCGCTACGCCGGCGGCACCATGCCGAAAGGGCTGCTCTACGGCGGCGGCTTTAGATTGCTGGGAATTGAATTGCTCGGTGTCGTCTCCGTCGCCGCCTGGGTGGTTGTCACCATGACCATCGTATTCGGGCTGATCAAATGGGGCGTCGGCCTCAGGGTGTCCCGCGAGGAGGAAATTATCGGACTGGATGTATCCGAACACGGCCTGGAAAGCGCCTACGCCGATTTTGTCAGCGCCGATCTGACCGCCTATCCGGGCCGGAACGGGCTTAGCGCCGGCAGTGTTCCGGTCGAACAGGCCGTCCCGGTCCAGCTGGCCGAACCCCGGGTCGTGACCGGCTCCGACATCAAGTTCACCAAGGTAGAAATCATCACCAAGCAGAGTAAGTTCGAAGCGCTCAAGACAGCCCTGGACAAGGTCGGCATCACCGGCATGACCGTGATCAACGTGCTTGGTTACGGCCAGCAGGGCGGCCGCACCGAGTTCTACCGCGGCGTCGCGGTCGAAACGCACCTGCTGCCCAAGATCAAGATCGAGATCGTAGTCAGCAAGGTTCCCGTGCGCACGATCATCGAGATCGCCAAGGCGGTGCTGTACACCGGCAACATCGGGGACGGCAAGATCTTCGTCTATGATGTCGAGAATGTGGTCAAAGTCCGTACCGGAGAGGAAGGCTACGACGCTCTGCAGGATGTCGAATAATAAAAAGGCCCCGGCCAAAGGGCGGGCGTTTTGCGGATTTTAAGATGATCGTCTTCAAGTAAACAGGACCTAAACGGCGCAAACCGTTCGGGTCCTGCTCTTCAGTCTTTATATACTTCGCTTCTATGTCCTATACTTAATGCAAGAATGACAAGACGATCGTCTTCAATTGCACAGATCAGCCGATAATCGCCGATTCTATACCTCCATTGCCCGTTTCGGTTCGCGGACAACATTTTCTCATGAACTCTCGGATCCGTGCAGTTCGTTATATTTTTATCAATCCAAGCCTTAATCATTCTTCTCGTATAGCCATCCAGCTTTTTGAACTCCTTCTCAAATCGCGGAGTAGCTTCGACAGAATAATTCATATTTCAAGCTCCTTCCAGAGCTCTTCAATTGGACGGCTTTTCTTTCCACTTTCTTCATATTCTTTGTAAGCTGCATGATAAACTGCAACATCATACTCTTCTTCGATTTTTTCGAATAGAGCCTTTTTAAACGCCTCTGCTAACGAATATGAATGGATTTTGGCGTAGCTTTCAGCTAAAGCCC
>JAAYJD010000045.1 GCA_012523135.1 Clostridiaceae bacterium
CTGGTTCATCGAGATTAACCCCCTGCCCGGCCTGGCACCGGGCTACAGCGACTACCCCATGCTGGCCGGTTTCAACGGCATGGCTTACCCGGATCTTATTCGGGGCATCCTGCGCGCCGCCTTGCAGCGCATGCGCTTCGGGGAGGTGACGCGGTATGCAGCCACTTGAACGGGACGAACGCTGGTCGGACTGGACCTGGCAATACCGCAACCGCATCACCGATGCCGAACAATTATCCCGCATCCTGCCCCTGACGGACCAGGAAAAGACGGATATCGACGCCTGCCTGGGCCGTTTCCGCATGGCGATCACGCCCTATTATGCCTCCCTGATTGATCCTTCGAATCCGGCCGACCCGATCCGCCGCCAGGCGGTGCCCACCATCGACGAGACGATGGTCCTGCCCTGCGAGATGGCCGACCCGCTCAGCGAGGAGCGTGACAGCCCGGTCCCGCACCTGGTACACCGCTATCCTGACCGCGTCCTGCTCCTGGTCACGCACCAATGTGCCATGTACTGCCGCCACTGCACCCGTCGCCGTCTGGTCGGCGAGGAAGACCGCCCGATCAGCGAAAGGGATCTGGAAGATGCCCTCGACTACATCCGCCAGCGTCCCCAGATCCGGGACGTGCTCATTTCCGGCGGCGATCCCCTGACGCTGAGCGATGACCGTCTGGAACGCATCGTCAGCGCACTGCGCGGGATCGAGCACGTCGAGATCATTCGCATCGGAACGCGCGTCCCGGTCGTGTTGCCGATGCGCATCACGCCGGAGCTGCTGGCCATGCTCAAGAAGTACCAGCCGATCTGGATCAACACGCATGTCAACCACCCGCGCGAGCTGACACCGGAAACCATCGCCGCCTGCGGGGCCATCGTCGACGCCGGCATCCCGCTGGGCAACCAGAGCGTGCTGCTGCGCGGTGTCAACGACGATGCTGCCGTCATGAAGGAACTGCTGCTCAAGCTGGTCAAGGCGCGCATTCGCCCCTACTACCTCTACCAGTGCGACCTGAGCCAGGGCCTGGGTCATTTCCGCACCGATGTCCGAACCGGCATCGAGATCATCCGCCAGCTGACCGGCAATATATCCGGCTACGCCATCCCGCGCTTCGTGATCGACGCGCCGGACGGCGGCGGCAAGATCCCGATCAACCCCGAAACGGTCCTCTCGCTCGACGATCGGGAGGTCGTCATGCTTAACTTTGCCGGCAAGACCTGCACCTACCCCCAGCCCGACCTGTAACCCGCGTTACCATCTCGTCGCCGCAGTTGTCAACGGCCCGTTTCTTCTGCTAAAGTAGTTGCACAGAAACGGGCCGGTTCTGTCCGGCTGCATGGGGAGGCGAATCCGATGATCACAGGCGCACAGGCCATTGTCAGGGCCCTCGAGGCTGAGCAGGTCACGACTGTTTTCGGTTACCCCGGCGCGGCGATCATGCCCTTCTACGACGCCCTGCTCGACTCTTCGATCAAGCACGTCCTGACCCGTCACGAACAAGGCGCCGCCCACGCCGCCAGCGGCTATGCCCGCTCGAGCGGCCGCACCGGCGTCTGCATCGCGACCTCCGGGCCCGGCGCGACCAACCTGATCACCGGTATCGCAACCGCCTACATGGATTCTATTCCGCTGGTCGCGATCACAGGCCAGGTCGTCTCATCCCTAATCGGCTCCGACAGCTTCCAGGAAGCCGACATCACGGGTGCGTGTTCTCCATTCACCAAGCACACTTACCTGGTCCGCCGGGCCGAGGATCTGCCCCGCATCGTCAGGGAAGCCTTTTACATCGCCTCCAGCGGCCGCCAGGGCCCGGTCCTGATCGAC
>JAAYJD010000297.1 GCA_012523135.1 Clostridiaceae bacterium
CCGCTGCTGGACAAGCCGGTCTGCACGCGCTGCGGCCGCTGCATCAGCATCTGTCCGCTCCAGGCCCTGGATGGCGGCAAGATCGAGGAAATTGAAATCTGCGGCATCAAGATGCCCGTCGCCGCCTGTGACTGGAAGCAGTGCGCCATCTGCAAGAACGGCGCCGTTCCCGGCCGCGACGGTGTCGACCGCCTGGCGGCACTCTGTGTCCGGACCTGCGTCGATGAGCTCGACCAGGCCAAGAGGCTCGACAATGTCTTTGAACAAGGTTTTCGCAAACGCCAGGCATGGGGCAAGAACGAGTTCGGCGAGGTTGTCGAAATCGTCGAAGGAGGCCAAAAATGAGACTGACGTCGCAAATGATCAAGGACAAGGCGAAAGAACTGGGCATCGACTGCATCGCCATCGGCAGCATCGACCGCTACAAGGACGCGCCGCCCTTGATGAACCCGAAAAACTATTTCCCTGAGTGCAAATCGGTCGTCATGCTGGCCATGCGCATCCCGCGTGGCTCGTACCGCGGCATTATCGAGGGCACCCATTGGCACAACTACACGTTCTATTCCTACAATCGCCTGAACACGTTGTTCCGCCCCAAGCTGACCTACGCCATGGCCTGCTTTATCGAGGACATGGGCTGGGAAGCCATCCCCCATTACCCGGCTGTCTGTGAACGCATGGGCGAGGGCGAGCCGGTCGCGCCGGGCAAGCTGCCCAATGTGGCCATGAGCGTGCGCATCATGGGTGTCGGCGCAGGATTGGGCGAGATGGGCCATGCCAAGGTGTTCATGACGCCCGAGTTCGGTCCGCGTGTCCGCCTGGGCATGATCATGACCGACGCCGAGCTGGAACCGGACCCGATCATCAAGCCGGGCACGCTGTGCAACCAGTGCGGCCGCTGCGTGATCGACTGCCCCGGCAAGGCGATTCCGCCGGCCCGTACGGTCGACAAGGATCTGCACATCAACGTCGGCGGCGAGGACATCCACTGGGGCGACGTCGACATGGGCCGCTGCACGATGACCCACCACGGCCTCAACAACCGGATCTCGCCGTTCCTGAAAAAGGACCTGCCCAATCTCGAGATGGACGTGCAGAGCATGAACATCACCGAGGAAGAGGCCTATCGTATGACCTACACCATCGCCCAGGGCACCTGGGGATCGGTCTACGACCAGCCGGATAACTCGATTATTCATTATTACAAGTATGTCCTGAGCCATGTCGGCTACTTTGCCATCTGCGGCGCGCGCGGCTGCATCTGCAGCTGCGTGGATTCGCTGGAGAAACGCAAGGCGATCAAGAACCTGTTCAAGAATCCGCTTTACAAGCGTTCTTTGTGGATGCTGCCCTGGCAGCAAAAGGAAAAGGTCGGTCGTATCAACGCCTGGCGTGAAGAGTATCTGGACAAGCGCGATCCATCCATGCGCAAAAATGAATACTGACCGTTATCGGGTCAAGGAGGTATGGCATGAACGAGTTTAAGAAGGCTATCCAGGCGAAAGCCAAGGCGCTGCAAATCGACCTGATCGGTTTTGCCGCCAGGGATCGCTTTGTCGACCTGGATCCGCAGCACGATCCTTTCAACATTTTCCCGGAAGGCCACACGGTCATCCTGGTCGGACAGATGATCCCGCGCGGCACATTGCGCGGCGTCGAAGCCGGCACCGATCTCAACGCCTACAGCAACTTCGGCTATTCGTGGCTGGACAACCAGTTTGTCGCCCAGTCCACCTATGACCTGGTCCGATTCATCGAGGACGCCGGCTGGGAAGCCTGCCCGATTTTTCCCAACCCGATGTCGACCACCGCGATGGGCGTGCCGGTTGCCGAAGGGCGGGCGGCCCCCAACGTCACCCCGGACTTCGACTATGCGGCCGTCGCCTGCGGCCTGGGCGAGCTGGGTTTCAACCAGGAGATCCTGACGCCGCAGCTGGGTCACCGCCAGCGTTTCCAGATGATCATCACGGACGCCGAGCTGGCGTCCGATCCGCTGCTGGAAACATCGGTCTGCGCCCGCTGCAACGCCTGCGTCGACGCCTGCCCGCTGGGCGCGATCAGCAAAGACAAGACCATCACCCGCACGATCTGCGGCAAAACATTCGAAATGGCCGAGATCAACTTCGAGCTGTGCAAGAAATGCCCCAACGGCGGCATGGCCAATCGCCTGCATCCGACCGGCAAGCCGGATCGCTATGCAGCCATCTGCAACCGCACCTGCCTGGCTGAACTGGAAAAACGCGGCATCGGCGAGATGAAGCACGCTTTCCGTACCCAGGAGTCCTGGAAGAAGAATCGCCGCGGCGATCTGCTCTGAGCGTAAGGAAGGCAGGATGCACGTTCATCCTGCCTTCTGTCTGCCTTGAAGGGAGGCTTTGCGATGGAACAGCTCAAACAGGCCATCCTGAAACAAGCCGGCGAATCCTGGGTCGACCTGATCGGTTTTGCTGCCCGGGACCGGTTTGACGCCCTGGAAGGCGCAGCCAATCCGTTCAGCTTGTTTCCGGAAGGCAAGACGGTCATCATGGTCGGCCGCCGCATCACCCGCGGTGCCCTGCGCGGCGTCGAGGAAGGCACCAACCTGGCGGATTACAGCATGTTCGGCCAGTCTTGGCTGAACGACACTTTCTTGTCCCAAAGCACTTTCGACCTGGTCCACTGCCTGGAGCGGGCCGGCTGGGATGCGATGCCGGTCGTGCCCGGAAAGCCGTCGCCCGGCGTGGATTTCGCCTATGCCGCCGTCGCCTGCGGCCTGGCGGAGATCGGCCTTGACGGCCAGGTCCTGACCCCCCGCTTCGGGCCGCGCCAGCGCTGGCACATGATCCTGACCGATGCCCCGCTGGCATCGGACCCGCTACTGGACCGGACCGTCTGCGACCAGTGCGGCCAGTGTGTCGACCTGTGCCCGCTGGGTGCGCTGGACCGGCAAAGCAGCACCACCCGCCTGATCTGCGGCAAGACTTTCACGGTGGCCGCCATCAACCACGAGCTGTGCAAAAAATGCCCCAACGGCGTTCTGGGCCCCGCGGACAGCCTCGGGCAGCCCGACCGCACGGCGATGTTCTGCAGCCGAACCTGCATCGAACACCTGAACGAACAGGGTTTGGTCGAGAATCGATTCAAACAGCCCCTGCGCAAGCGCCCGGCGTGGCGCCAGGATGCCGACGGACGGCCTCTGCCAGCGCTGGACGGCGCAGGCAAGCCTGTTCAGGATTGACGGGAGGTGCCCCATGGAACTGACCTCAAAACTGCTTAAAGAAAAAGCCAGGGAACTGGGCATCGACTGCATCGGCATCGGCAGTGTCGACCGCTACAAGGACGCACCGGTCATGTTCAGCCCGCTGACCCTCTACCCGGACTGCAAAACAGTCATCACCCTGGCCATGCGGATCCCGCGCGGCTCGTACCGCGGTATCATCGAGGGCACGCACTGGCATAATTACACCTTTTATTCCTATAACCGTCTGAACACGATCTTTCGTCCGCGCCTGACCTATGCCCTGACCTGCTTTATCGAGGATTTCGGCTGGGAAGCGATGCCCCATTATCCCGGCGGACCGGAAGTGTCAGGCCGCCTGGAACCGCTGGCTCCAGGCAAGCTGCCGCCGGAAGTCGCCTTGTCGGCCCGGATTATGGCTGCCGGGACCGGTATGGGCGAGATCGGACACAGCAAGGTCTTCCTGACCCCTGAGTTCGGCCCCCGCGTGCGGATCGGCATGATTTTGACCGACGCCGAGCTGGAACCGGATCCGGTGCTGCCGACCGGGACCATCTGCAATTCCTGCGGCCGCTGTGTGACGGACTGCCCCGGCAACGCCATTCCGCGCACCCGGGAACAAGACCGCCCGGATGTTTCCATCCAGGTCGGTTCGGAAAAGCTCCACTGGGGCGATGTGGACATGGGCCGCTGCACCCTGACCCACCACGGGCTCAACAACCGCATCTCGCCGTTTTTGAAAAAGGACCTGCCCAATTTCGCTTTGGATGTCACCGAGGCCGACATGACCGAAGAGGAAGCCTACATGCTGACCCATGTCATCGCCGGCGGCACCTGGGGCCGCAAGTTCGGCGCCCCGGACGATTCCATGATCCATTACTACCGCTACATCCGCGGCCATGTCGGTTATTTCGCCCTCTGCGGTGCCCGCGGCTGCATTTGCGCTTGCATGGACTCGCTGGAAAAGCGCAAGGCCATCCGCAATTTGTTTAAAAACCCGCTCTTCAAGCGCAAGCTCTGGATCTTGCCGGTCAAGCCGGATCAGAAGGCCGGCCGGCTGAACCTGTCCCGCGAGACGTATCTCGACAAACGCTACCCGGGCCTGCGCGAACGCGAGTATTGATCCGACCGAAGGAGGTTCCCAGATGACTCAGACGTATCAGGTGCGCTGCCTGGGAACAGGCGACCTGCTGCAAGACGACGGCTTCCTGCTGGCCAACCCGGCCAGTTCCAAACCGGCCCTGATCCGGGCCGAGTACGCCAGGCGCCAGCTGACGGTGCGGCCGGAAAACCCCGGCATCTTCCGTTTTGCCGACTGGCTGCCCGTCGGCCGCACGCTGCCGGGCCAAGGCTATCCGGTCACCTACCGCAGTGAAAAACTGGCGCAGGAGCTTGGCCTGGAACGCTTGTACATCACCTTCTCCGGTTACTGGCCCGAGATAGGTGCGACGATGAGCACCGGCACTTTCAAGGAATGCGAGGCCTATGCGGTCTGCGCGCGTTACCCGCGGGCATCGCGCCGGATCCTGGTGGTGGCTTCCGCCGGCAATACGGCCCGCGCGTTTCTCAAGGTCGCCTCGGAGAACCGGATTCCGCTGGTGGTCGTCGTGCCGCGGATGAGCCTGGGCGAACTCTGGCAGGATAAACCGCTCAATCCCTGGGTCAAGATCCTGGTTTCTGACCACAACAGCGACTATTTTGACGCGATCCAGCTGGCTGACGAGCTCTGCGGCCAGGATGGTTTCCAGCCGGAGGGCGGCGCCAAGAACATCGCCCGCCGGGACGGCATGGGAACGACCGTTCTATCGGCCGTCACGACGATTGGCGAGATTCCGGATGTCTACTACCAGGCTATCGGCAGCGGCACCGGCGCGATCGCGGCTTATGAGGCCAACCTGCGCCTGCTCCAGGATGGCCGCTTCGGCGACACGGTCATGAGTCTGCGCCTGGCGCAGAACAAGCCGTTTTTACCGATCTACAACGCCTGGCAAAAAAAGAGCCGGGACATCGAAGCCTATACAGCGGAGGAAGCGCGCAGCCTGAGCAGCCAGTTGGTCGCCAAGGTGCTGGCCAACCGAAAACCGCCCTACGGACCTGTTGGCGGCCTGTTTGATGCGCTAAGCGCGACAAACGGCCAGGTTCTGGCGGTCAGCAACGACGAGGCCAAGGCCGCCCAGGAGCTGTTCGCAGCCAGCGAAGGCTGCGACATCTGCCCCGAATCCGGCGTTGCCCTGGCCGCCCTGCAGCAGGAACGGGCCAGCGGCCAGCTTGGCCGTTCCAAGCTGGTTATGCTGAACGTGACCGGCGGCGGGCTGTCGAACATCGAGCGGGATCTGAAGCCGGGCCCCGTCGCGGCTGATGCGGCTATCGATCCGGACCGTGCGACGCAGGCGGACAAGCGCGCTGTATTCGACCGGCTGAGAAACGAGATTCTGAACGCGCTGGGCTGAATGCCGAAAGCGTGCAGTCAGATGATGTAACGGCCAGCCAGCGCTAGATGTGTTCAGGTTGTCCATAATGATTACGTTAAAATAAAATATATTGTTGACAAAGCACAAGCTTTGGCATAATATAATGTTCAGCAATATAAAACATTGACAATAACTTTCAGCATAAATGAACAGGATACACCTTGGCGTGACTGTACAACAAGCATTCCGGTCCGGTCTCTCCGGGCATATGACCACAAAACCG
>JAAYJD010000298.1 GCA_012523135.1 Clostridiaceae bacterium
GACCGGTTGGACCGGGCTCTAGAGCTATATCGGGCCGGGGTCAGCGACCGCATCCTCGTCTCCGGCGACCACGGCAGGACAGACTATGACGAGGTGGGCGCCATGCGTGCCTACCTGATGGACAAAGGTGTGCCGGCGGAGCACATTTTCATGGACCACGCCGGCTTTGACACCTACGATACGCTTTATCGGGCCCGCGACGTCTTCCTGGTCAGGAAGGCCGTCGTCGTGACCCAGGATTTTCACTTGCGGCGCGCGCTCTACATCGGCAGCCGCCTGGGCCTTGAGGTCCAGGGCGTTTCATCCGACCTGCGCGCCTATCCGCGCGCCCGCTACTACCGGCTGCGCGAGTTCCCGGCCCGTTTCAAGGCCTTCCTCGATTGCGTCGTGTTCCGATCAGAACCGGCCTTTCTCGGTGACACGATCCCGATCGGCGGCAGCGGCCTGGAGACTGTCGACTGATCCGCAGCCTCAGAGCTTTTCGATCTCGTCCAGCAGCGCCGTGATCGGCTGGGCGCCGACCAGGTCATGCATCTCGTTGATCACCGTCTTGGGCACGCCCGAGACCTGGTACTTGATTGAGAGCGGCACAAACGAATTGCTCTCCACCATGTCCGCGCGCACCTGGCTGTTCTCCAGGGCCAGGCGATGCGCCGTCACGACGGCCGCCGGGCAATAGGGGCAGGTGGGTGTGACGAAGACCTGGATATGGACCGGCTTGTCGATCTTGCTGATCCGCTCCAGGATCGCCGGGGGCAGCGGCTCGACATGGCCGGAAACCGCCAGCACCGCGCTGAGAAACGAGTTGATCTCGTAGCCGCCCGGAATGCCGAAAAAGCGGATCCCGCTGTCCTGGCCGTCATCCTTGAGCACCACGATGGCCGGGACCTTGTCCACCGCGTACTTGGCCGCCTGGTCCTTGTCAATAACCAGGTTCAATATCTCGAGAGACAACTTGTCGCTCAGATCGGCCAGTTCCGTGACGAACTGGTGCGCGTCGCGGCAGGTCTGGCATTCGATCTCCTGGGTGATGAAGACCAGCTTGACGTCCTTTTGCATCTGGCTGAGGATGTCCTTGAGCTGTTTGCTGATTTTTTCGTCGAATAATGGCATATGATCGCCTCCTATTTTTGATTTTGGATATAATCTGCTGCCGTCAGGGCAGCTTTGGCACCTTCGCCGCAGGCTATGATGATCTGCTTGTACGGCACGGTCGTGACATCGCCGGCGGCAAAGATGCCGGGCACGCGCGTACGGCAGAAGCAGTCCACCCAGATCTCGTTGTATTCGTTCATCTCGACCACGCCGCGGGCAAACTGGCTGTTGGGGAGCAGTCCGACCTCCACGAAGATCCCGTCGGCGGGCAGTTCTTGTTCTTCGCCGGTCTTCCTGTCGACGACCAGGACACGCTCGACATGACCGTCGCCGCGGATTTCCCTGGGCTCGTGCTCGAGCAGGATGCGGACGTTGCCGTAGGTCGCCAGCTTGTCGATCAGGATCTGGTCGCCGGTCAGGCGGTCGCGGCGCTGGACCAATGTCACGTGCGTGGCGATCTTGGCCAGATCGATCGCAGCGCCCAGGCCCGAGTTTCCCCCACCCACCACGATGACGGTCTTGCCGGCGTAAAAGGGCGCGTCGCAGATCGCGCAGTAGGCCACGCCGTGTCCGGCAAGTTCCTTTTCGCCAGGGATGTTGAGGCGTTTGGACTGCTTACCGGAGGCGACGATCACGGTCTTGGCGCGCAGCATGCGGCCGTCTTCAAGCGTCACCTGGTGCACCGGCCCCGGTTCGAGCTGTTTCACCTTCTGGCCGGACTCGAAGGCGATGCCGAACTGCATCACCTGCTCGCGGAACTTGTCGACCAGCTCGTTGCCGTTGATGTAGCGGTAGCCCAGGTAGTTCTCGATCCCGGCTGTCTCGGTCATCTGGCCGCCGACGTTGCCGGTGACCAGGGCCGTGGACAAGCCCTTGCGCAAGGTGTAGACCGCCGCGGTCATGCCGGCCGGACCGCCCCCGATGATCAGGACATCGTATAGGGTCCCTGGATCAACCGGAAGAAAGTTTTGCTCTGCGACGAAAAGGCCGGCGCTTATATTGAATTCCATTGGCTACACCCTCTGCTTTTTCTTTTCATTTTACCATATCCGTGCGGGCTCACAACCAAGCGCGAGTTCACATATTGGACATGCTTTCGTCATCGCCCATCCACGGCTGACAATTAGAATCATAAATGATTGACCAGCGGTCAGTCCGTAACAGAATCACACAAAGAAAAGAAAGAAGGACCCAATCCATGTCCTATATCGAACTGCAGGACGTCGTCAAGCGCTACAAGATGGGCGAGGTCACGATCCAGGCAGTCAACGGAGTCAGCTTCTCCATCGAAAAGGGTGAGTTTGCCGTTGTTGTCGGCGCGTCGGGCGCAGGCAAGACGACGGTCCTCAACCTGCTGGGCGGCATGGACAAGCTGGACGAAGGCACGATCCGTGTCGACAGCGAGACGATCAGCCGCTACAGCGACAAGATGCTGACCGAATACCGCCGTTACGACATCGGCTTTGTCTTCCAGTTCTATAACCTGGTCCAGAACCTGACGGCGCGCGAAAACGTCGAACTGGC
Organism: Clostridiaceae bacterium; assembly: GCA_012523135.1. GTDB lineage: Bacteria > Bacillota > Clostridia > Saccharofermentanales > UBA5734 > JAAYBY01. The sequence goes on from JAAYJD010000298.1 coordinate 2,620, forward strand.
CGCCCAGATCAGCCGGCAGGCTCTCGACATCGACGAGGTTATCGCCCAGGTCGGCCTGGCGGATCGCAAAGGCAATTTCCCGGCTCAGCTGTCCGGCGGCGAGCAGCAGCGGGTCGCCATCGCCCGGGCGCTGGCCAAGCGGCCCAAGCTCCTGCTCTGCGACGAACCGACCGGTGCGCTGGACGACACCACCGGCAAAGCGATCCTGAAACTGCTCCAGGACACCAGCCGGCTGCACGGCATGACCGTCATCGTGATCACGCACAACTCGGCTTTGACCGCGATGGCCGACCGGGTCATCCGGATGAAAAACGGCCAGGTCCAGGAACAGCACGTCAATGCGCAGCCGCTGCCCGTCGAAAGGATCGAGTGGTAATGAGCCGGCGCGCCTTCTGGAAAGATTTCTGGCGCACGCTGCGCAAGTCGGCGACGCGCTTCCTCTCCATCATGGCCATCACGGCCCTGGGGGTCGGTTTTTACGCGGGCATCACGGCCACAGAGCCGGACATGATCCTGTCCGCCGACCGCTATTACCAGGCGCAGAACCTGGCCGACTTCTCCATCCTCTCCCCGCTCGGGTTCAGGCCTGAAGACATTGGGCAGATCCGCCAGCTGCCCGGCATCCAGGCGGCCGAGCCGCGCTATTTCAAGGATGTTTTCCTGACGGATCCGGCCGGCCAGCGCCTGACCGTGCGCCTGACCAGCCATGCTGCCGGCGACCGCCTGAACCGGCCCCTGCTGCTGGACGGCCGTCTGCCGGAAGCTGCCGATGAGATCGTGCTGGAGGGCGGCGGCGAGCTGAACATGGCGGCAGAGCTGCCGATCGGTTCAAGCCTGACCGCTTCGGTTCCCAACGGCGAACAGCTCGCCGACAGCCTGGCCAGCCAGACGTTTACCATCGTCGGCCATATCCAGTCACCGCAATACATCAGCATGGAACGCGGCCAGACCAACATCGGCGACGGCACCATCGACGCCTTCGGTCTCGTCAGCACCAGCACCTTCCTCGCGGAGCGCGTGATGCTGGTGCAGGTTCGCACCGAGGATTCCATGGCCCTGACCGCCTACACGGAAGCCTACGACCAACACCTGGACACACTGGAGCACGACCTGCTGGCCATGGGCCAGGCCGCGGTCGGCGCCGAGACTGCAGAGCTGCGCGCCAAGCTGCAAGAAAACAAGGACAAGCTGCTCAGCGAGAAACGCCAGGCCGAACAGAAGCTGGTCGCCGCTGGCCTGGCCCTGCGCGATGCCGAACTGAAGATCGAGGACGGCGAGCGTGAACTGGCTGAGCAGGAGGCGCGCTTCCGGGCCGAGCTACTGGACGGCAAGACCGAGCTGGAAGACGGACGCAAAGCCTACTACGACGGCATGCTGGACTACCTGGCCGGCTACGACAGCTGGCTGGCCGGCTACCTGACCTGGCAGAACAGCCGCGAAAAGCTGCAGCAGGCCCAGGCCGAACTGGCCCTGGGCAAGCTGAAGCTGGAACAGGGCGAAAAAGACCTGGCATCAGGTAAACAGCAGCTGGACGCGGCCAACGAGCAGCTGGCCATGCTCAGCCAGACCGTAACGGCCTTGAAACAAATCCGCGCCGGCATTCCGGACAGCCCGGGACCGGGTCTTTCGGAAGCTGACTTCGCCCGGTTGCTGGCCACCGTGCGCGAGTTCTCGCCCGAACTGGCCGACTACATCGAAACCTACTACGACCCGAACGATCCGGATATGCTCGAACAGCTCCGGGCCTTCCTGGACACTTCGTTAGCCCAGCTTGAACGGACCTACCAGGAAGGTTTGGCTGAATACCAGGCCGGGCTTTCCGAATACGAGGCCGGCAAGAAAGAGCTGGCCAGGCAGCAGGCCGCCTACACGGCCGGCCTGGCCGAGGTCAGGGCCGGGCAGGCCAGTCTCGACAAGGGTAAAATCCAGATTGACAGCGGCAAAGCGGAGCTGGATCTGGCCCGCCGCCGGCTCGACCAGGCCAAGGTTAAGCTGGACGCGGGCGAGCTGGACATGATCCGCGGCGAACTGGAGCTGGATGAAGAGCTGGCCCGGGGCCGGGCCGAGCTCGAAGCCGCCCGGCAGGAACTGGCTGAAGGCCGCAGCGAATACGAAGCGGGCAAAGAAACCGCACTGGCTGAAATCGCCAAAGCCGAAGCCGAAATCCGCGAGGCGCAGCGCCAACTGGTCGAGATCCCCCAGGAATGGTTCGTCTCGACACGCGAGGCCAACCCCGGCTACAGCGGATTCGGCGACGATGCGGCCCGGATCGGCGCCGTCGCCCGGATTTTCCCGGTGTTCTTCTTCCTGGTCGCGGCCCTGGTCTGCCTGACCACGATGACGCGCATGGTCGAGGAGGAGCGCACCCAGATCGGGACCCTGAAGGCGCTCGGCTACTCCACCTTCGCGATCTCGGCCAAGTACCTGGCCTATGCCCTGCTGGCCAGCTCAAGCGGCGCGGTTCTCGGACTTTTGACCGGCTTTTGGATCTTCCCGGCCACGATCATGAACGCCTACGCCATCATGTACGCCATCCCCGAGTTCATCACGCCGCCCCATCTGGCGACCGGCTTGCTGGCCACAGGCCTGGCGTTGGCCACCACGCTGCTGGCGGCCCTGTCTGCCTCGCTGAGTGCGCTTAAGGCGGTCCCGGCCGTCCTGATGCAGCCCAAAGCGCCGAGGCCCGGCAAGCGGATCATCCTGGAACGGATCGCGCCGCTCTGGAAACGGCTCTCCTTTTCCCAGAAGCTGGCCGCCCGCAATGTTTTCCGCTACAAGCAGCGTCTCCTGATGACCGTGATCGGGATCGCCGGTTGCACGGCTTTGCTGCTGACCGGCTTCGGGCTCAAGGACTCGATCAACGCCATCGTCGGCAAGCAGTTCGACGAAATTTTCCTCTACGACGGCCTGGTCATGATCGACACCGAAAAAAACGGCGCCGAAGCCGAGCTGGACAGCGTCCTCAGCGGCGAAGAAGACCTGGAGAGCTATCTGAAAACCCGATCCGAATCCGTGGCGGTGGTCGTCGGCCATTCCAGCCAGACCCATGCCGCCACGTTGCTGGTACCCAGCCAGAGCGAATCGTTCGAGCGCTATTTTGACTTGCACGAACGCGTGTCGCGCCAAAAGCTGTCCCTGAACAGCGGCGGCGTGATCGTCAGCGAGAAACTGGCCGACCTGCTCGCGCTGGATGCCGGCGACACCATCACGTTCCGCGACACGGAAAACAGGACCTATTCCGCACCCGTCAGCGGCATTACCGAGAACTACCTGACCCATTACCTGTTCATGTCGCCCCAGACGTTCGACCAGATCACCTTCCGGACGCCGGCAAGCAACGGGGCGGTGTTCACGCTCAAAGACCCGGATGCGTTCGACGCTTCCGCCTTCCAGGAGCGGCTGCTTGCCCATGACACCATTCTGGGCTCCATGCTGACCCTCAGCCTGGCAAAGGAGTTCGCCAAGACGATCGGCAGCCTGGACCTGGTGGTGCTGGTCCTGATTGCCGCCGCAGGTGCGCTGGCCTTCGTCGTCCTGTATAATCTAATCAGCATCAACATCACGGAACGCATCCGGGAAATCGCCACGATCAAGGTACTCGGGTTCCGCGACCGCGAAGTGTCGCTCTACGTGTTCCGTGAAAACATCGTCTTGACGCTCTTTGGTACGCTGGCCGGCCTGCTGCTGGGCGTCACGCTGCATCGGTTTGTCATGGATACGATGGAAATCGATGCGATTATGTTCGGGAAGACGATCCACTGGACCAGCTTCCTCTTCTCCCTTTTGCTGACCGCCCTGTTCTCCGTCCTGGTCAACGCGGTCATGCATGGGCGTTTGCGCAAAATCAAGATGGTCGAGTCGCTGAAATCCGCTGAATGACCTGAGAGGAGGTGCTTGTGCGCACCATAAAAGATGCAAAATCCCGGCGCAGAGAAATCCTGGCGAGCGCGGCGCATTTGTTTGCGCACCAGGGTGTTGCCCGGACCACCGTATCCGAAATCGCGGCCGATGTGCCGGTTGCCAAAGGTCTGGTCTACTACTATTTCGCGTCCAAGGATGAGATCGTCAGCGCCGTGATCGACGCCCTGGCTGCCCGTTTGGAGCAGGCGCTGCTTCGCGTGGTCTCGCGCGATGACCTGTCCGTGCCGGACAAGCTGCGCCGCATCCTGAAGCTGTTCTTTCGCGTCATCGAGCGCCATGCCGCGCTCCTGGACATGGAGAAAGACCGCCCGGACATGTTCGCCCGGGTACGCGACCGGCTCTGCGCGACCGCCTTCGACCAGGTCCGGTCTGTACTCAAGGCCGCGTCTGACCGGGGTCTGGTCCAGGTCGCCTACCCCGACTACATGCTGACCATCCTGATCCGGGGGCTGGCTGACCTTTACCTGACCGGCGTGCACGACCTGGCGGTGCATGCCGTCCTGGTCGAACAGGTGCTCGGTCTGGACGGCGGATCGCTGGGCGGTGCAAGCCGGCTTGGGCGAAGCCGCAAGCAAACCGGGAGGATCGAACCATGCAGCTGATTTTTTTTCGCCACGGCATCGCCGAAGATCTGAAGCCGGATACAACCGATGCCGAGCGCCATCTGACCGTCCGGGGCATCCACCGGCTGCGCGACGAGTTACCGGGTTTCAAGCGCCTGCTTGACCGTTCTGCGCCTCTGGCCGTCTGGTCCAGCCCGCTGTGCCGTGCACTGGAAACCGCGCAGATCCTGGCCGATGAAATCGGATCAGTTAAGGTCCGAACGGTCCCCGCCATCCTGGACGGTGACCTCGGCGAGCTGCTCCGCTTCGCCGCTTATCTGGAACCGAGCACCCAGCTGATCGTCGTCGGACACGAGCCGACGCTCGGCTTGTGGAGCCAGGCGCTGACAGGGATCACACTGCCGTTCAAGAAAGCGGCTGCCGCCGCGATCGAATGGATGGACAGCCAGGTGCCGCACGGTCAACTGGTCTGGTTCTGTCAGCCGCGGACCTTGCGCCGCCTGAAATAACAGAAAAACCCGCCGTAAAACCACCTCACGCACAGGTTGACTTCACGCAACTCCGGTGCTACGCTGGACTTAACGAGCATAAGCCCATAACGATGACGGGAGGTTTTGCTGATGAAGACAGATGTATTGGTGATCGGCGGCAGCGCCACCGGCCTGGTGGCCGCGATGACCGCCAAGTCCCATTATCCCGACAAATCGGTAACCGTCGTCCGACGCGACGAAAAGGTCATGGTTCCCTGCGGCATCCCGTATATTTTCGGAACCGTCAAAACCAGTGACAACAACGTCCTGCCCGACGAAGGCCTCAGAAAGCTCGGGGTGACGATCGTGATCGACGAGGTCTTGTCCGTTGACAAGGCCAACAAACAATGCACCTTGAAAAATACGGATGCCATCACGTACGACAAGCTGATTTTAGGTGTCGGATCCCAGCCGGTGGTGCCGGGCTGGCTGCCGGGTACCGGCCTGAAGAAGGTCTTCACAATCCAGAAGAGCAAGACTTACCTCGACCAGCTGCAGCAGGAGCTGGAAGGCTGCCAGAAGATCGCCGTCATCGGCGCCGGCTTCATCGGCGTCGAAGTCTCCGACGAGCTGGTCAAGATCGGCAAGGATGTGACCTTGTTCGAGATCCTGCCTCATGTGCTCGGCCAGACTTTCGATGACGAGTTTGCCGTCGAGGCCGAGAAGATCCTGGCCAGCCGCCAGGTCAAGGTGGTCACCGGCATCGGCGTTTCCGCCCTGCTGGGCGATGATGCGGTCCGGCAGCTGCAGCTCTCCGACGGAACCCTCATTGATGTCGATGCCGTCATCTTGTCCATGGGCTACAAGGCCAGCACGGAGCTTGCCCAGGCGATGGGGCTGGAGATCAACGCCTTTGGTTTTATCAAGGCTGACCAGTACCGCCGCACGTCGGCACCGGATATCTTCGCCGCAGGTGACTGCGCTGAGAAGGTCGATTTCGCCACTGGCAAGCTGAGCCGGGTCATGCTGGCCTCGACGGCCTGCACCGAAGGCCGGATCGCCGGACTGAACCTGTACGGCCTCGATACCTACAGCACGTTCAAGGGCACCGTCGGCATCTACTTCACCTTTATCGGCGACACCGGCTTTGGCGTCGCCGGCCTGACCGAGAAGCAGGCGCAAAGCGAAGGCTTCAACGTCGTAACGGGAACCTTCAGCGGTATCGACCGCCATCCCGGCAAGATCAGCGACGTCCATGCCCAGACCGTCAAGTTGATCGTCTCCTACAAAAGCGGCGTCATCCTGGGCGGCGCGGCGATTGGCGGCAAAAGCCTGGGTGAACTGGTCAACGTGATCGGCGTGGCGATCCAGAACCACATGACGGTCCATGACCTGATGATGACCCAGATCGGCACCCATCCCCTGCTGACCGCTTCCCCCGCCGGCTATCCCCTGATCAAGGCGGCCGAGATCGTCGCCAACAAGCTGCGCGGCTAACCAAACCAACTTAATTTTCTGTTGTGCCCAGAACGTAAAAGCAGGCAGTCATCGTGACAGCCTGCTTTTTCTTGTTTGAGTTCTTGTTTGAGTTCCGGATCACGGCTGGTTGACATCAGCTGATGAATATCATAATATTATATTATGTTCTTATTTGAGAATCATTCTTATTTTGGAGGACAGATGGACAATCAGTCGGCCCTGCAACTGCTCAAAGCACACAAGATTCGCCCCACTTACCAGCGGATGCGCATCCTGAATGTGCTGCGGGCTTCATCTGACCATCCGACAGCCGAAACGCTCTATCTCCGTCTTAAAGCCGAAATACCCGCCCTGTCCCGCTCAACCGTCTACAACACGCTGCTGACCCTCGTCGAAGCTGGATTGGCGCGGATCATTCACATCGAAGAAAACAGCACCCGTTTTGACGGCATAACCGAAGAGCACGGTCATTTCCAGTGCCTGGGATGCGGTAAAATCGAGAACATCGCCATCGACATGGACCGCCTGACACAAGGGCAGCTGGCCGGATGCCAGCTGCTTGAGCGCCATGTCTCTATTCGCGGCCTGTGCCGGCAATGCCTGGCCGGTACATCCACGTCAGAGGAGGATTCCTGATGCAAGACGAACAGAAAAAGAAACTGACCACCGTGGCCGGCGCGCCTGTCGGCGACAACAACAACGTCATGACCGCGGGGCCGCGCGGCCCCATGCTGCTCCAGGATGTCTGGTACCTGGAGAAGCTGGCCCATTTCGACCGTGAAGTCATCCCGGAGCGACGCATGCACGCCAAAGGATCGGGCGCTTTCGGCACCTTCACGGTCACGAACGACATCACGCGCTACACCAAGGCCAAGATCTTTGCCGAAATAGGCAAGCAGACCGAGGTCTTCGTCCGCTTCTCGACCGTCGCCGGTGAGCGTGGCGCGGCCGATGCCGAACGCGACATCCGCGGCTTTGCCATGAAGTACTACACGGAGGACGGCAACTGGGACCTGGTCGGCAACAACACGCCGGTCTTCTTCCTGCGCGATCCGCTCAAGTTCCCGGATCTCAACCATATCGTCAAGCGCGATCCGCGCACCAACCTGCGCAGCGCCAAGAACAACTGGGACTTTTGGACCTTGCTGACGGAAGCGCTGCACCAGGTGACGATCACGATGAGCGACCGCGGCATCCCCCTGTCCTACCGCCACATGAACGGCTACGGCAGCCACACCTACAGCCTGATCAACGCCCAGAACGAGCGGATCTGGGTCAAGTTCCACCTCAAGACCCAGCAGGGGATCAAGAACCTGACCGACGCCGAGGCCGAGGCCATCGTCGGCAAAGACCGCGAGAGCAACCAGCGCGACCTGTATGAAAGCATCGAACGCGGCGAATTCCCGCGCTGGACGATGTCGATCCAGGTCATGACCGAAGAGCAGGCCCGCCAGATGCCGTACAATCCTTTCGACCTGACCAAGGTCTGGTACAAGAGCGAATTCCCCCTGATCGAGGTCGGCGTTCTGGAACTGAACCGCAACCCGGACAACTACTTCCAGGATGTCGAGCAGGCCGCCTTCAACCCGGCCAACATCGTGCCCGGTATCGGTTTCTCGCCGGACAAGATGCTGCAGGGACGCCTCTTCTCGTATGGCGATGCCCAGCGCTACCGCCTGGGGGTCAACCACCACCAGATCCCGGTCAACGCGCCCAAGAACGCCCAGCACAGCTACCATCGCGACGGCCAGATGCGCGTTGACGGCAACCAGGGCAGCCGGCTCGGCTACGAGCCGAACAGCTACGGCGAATGGTCCGAGCAGCCGGAAGTCAAGGAACCGCCCCTGGCCCTGGCAGGCGACGCGGCCAACTGGAATTTCCGCGAAGATGACGATGATTACTACACCCAGCCCGGCAAGCTGTTCCACCTGATGTCGCCCGAGCAGCAGGAGGTTCTCTTCGCCAACACCGCCCGCGCCATGGGCGACGCGCCGGAGATGATCAAGCGGCGCCACATCGCCAACTGCCTCAAAGCCGACCCGGCTTACGGGCAAGGGGTTGCCAAAGCGCTTGGCCTCGACATCTGAGTCGTGAAACACGTTCGATCAGCCGATCAGCAGCAGGCGGGCCGCAAGCCCGCCTGGCTGATGCGCCTGCTTTTGATCGCGGCCGGCTCACTGGCGCTGGCGGTCGGCATCGTCGGCCTGTTTTTGCCGGTGCTGCCGACCACGCCGCTGCTGCTGGTTGCCGCGGCCTGCTATCTGCGCAGCTCGTCGCGCCTGTACAACTGGCTGCTCCGGCACAAGCTGTTCGGCAAGACGATCCGCGCCTACCTGGAGAACCGGGCAGTCCGGCGGCGCACCCGCAACGCGGCGCTGGCCATCCTCTGGTCTTCCCTGGCGCTGTCCGCCTGGCTGGTCGGCCTGTTCTGGGTGCGCCTGGCCTTGCTGGTGGTCGGCATCGGGGTCAGCACCCATTTGCTGTCGCTGCGCCTGCTGGCTGAACCGGCAAGCAAAAGGGACCAGCCTCTTGAGAAGGCCAGCCCCCGTGCTTCTGGATCAAGGCCGGTTCCGCTGGATCCGGAAGCCGGCTGACCGGTTTACATGTCGTAATCGTTGGGCATCGCCGGTGCTTCCCGCTTCTTTTCCGGCTTGTCGACAACGGTGCTTTCGGTCGTCAGGATCATGGCAGCGACTGAGGCGGCATTCTGCAGGGCGGAACGCGCCACCTTGGCCGGGTCGATGATGCCGGCAGCCACCATATCGACATAGGCTTCTTTCATCACGTCAAAACCTGTCCCGGGGGCGCTGTTCTTGACTTTGTCCACGACGATCGCCCCGTCATAGCCAGCGTTGATCGCAATCTGGCGCAGGGGCTCTTCGAGTGCGCGCAGGATGATCATGGCGCCGGTCTTCTCATCGCCTGCCAGACTGGCGATCACGTCCCGGACTGCCGGCAGCGCGTTGATGTATGCGGCGCCGCCGCCCGGAATAATCCCTTCCTCGACGGCCGCGCGCGTGGCGTGCAGGGCGTCTTCCACCTTGAACTTGCGCTGCTTCATTTCCGTCTCGGTGGCCGCGCCGACCCGGATCACGGCGACACCGCCGGAAAGCTTGGCCAACCGCTCGTTGAGCTTTTCCTTGTCATAGCTGGACGTGGTGTCCTCGATCTGCTTGCGGATCGAACCGATGCGATCCTGAATCGCCTTGGAACTGCCGGCGCCGTCGATGATGATCGTGTTCTCTTTCTGCACCTTGACCGATTTGGCCCGGCCCAGCCATTCCCGCTTGATGTCCTTCAGGTTGAGGCCGATCTCCTCGGAGATCACCTCGCCTCCGGGCAGGATGGCGATGTCGCGCAGCATTTCCTTGCGCCTGTCGCCGAAGCCGGGAGCCTTGACCGCAACGCAGTTGCAGACGCCGCGCAGTTTGTTGACCACGATCGTGCCCAGCGCTTCACCCTCGACATCCTCGGCGATCAGGAGCAGCTTGCCGCCCATCTTGACGATCATCTCAAGGGCAGGCAGCAGGTCCTGGACGCTGCTGATCTTCTTGTCCGTCACCAGGATATACGGGTCGTCAAGGATCGCTTCCATCTTGTCGGGGTCGGTGACCAGGTACGGCGACACATAGCCGCGGTCGAACTGCATGCCTTCGACCACTTCCGTGTGAGTCAGGCCGGTCTTGGACTCCTCAATCGTGATCACGCCGTCGGCGGTAACCTTTTCCATGGCGACGGCGATCAGCTGGCCGACTGTTTCGTCACCGGCCGAGATGGTGGCGACAAAGCGCATGTCGTCCTGGCCCTTGACCTTTTGGCTGCCGGCTTTGATCGAAGCGACCGCGGCCTCGACCGCCTTGTCGATGCCCCGCTTGATGATGATCGGATTGGCGCCGGCCGCGATGTTGCGCAGGCCCTCGCGGACAATCGCCTGAGCCAGCAGCGTCGCGGTCGTCGTGCCGTCCCCGGCGACGTCGTTGGTCTTGCTGGCGACTTCCTTGACCAGTTGAGCGCCCAGGTTCTCGTACGGATCTTCCAGATCGATCTCCTTGGCGATCGTCACGCCGTCGTTGGTGATGACCGGTGAGCCGAACTTCTTGTCAAGCACCACGTTGCGGCCCTTGGGCCCCAGGGTGATTTTGACCGCATTGGCCAGCTTGTTGACGCCGGCCTCGATCGACTTGCGCGCTTGATCGTCATAAGCAATCAGCTTGATTGACATGGTAATCCCTCCCAAATTTCAATGTTGCGATGGTCTGTACAAAAAAGCCCCAGACGACTTCCTGGTCAGCGAAAAAATCTTCACAGTCAGCACTGCCATGATCCATCACCTGTCCGGTCCAGAGCATTTTGGCACTCGACACCTTAGAGTGCTAACTGTATTGTAAACAAGCCCCAAGGCCTTGTCAAGCGGTCAGACTGTTGCCCGGACCTGCCCGCGGCGTCTATAATGGCATCAGGCAGGCGATGGTTTGCAGCTGCTATCCAGGAGGTCAAACATGGCACGTTACTCGAATTTCAGGCTCAGCCTCTTTTTCACCGTGCAGGATGTGATGGATCTGCCGGATGACCGCGCCGAATTCAACGCTTATGTGGCGCCGTTCCTGCGCGACCTGCGCCTGGACAAGGTCTATCTGGAGACCTTCCGCTCCGACACGGTGCCGCGCGAGAAACTGGAAACAGCCAGGCACCTCTTCGCTGAACGGGGCATCGCAACGGCGACGGCAATCATGCCGGTCTCAGCCATCCAGGAAGGTCATGAAACCCGGATCGGCCAGCCGTTTTGCTACACGGATCCCTGGGCGGAAGCGCTGTTCACCAGTCTGTTCCGGCGCATGGCCGCGCAGTTTGACGAAATCATCATCGACGACTCTTTCCTGACCAACTGCACCTGCGCCCGCTGCCGCCAGGCCAAGGGAGACCGCGACTGGGCCGAATTCCGCATGGCCACCCTGACGGATTTCCTGAGCCGCTGCATGATCGGTCCGGCCAGAGCGGTCAACCCAGCTGTCAAGATCGTCCTGAAGTACCCGACCTACAACGAATCGTACCAGCGGCTCGGTTACGACCCCGAGCACCAGCCCGCCCTGGTGGACGGCATCCATGCCGGCACCGAAACCCGCCATACGACCTATTCCCTGTTCAAGAATCCGCGTTACACCTCGTTTTCCCTGATCCGCTACCTGGCCAACCTCAAAGAGCACAACAACGGGGGCGGCTGGATCGACAACATCATGTGCGGCGATGTCAACGCCTACCTGGAGCAGGCCAACCTGACACTTCTGGCCGGGGCACCGGAACTGACTTTGTTCTGCGCCGGCCTGCTTCGCACCGGTGCCTGGCGTCCGTCCATGGGCGGCCGCCTGGCCGAACTCGACGCGGTCATCGGGCAGTTGGGCCAGCCGGCCGGCATCCCCGTCTATCTGCCTGCTGGCTCGAGCGGTGAAGACCACCTGTATGACTACCTGGGGATGTGCGGCATCCCGCTCGAACCGGCCGCACTTTTTCCGAAGGCTCCCGAACTGGTCTTCCTGACGGCCGCTTCGACCTGCGACCGCGATGTCCTGGGCCGGCTGCGCCGCCACCTCGAAAACGGCGGCGATGCCGTGCTGACCAGCGGATTTGCCCGGGCGATGCAAACACGCGGCCTCGACGAGATCATCTGGATCCGCGACAACGGTCAGAAGCTGGCCTCAGCCCAGTTCGGCGCCTTCGACCGCGGCTGGTCAGACCACGTGCGCTATGACTACGCCCGGACCGCCATCGCCTATCCCTTCCTGGAATGGAAGGTCAACGACATCAACTACCACGTGATGCAGATGGAAAACGCCCTGTCCAACCTCGTTCTCGGGATGTCTTACTACGCCGGCGGGCGGGTCATGCTGCTCAACACGCCGGATAATTATGCTAAGTTCCAGCTGCTGCCGGTACCCGCGCTGGATAAAATCCGCCAATACCTGTCTTTTGCCCGGCCGGTGCGCTACCTGGGCCAGGCCGATGTCGGCCTGTTCCTGTACGACAACCAGACCTTTGCGCTGCAGTCGTTCCTGCCGCACGGCACCGTGGCGGAAATCGCCGTGCGCGGCGATGTACCCGCCCTGACGCGCCTCGATAACGGCCACACACTGGATCGCCTCTACCGGCGGGACGGTGAAAGCCGTTTTGAAATCCCGCTCGGCCAGCTGGCCTTGCTGCCCTTCTCGTATGCTGTCCAGGACAAACCAGATGTTTAAATGGTGCGGGGCGGCCAGCCGGTAAAGGTCTCGTCTGCGCTGGTGCCGAAGCGGTCGGCCAGGTCGCGGCCCGCCTGCTCGAGCGCCTGGCACCAGGCAATGGTCTGTTCGAGCGGCGGGGTTCTTGTCTCCCAGTTCTGCCAGGCGGCGAACAGCGCTTCGAACGGCGCCGGATCGGTCAGCGTGCGGCAGGAGCGGACGAAATCCGCCAGACACCGGTCACGCTGGTTGGCGTAGATGCCCTGCGCTTCGAGCGCTGAACGGACCAGTCCCCAGGCGACCGTAAACGCAACATAGAAGAGCGCGTCCGGTTCTTCGCCGGCGGTCGGCGGCGTTCGCCCGGCAAACATGTTCAGAAACAGATCGCGGTCCCGGGCGACATGTTCGATTTCAGCCGAAACCAGCTGGGTCCAGCCGGCCTCACCCAGGCGGCGGCGGCGCTCCGCGGGAGCCGCTTTGGCCGTCCGGGCCAGTTCGCCGGTCAGTTTTTCGTACAGGGGCAGCCGGTTGCGGCCGGGAGCCTTGAGCCACGTCTCGGCGAGCGCCTCCGTCTTTTCATAGAAGGGTTCGCGCACCAGGCCGCGCTCCCGGGCGTTTTGCAAGAGCAGGAAAAAGCGGTCCATGCTGACGATCTCGATCTCAGGATAATCCGCCAGATGGCCCATTTCGCCGTCCAGCTGGTGGAAGATGCCTTTGGCGATCTGGGCAAAGAGAAAATAGAAAGCCGGCCGTGTCGGGCATTCGCGGCTCAGGCGAATGATGTCGCCGATGTTGTCGCGCCCGACGTTGGCGATGTGCACCGCGTGCAGCTTCGGAATCGGACCAAACGGATTGCTTCGGGCGTATGGCGAGCCGCCCAGGCCGCAGACCAGTCCGGGCCCCGGGGCCAGCAGTGCCTGCTCGCGGGCCACGGCCCGGTCGTCTTCGACTTCGCGCCACCAGTCGCGCAGAAACCAGTTGACCATATTGCAGCCGTTCTGGCCCGACTGGTCCAGCAGACGGCGCGAGTCCCGGAGGTAGCCATCGACGAGGTCCTCCGGCCAGAGCCAGGAATAGGTGTAGCCGGCGCCGGACGACGGCCCCCAGAAACAGTCGTTGGCCAGCCGGGTTTCCTGGTAAAACTGGAGCATACCCGGCATCAGCTTCACCATCAGGGGCAAAAAGCCCCAGCCGAACGGAAACGAGCCGCGGTCCGGGTCGAGCCAGTTGTCGGAATGGAGGTTCTGCATGGCCCAGGTGGCGTCGCCGTCACTGTTGTAGAAGCAGACATAGACCTTGCCCGGATCCGCCACGCCTTGTCCGGCCGGCGGCAGTTCCTGCCGGTACGACCGGTCCGGATCGCCGACGCCGGCATGCACGGTCATGTTGGGCGACCGCACGGAGCACAGCGAGAAAAATCCGCGCTCTGCCGCTTCAGCAACATATTCTTTTTCCTGGTCCCAGACGCAGTGCCAGTTGAGCAGCACCCCGGGCGCCTCGGCGGTCTCCATCAGGCGGCGGAACAGGTTGAGCGAGCGGCGGAAAACGCGCGAACGGGGCAGATCGAGGGCCAGCACCCGGTTGGCCACGACATAGTCTTCCAGCTCGTGGGCCAGGGCGTACCAGGTGGGGCGATGCACGCAGAAATTGGCGAACATGCGCTTGTTGCAGCGCGGCCACAGGTGTTCGACCGCCCATTCAGCCGCCTCCCAGTCGTCGGCAAAGCGGCCGCGCAGGTCATCGGCCCGAACCAGGCCCTGGCGGATCATGAAGGCCTCCTGGTCCGGCGCGACCGGCAGCGTGTTGTCCAGGCCGCAGCGGGTTATGGCCAGGTTTTGCGTTTGCAGGACATCTTCGGTGTCGTAGATCACGTAACCCCGGACCAGGTGGCGGAACCGGGCCAGCAGCGCTTCCGGGTCATCGAGCCGCTCGACCGGAATCCGATCGGTCTTCTGGTACCAGTCCAGCCAGTGATCTTCGTGCCAGGCAGCCTTGGCATCCCCGGCACGCGGATTACCCGTCATCAGGTACAGCTGCGGCTGGTCGCGATTGACCAGGCCCTGCAGGCAACGCAGCCAGATCCAGGCGTCGACCTGGTCGACCGGCCAGCCGGGCTGGCAGACCAGCAGGTGTTTGACGGGCTTGCAGTCGGGGAAGATACGGGTCAGGTCCGCGTTGGCGGCGCGTGCAGATGACGGCATAGCGACCTCCCGGCGCAATCGCGATGTGCGGGTCAGCGCCTGACCCGGGTCACCGAAGCGGTGCCGCGGATGCCGGCCACCAGCAGCAGCGCGCTCAGTGCGATAAAGATCAAGGTCGACCAGCCCATGTTTTTCTGGTCAGACGGCACATTGACAAACGGCAGGCCGGGCAGATAGGTTACCCCGATGCTGCTGCCCTCTGCCGGTAAACGGGTGACGTTGTAGACCCGGTTCATGCTGGTGGTGCCGCTGCCGGTCTTGCCGTCCCGGGTCCGGAACGTGTAATGGATGTCGTAGTTGTGGTCCAGTTTGCTGGACGTGCTGTTGATGCGTTGCTCTACCGATTTGACCGTACCGGTGGTTTCCTCGCCAAGTGCCAGAGCCAGCGGAATCCGGATCCCCATGATCAGCAGCAGAACGCCGATGACGATCGGAATCCAGGACGGCTTGCGCCGGGCACGCACGGGAGCGGTTGGCCGGGCGACGGGCGGACCTGGCGCTGCGGGCTGCGAAACCGGATTGCCGCACGACACGCAAAATGAGACGCCTGGCTCTAAAGGCTGACCGCAGTGGCGGCAAAACTGTGCGTTCATAACCATCCCTCCATCAGATGACCGGGTGGATCGGAAGCGGGCCGTTAGGGCCTTCATGATTTTGATCATACCATAAAATGGGAAAAGACACGGATTGTGACGATGAATTTTACCAAAGACCTTGATGGCTGATCTGAAAAAAGCTACAATGTTGACATGCTCAAGGGGGAGTATGCCGACTCGTTTGAGCCAGAACGCCCCATTATTTGCATCTTGTCCGGCAACAGCAGTGTCAGCCAGGTGGACGCATCATGACCAAAAGCCGCCTTTTCACCGTTATCGCCCTCATCGTGTCAGCATTGCTTCTGACCGCCTATTACGTCTGGCTCCTGAAAGCTCGGCCCGACAACCTGCTCACCCTGCTGCTGGTCAGCGGCCTGGCGCTCTGCCTGGTCACCGGGCTGGCTGCCGGGCGGGTTGCGGCCGTTATGGTCGGTTTGCTGATCGGTTTTCTGAGCACCTGGCGCCTTTACCATGCCGATCTGGCGCTGTGGCCGCTCAGCAGCACGGCTCTGCTGAGCCTCATGCAAGCGCCTGGACTGACTTTTTGGCTGCTGCACCCGCTGGTCAGCCTGCTGCTGGCCCAGGCCGGCCACATGTCCCTGCGCCGTCTCGCCCGGCTGCAGCATCACAACGAACAGCAAAGCCAGGCGATCCGGGGGCTTGAACGCAAATTGAACCAATACGAAGACGCTTTCCGCGCCTTGTCAGACAAGCGCCTCTACCGGCAAAAACTGCACCAGCTGCTCGAGCCCGACGCCGACCAGGAGCCGTTTCTCGGTGCGTTGATCACCGTCGCGTTCGATATGCTCCGCACCGGCAGGCGACGGCAGTTGCTCGAACCGCGCACGCCCAGGACGGCGCTGCAAGCGCAGCCCTTCTTTCAGCTCTTGGTGCAGCTTTGCCCGGAACTGGTCGCCGTGCTCGATTTGAAAGGACACATTCTGGCGGCCAACGAAGTTCTGCTGGCCGTTTTCGGCTTTCCGTCCGACAAGTCGGTCATCGGCAAACGGTTCACCGACTGCCTGCTGCCCGCCGATGCGCCGCGGGCCCTGCAGGACCTGGAAAGAATCATCCGGACCGAAACGCACGAGACGGGCCCGTACGCGATGCGTTCGGCGACCGGCCCCTTTCAGGCCGTGCCGATCGGGCCGGCGGTCCACTTTACATGCGGCGGCGATCCGCTGGTCATCCTGGTGCGAGCGGAAGCCTCCGGCGAGCTTGAGCCGGCCCGCCTGGCCCAGGGAACCGTCTGGTGTTTATCGGCTTCCCGCAGCACGCTCTATGTGAGCCAGGCGGTCGCCGAATGGCTCGCCGAACAGGCTGGGGCGATGGCCGGGCGCCTGGCCGACCGCTACATCAGCTACAAGGACCTGCCCGCTTTCCACCAGTTTTTCTCCAGCTTCAAGGACGGCCAGACGCACAGCACCGAGCTGACCATGCAGCCGCGCGCCGACCGCCACGTCGCACTGCGTTTGACCGGATGGCCGGTTATCGGCGGCGACAAGGCCCTGCTGGGGGTCACGCTCCTGGCCGAAGACATCTCGGAGCGGATGGCTGTCGAACGCGTGCTGAACCACCAGGTCAAGATGGAGCAACTGATCTCGCAGATCTCCAAGCGCTTTGTCGCGGTGCCAACCGAGGAGATGGATGCGGCCATCGAGGAAGTCCTGCAACAGCTCGGTAGCAGCGAAAACGCCATGGAAAGCAGCATCGAGATCTTCCGCTCTCCCGTCATCCGCAGGCCTGCCCGCTACCATGTCCGTCATGAGCGGCCTGCCCGCTACCATGTCCGTCATGAGCGGCCTGCCCGGCAGGAAGGCGCGCTTGGCCAGGAGGATCCCTTTGAGACGATTTCCGTACCGATCCTGCTCGCGGAGGAGCGGCTGGGCTATTTCCATTTCTCGATGCAGAAGTACCAGAACAGCTGGCTGGAGAACGACTTGCCCCTGGTGCGCCTGATCGGGGAGATTATCGTGAACGCGCTGATCCGCAAAGAGCACGAGCAGCAGATCCTGGTTAACGAGAAACGCCTGACGATCACCCTGCAGTCGATCGGCGACGCGGTCATCGCCACCGACAAGACGGGGCTGGTCATCACCATGAACCGGGCTGCCGAAAAGCTGACCGGCTGGACATTTGCGGAAGCCGGCCAGCGGCTGCTGACCGATGTCATGCACACCAATCGCCCGCTCAGCCTGGCCGCCGCGTCGGAAACGCCCGATGAGGCCGGCCCGGAACTGCTGCTCTGGGCACGTGACGGCCAGTCGTATTTCATTGATGTCACCCTGACCCCGATTGAAGATGCCGCCGGCGCGGTCTATGGCGATGTCATCGTGTTCCGCGACATCACCCGCCAGAAGCAGGAAGCCGACGAGATCCGCTATATCAGCTACCACGATTCCCTGACCGGCCTTTACAACCGTGCCTTCTTCGAGGAGGAACTCAAGCGACTCAACACCAAGCGCCAGTATCCGATTACCCTGATCCTGGGTGACTGCAACGGACTGAAGATCGCCAACGACATTTTCGGCCACCTTGAAGGCGACCGCCTCCTGATCGCCATCGCCGATATCATGCGCAAGGCGACGCGCCAGGAGGACATTGTCGCCCGCTGGGGCGGCGACGAATTCGCCGTCATCCTGCCGCGCACCGACGAAGTGACCGCCGCTTCGGTCCGGGAACGGATCCTGGCCCTATGCGCCGAAGCTGAGGCGAACCCGATCCGCCCGAGCCTGGCCCTGGGCAGCGCGACCAACATGGACAACTCCACCGACCTGGACGGCCTGCTCAAACTGGCCGAGGACCGCATGTACCGGCATAAGCTGATGGAAGGCAAAAGCGCGCGCAACGCCATTTTGCAGTCGATCAAGAAAATGCTCTATGAGAAAAGTTATGAGACCGAAGAGCACGCCGGCCGTATGATCAACATCGCCCACAGTTTCGGCCGGGTCATCGGGCTGAGCATCGACGAAATGGAAGAGCTCAGCTTGTTGGCCGTGCTGCACGACATGGGCAAGATCGGCATTCCCGACCACATCCTGCGCAAGAACGGCCGCCTCACGCCGGACGAATGGGACATCATGAAAAAGCATCCCGAAAAGGGCTACAACATCGCCAAATCGACCCCGGAACTGAGCAGCATCGCCCAGCTCATCTTGCACCACCACGAACACTGGGACGGAACCGGTTATCCGGACGGTCTGCACGGCGAAAAGATCCCCAAGCTCTCGCGTGTTCTGGCGATCATCGACGCCTACGACGTCATCACGCACCACCGGGCCTACAAGGTGGCCCAGAGCGAAATCGATGCGCTGGATGAAATCAAGCGCTGCGCCGGGTCCCAGTTCGATCCGGAGCTGGCCCAGTCATTTGTCCACCTGATGCTGAACGAGCTGGACAGCCGGGACATGGCGGCCGAAGAGGATGTTGAGTCGTCTGAAATGGCCGAAGTCAATGCGGTCGGTATCGGCCTGGGTGAGGCGGAAGCGCCAGTTACCTGATGTCGAGCCCGGTGTGTTGATACGGGCATCCCGGCTGAGGCCGAGCAAGTCCTGGGCCGGTACGACGATGTGTTCGGCCGGTGACTGCCACAGGCAGCGCAAAACAGCCGCGCAAGAGGCCTCGCCGCAGTAATCGGCGATCAGGAGACGCTGCTCGGCACCGGTCTGGCTGAGCCAGCCGGCCAGCGTCGTATTGTCGTGGGTGCCGCTGTAGGCGACACAATGTGCCGGAAACTGATGCGGCCGGTCTTCCGCGCCCGATGCCGGATCGAAGGCGAACTGCATGACCTTCATGCCGGGCAAGCCGGTTCGGGCCAGGAAAGCGCGGACCGCGTCGTCGATGTCCCCCAGGTCCTCGGCGATGATCGGCGCATCGGGGAACGCGGCCAGGATATGGCGGAACAAGTCCATCGCGGGTCCCTTGACCCATTGGCCGCGCCGGGCCGTCTTCTCACCGGCGGGAACGGCCCAGTACGATTCAAAGCCGCGGAAATGGTCGATGCGCAGGACATCGAACGTGGTCAGCCCGGCCCGGATACGCCTGACCCACCAGTCATAGCCTTCGGCTTTCAGCATCGGCCAGTTGTAAAGCGGGTTGCCCCAAAGCTGGCCGTCTGCCGTGAAATAATCCGGCGGAACACCGGCGACGCGCGTGAAAGCGCCAGCCGCGTCCATTTCGAAATACTGGCGGTTGGCCCAGACATCGGCACTGTCGGCCGAAACATAGCTCGGCATGTCGCCGATCACCTTGACACCCAGGCGGTTGACCGCCAGCTTGAGCTGCTGCCACTGGCGGTCGAATTCCGCGGCCAGGAAATACAGGTAATGAATTTCGTCTCGGTGCTGGTCGCGGAAGCGGTCCAGGGCGGCCGGATCGGCCTGGCGCAGCAGCGGATCCGACCAGGCCCACCAGGGCCGCTCAGACTGGCTCCGCTTGATCGTCCGGAAAATCGCGTAGTCCTCGAGCCAGTCCCGCTGGGCGGCGGCAAAGCGCATGACCTCGTCGCGGCTGCCGGCAGCGAGGCGGCTGAAAGCAAGCCTTAGCAGCCGGGAGCGGTTTTCGTCCAGCCAGGTGTAGTCGACCTGCCCGGCAGGTCCCGGGTAATAGGCGGCCTGGCATTCCGCGTCACTGAGCAGGCCGCGTGCCGCCAGCAGATCCGGGCTGATAAACAGCGGATTGCCGGCATACGCCGAATAGCCCTGGTAGGGGGAATTGCCATAACCGACCGGCGTAAAGGGCAACACCTGCCAGCTGGCGAAACCGGCGTCAGCCAGACGTTCGGCAAAGCGATGCGCCTGCGCGCCGAAGTCGCCGATACCGTAAGGGCCGGGTAAGGAAAATATGGGCAGCAGGACACCACTTTTGCGTTCAGCCATCTTGTTCCGGCAAGCTGCGCCTGCCACTCCTTTCCTGACGGGCCGGGCCCGTGAAAACCGCATCAGCTTTGTTTGCATCACACCGGCGGGGCTTCCTATGCACACAGTAACGCCTGGCAATCGTTCCTGTCAAACAGTTTTTCATCTGCTATAATTAAAAATAAGGCATTACCTTGAAGCGCTTCGCAGAACAGGAGGTCGCATCGTTGTCAATCATCACGGTATCGCGCCAGATGGCCAGCTATGGCGATGAAATCGCCCTGGCTGTCAGTAAAAAGCTGGGCTGGGAGCTGTTTACCCGCCAGACCGTTCTGGAGCGCTTCTTCGAACCAGGCATTTCCAGCCAGGATTATCATTTGCTGACCGAAAGCGCCCGCTTTTTCCTGACCGCATCCGGCGAGGGGCCGACCTACCGGGATCTGATGCAGACGCACCTGCTGGAACTGGCCGGGCGCCAGTCAGCAGTCCTGGTCGGTTTCGGCTCGCAGATTATCTTCGCCGGCTATCCGGACGCTATCCATGTACGCATCATCGCACCGGAAGAAGTGCGCCTGGAGCGGGTCCAGAACCTGTATCACGCCACACCCGACGATGCACGGCGAATCCTGGCGACCGCCGACAAAAAGCACCGCCGCTTCGTCACCACCGTCTTTGCCGCCGACTCGGCCGATCCCGAGCGTTACGATCTGGTGCTCAACACGGCCGACCTCTCGATCGAAGCCGCCACGGCGGCGATCCTGGCCCTGCAGCAGCAGCAATCGCTGCAGCAGGAGATCGACCGCCGGGTTCAGTTGCAGCTGGCGGCGCAGCCGGACCGCCCGGATATCATCCAGCGCGCCAACGGCGAGAGCGTCTTTAAAAATGCCTCGGAGGAGGAATTCGCCCATATCCTCGACATGTACCAGATCGACTGGGTCTATGAACCGCGCACCTTCCCGATCGAATGGGATGCCGAGGGCAACGTCACGATGGCTTTCAGCCCCGACTTCTATCTGCCCCAGTTCAACACCTACCTGGAGCTGACAACCATGAGCCAGAAATATGTCACACAGAAAAACAAAAAAGCCAAGCGCCTGCAGGAACTGTATCCCGGGGTGCACGTCAAAATCGTGTACAAAAAAAATTACCAGTCCCTGATCGAACGGTTCAGGCAGCTTTGAAACGCCGTGCGTAAAAGACAGCGAGGTGACCCGTATGGAACAGATCCCGGCCGGCCAAATCCGATTTTCGACGGAGAAGCTGCAGCATCGCATCCGCGAACTGGGCCAGGAAATCAGCCAGGACTATGCCGGGCAGGAGCTGATCCTGGTTAGTGTGCTCAAGGGATCGCTCTATTTCTTTGCCGACTTGACCCGGGCGATCGATCTGCCGATCCAGCTCGATTTCATCTCGATCGGCACCTATCCGACGGTCACAAACCAGAAGGGCATCGTCCGGATCACCAAGGACCTGGACCTGGAGATTACCGGCAAGCATGTACTGCTGGTCGAAGACATCATCCGCACCGGGCTGACGACCGCCTACCTGGTTCAGGCGCTGCAAGCCCGCATGCCGGCCAGCATCAAGGTCTGCACCTTGTTGTCCAATCCCGACGAGCAGCTGATCAACGTGCCGATCGCCTACTGCGGCTTCGTGATTTCGGCGACCCGCCTGATTGGCTATGGCATGGACGTCCGCGAACAAGGCCGGAACCTGCCTCATATCGCCGAATTGCCCCGCGGCA
>JAAYJD010000365.1 GCA_012523135.1 Clostridiaceae bacterium
CACCCTCCGTATATTGAGCTTTAAGCGCGGTCTGCCCACAAAATCGCCCCTCTAAGGGTCCCGTCCGGGATTTTTTTATAAAGTCCGGCGCTATCTGAGCGGCCAGGGCGCAAAGCCCCGCAACCCTGAGTATGCGCCAAAGAACGCCGTCCGGATATATTATACTTTTTGTTTTGCCCCGGGTCAATATGCAATGTACCGGTGACAAAAGAGGGTGGGTATGTTAAAATATTGGCAGGAAGGCCGTTCTTGATTTTTACCCTGTCTGCCCCGGCTCAGAGACGGAGCGTTTTGCTCCATTTTCCAAACGGCGCGGCCGGGACAGCCCCGGGGAGCATGGGACTGCTTTTGCGCCTGTAATGCGGACAAGCGGCCCCGGACAGGCCCCGGGCGCGAACATTCGCATGTTTTACGATTTAATACTGTTTAATGTTTGCAATCGAGATAAGATTTGCGAGGATATTTTTTGTCTGTCAAGGCAGACGACGAAGGCGGGCTGTCGCCCGGCAAGGAGGATAACGCAGACAGACAAAAAATAGACCGTAAAGATATCTTGATATTAATCGTTAAATAGTATAAGGAGGGAGCCGGATGAAAGAAGCCCTGAAAACCAGCCCGCTTTTTGCCGGGATCGGCCCCGGCGAGACGGAGGCCCTTCTCTCCTGCGCCGGAGCGTCGGTGCGGGAATACGGGCGGGACGAGATCATATTTCATCAGGGCCAGCCCCCCTCAAAGGTGTATGTCCTCCTCTTCGGCGCGGTCATCATCTGCCGGGACGGGGCGGACGGCCGGCGGAGCATCGCCGCCCGGATCGAAGGCCGGGGCCAGATTTTCGCCGAGGCATATGTCTTTCTCGAAAAGGCCGTGTATGAGAACTACGCGGCGGCGGCGGAGGATTGCCGGGTGCTTGAAATCCCCAAGGGGTTTTTCTTTCACACCTGCGCAAACAACTGTGAAAGCCATTCCAAAATGATAAGGAATATGCTCTCAATCCTTGCCGGGAAGGCCTATTACCTGACGGGCAGGCTGAGGATTTTGTCCGGCGGCTCTTTGCGGCAGACACTCGCGAGGGCGCTCCTCGAATCCGCCGGGCCCGGCGGCGGAACGGCCCTCTCCATGAGCCGGGAAGATCTTGCGGATTTCCTCGGCGTCGCCCGCCCGTCGGTTTCGAGGGAGCTGATGGCAATGGCAAGGGACGGGCTGATCGGGATACGGGGCAGACAGATCCGTATCTCCGACCCCGGCGCCCTCGGAAAAATTGTGGACCAACCGTGAGTCCCGTAACAAATGTTACGGAAGTTGTGGTTTTTTTCTGTTATGCTTGGATCAAAGAGAAAATGCAAAAAGGAGCAGGTTGAAAGATGAACTGTAACACAATGTTTTGCTTCCAGTGCCAGGAGACGGCAATGAACAGGGGCTGCACCCGGGTCGGGGTCTGCGGAAAAGCGCCGGGCCTCGCCGCGCTTCAGGATATCCTGATCTATGTCACGAAGGGGCTTTCCGCCGTGACCACCGCTCTGCGGGAGTCGGGGGCGGAAATTGACCCCGGCGTGAACAGGCTTGTGAGCGAGAATTTGTTTATGACCATAAC
>JAAYJD010000299.1 GCA_012523135.1 Clostridiaceae bacterium
GCCGGTATCCACCTGGCTGAAGACCGCACAGGAAAGGGGCTCATCCTTGTTGATACACCAGGGATTAACGTCGATGACAACCCTTTGGCCAGACGAGAGGCTGAAAAAGTGATAGAGCAGAGCAGACGAAACGGGGCAGCCTTCTGTTTAGTCCATCATGGTTCTGCGGAGCAACTTGTCAATAAAAACAAACGAACAATTGACAGGCTTCCAGATTATCTTAGCATGATAAGAAACCAAGGCATGATTCCGGGCCTGTCGGCCCATATGCCGGAATTGATCATCTATTCGGATATGAACGAATATGATGTTCAGACCTATGTCCAGCTTTATAACTGCATGGGTTTTCTGATGCAGGTCGAAGTCGAATATATCCACAAGGTTATCTGGAATGCAAAAAAGCCTGTTATGACAATAAAATCGATGGCAGCCGGGCGGGTAACACCGTTCGTCGGGTTGAATTTTGTTTGGAACACCATCCGGCCGTGCGATATGGTAACCGTTGGCTGCATGACGCCTCAGGAAGCGGCAGAGGACATAGAGATCTCTCTGGCGGCTTTCGAAAAGCGTCCACCCAATGTTGCTGGTCGCAGCAGCCCAAACAAGACAGACATTATCAAAGGGTGATCGAATGCTGAATATTGGGGTTGTCGGGTGTGGAAGGATCGCCCAGGTTCGCCATTTGCCGGAATACCTGGAACATGATGGCTGTCACATTGTTGCCGTGACAGACATGAACATGGACAGGGCACTGGAGATCGCGCGCCAGTATCATTGCCATGCGGATGCATCGGCTGAGATGCTGTTGGCACGGCCAGAGATCGATGCAGTTAGTGTTTGCGTAGCAAATGCCGATCACGCGGCTGTTACGATTCATGCCCTGCATGCCGGCAAGCACGTGCTGTGTGAAAAACCAATGGCTATTACGCTGGACGAATGCCAGAAAATGGTTGATACAGCGACAAAATCTAATCGAGTTCTGGTGATCGGACATAACCAACGTCTTCTTAAAACACACCAGTTCGTTCGAAACCTAATCGCCAGCGGTGAGATCGGGCAAGTTTTAATGTGGAGCAGTCGTTTTTGTCATGGCGGGCCTGAGAGCTGGTCAATCGATAAGAACAACATTTGGTTTTTCAATCGCGAGCGTTCTGCCTATGGCGCGCTCTTTGATCTGGGCATCCACAAAATTGACTTGATGCAGTATCTGCTGGATGATCATGTTTGCGCAGCATTTGCCATTACCGCAACACAAGATAAAAAGGATGCGGACAACCGCCCGATCCCTGTCGAGGATAATGCTATTTGCATGTTGCACATGCAGGGAGGGTCTTGGGGGACGGTTCATGCCAGTTGGACCTGTTATGGCAAGGAACGAAACAACACCGTGATTGACGGATCGCTCGGTACACTGAGGATATATGACCATCCGGTCTACGCGTGCATCGTTGAAAAGAAGACTGGCGAGAAATCATATTATCAGACGGATGAGATCCAAACGAATGAAAAACAGACGAGATCCGGGATCATTGATGAGTTTGTCCGGGCCATCCTGACAGGCGTGCCATCGGTCAACGCTGGACGACACGCGCTATCGTCGATGCGTGCGACATTTGCTTGTTTGACGTCAGCACAAACCCATCGTATCGTTGAGATCAATGACAGTTGGATCAATGGATAAGCCAATGACAGGGCTGCGGCAAGAATATTGACGGAAAATTAGAAAGAAGCTATAACTCAAGCCAGGTCCGCCACGCGCAAAAGAGCGAACGACTGCTGGTGTGCAGCAAACACAAGAGATATAACCCACTCGAGGTAGGGAATAAAATCAAGTCAAGCGCACAGGAAGTCGAAGGCATTTCTACGTCAGGATAAGTGCGAATAAAGGGGATCTAAATGGAAAAGCCAAAGTGGCATATCGTCAAGGCCCAGCCCAACCATATCGCCGAGGCCTGTGACATCGCGATTGATGCATGGACGCCCATCCGTGACGTGTTTCGGCATGAAATCGGCGCTGAGCTATATGCTGCTTTTTACAGCAATTGGCAAGACGAGAAGCGGCAAGCGGTCACGCATGAGCTGTTGGCAAGCAACGGCTATGTTGCCGTCCTTGATGCTATGGTCGTTGGCTTCATCAGCTATAAGGTCGACCGTAGAAACAAGGTGGGCACCGTTGGCACGAACGCGGTGCATCGCGCCTATCGGGGACAGGGAATCGGCGGACAGCTCTATCAGCATGTCTTTGACTGCCTGAAGGCCGAGGGCATATCCTTTGTTAAGGTTGTTACCGGGCTCGATGAGGGACACGCCCCGGCCCGGCGCGCCTATGAAAAAGCCGGTTTCACGGCCAACCTGAAAAGCATCTGCTATTACAAGAAGTTGGAGTAAAACGAAGCTTGTTTTTCCAGGATTTGGGAGTACGGATATGACTGCTTATCTAAATGCGTGTTTGGTCAAAGCTGAAGCCTTAGCCAGAAAAGCACATGCAGGGCAGGTCGATAAGGCCGGTCAGCCCTATTTTTTGCATGTTGAGACGGTGAGTCAACGGGCCGGCGCGATCGTCCAGCGTTGGCCCGCAGCATCTCCGGCGTTTCTGCTCAAGGCCAAAATCGTCGGATTTTTACATGACATCGTGGAAGACACGGATGTCACCCTTTCGGCCTTGCGGCGCTATGGGGTGCCGTCCGACTGCATCCTGGCCATTGAACGGCTGACGAAGAGCAAAGAGGTGTCCTACCAGGACTATTTGGCTCGGATGAAGCAAAACAAGCTGGCATCGGTCGTCAAGATCGCGGACATGACCCACAACAGTGACGTGACCCGGCTGGCGCGTGTGACCGAAGAGGACCGGATCCGACAGCAGAAATATTGTGATGCGATCGAATACCTGTCAGACTTCACCTGTGAGCGCTGCCGCCGGGCTTTCCCCTTAGCGGAAATGGGCGAGGAGGTTAAGGATGGCAAGATCCTCTGCCGGGGCTGCCAGAATCAGGACGGTTCCTTCAATATGCTTTTAATGTAATCCAGAACGACCTTGGTCTGTGCCAGGATCCTGGCTTCGGGATCCTCGCCTTCGACCAGGCTGTAGTTCGCGTTGTCCGATGCGAACCCCAGGTAGGCGTACCCGATGATCTTCCCGATTGTAGCGGGGTCGTCGACTTCGATTAGTTTTTTGTTTTTCATCAGGATAAACAGCTGTTCGGTGGCGTCGAGCAGCATCTTCTTGTCGTTGATCGTGATCGCGCGCGCCGTCTGGTTGGTGTACTGCTCCAGCATGATGATCCGGCTGAGCCGGACCAGTTTTTCGTTTTTCATCGATTGGGCCAGCGATTCGCCGATCATCTGGAACAGTTTGACAGGTCCCAGCGCGTCCAGCAGTTCCTCTGAAATCTGCACGACCTTCCCCGTGATGTACTGACTGAGGTAATAGGCGTACATCTGCCTGAGGAGCTCGTCCTTGCTGTCGAAGTGGTTGTAAAAGGAGGCGATGGAAACCCCCGCCTCATGCGTGATCGCCCGGATGGAGGTGGCGTTGAATCCTTTCTCCGAGAACAGGTTCAGCGCTATTTCGAAAAGTCTCTCTTTTGTGCTCATGCTCGCTCGCTCAACTTATTGCCATTTGGGGGTCACCGGTCCCCTGGGCGGATAACCCACCCATTGTGTATCGGAATAACCGAGGACCAGCGCTCCGCCCATGCTTTCATGGCTGCCGATGTGCATGGCTTCGCCGATCTTTTTACTTTTGCCCATCGCAATTTCCAAAAGACCCATCCAGCATGACGCCAGGCCCAGGGCTTTCGCCATGAGGATACCATACGTCCCCGCGATCCTGATGTCCCCCTGGTAGAAGGACTGATGCATGCCTTTTTTCTTATCGTGGGTGATCACCAGCAGCACCTTGGCCCCTTTCAGGTAAGACACGCTCGAGTTGTCGGAAAAGGAAGCGTTGTTCGTGAGCGCCAGGTTATTCTTGTAGCGGGTCCACAAGGGAACGCCGGAGCCTTTGGCATTCATGCTGATCGTCAAGGCTGCCGACCGTTTGGCCAGCGGCGAGTTGTACTTGTTCAGAACAGCCCGGAAATAAGCTTTTTGCAGGCTTTCGATCTCGGCTATTTTCGCCGGATCGGTAAAGACATAGTAATGCTTGTTTTGCTCGTTGCCCGCGCTTGGCGCGCGCATCATCGCCTCGATGACTTTTTCGATTTTCTCCTTTTCCACCGGTTTGTCCGCATACAGCCGGTCCGACCGGGTGGAGAAGAGAAAGGTGCCGATGGTGTCGGCGGCCGGGAATTCGTTGGGATATTGAATGGGCGCGCCAGGCGCGACCACCTCCGCCTGGTCCGTTCCCGGGCTGAACGTGAAGGTGATGGCTCTTTCCGGGCAGATCGCAAAGCAGTGGCCGCAGGCGATGCACATCATCTCGTTGGTGAACGCCGGGTACCCGTCCTCGCCCTTGGTCATGACATGGCTGTTGGCGCAGATTTCCTCGCAGAGCATGCAGCCGGTGCATTTTTCCTTATCGATCGTTTTGCTGACCATCGTGGCTTCACCCTTTCGCGCATGGATTGAACATGTATGAACGTTCGTTTATATTATCGCACCCCATTAAGCCTCGTGTCAATCCAACGTCCGGTTCACGGTGTCATGCGGGATGGACGGGGATACGAACTGGCGTTGCCGAGGGATACGCGCCTACGGCTGCCCGGAATGCATCTGGATCAAGGCTTTGGGGTGTTCTTTGCGGCGCAGCATGGCAAAGGCAGCCTGCAGGTCGTCGAGCAGGTACGGTTTATCCATCGGATAAAACAGGTCAGCCTTGAGAAAACCGGCCCGGATGCTGCGGATAACCGCCTCATGCGCTTCGATTTCCTTGTAGCCGTCATGGTAGAAGCGAAAGGAATGCGGCGCGGCAAAGGGATTCAGCGTCATGTTCCGCCTGCCTTCGATGCCGTAGATGCCGACCACCGCATCGGCTGCCGCGAAGGGCAGGTAGCGGTCCATTTGCCCGGCGGTGCCGATGGCATCGACGAGCAGGTGAAAGCCGGTTCTCGCCGCGGTGCGCAGCCGATCCGCCAGGGCGTCGTCCCGGTAATCGAAAGCGTCGTCCGCGCCGCACGAACGGGCCAGGTCGGCCCGGTTAGCGCTGCCGACCGCGATGATCTGCTGCGCAGCCGCAGCCCTGGCGTGGGCCATAAAGGACAGCCCATTGCCGCCGGACCCGATGACCAGCACCCGCAGACCCTCCTTGAGCCCCATGCGCTGGATATAGGAATGTGTTTCCCGCCAGGTGATCAGCAGCGGGGCGACGGTGTCGGGAATATCCTCCGGGATGACGGCGGACGGAACGCGCGGACCGACGGTAAAACGCAGCATCTCCTGCTCCGAAAGGCCATCGGCACGCATGGCCGCATGGTCAAAGACCAGGCCGTATTCCGCGTACCCGCCGCCAAACGAATGCAGACCCAGCGCGGGGATGGGCGGCATACCTGCGTTGGTCACCCGGTCGCCGACCTTGTAATGGCGCACCTTTTTGCCGATTTCGAGCACCTTCCCAATGCTTTCATGCCCCAGCAGCGTCGGGTACGGCGTTTGGATCACGGTGTGGCTGATAATATGCTGGTCGGTCGCCGTACAGGTCGCCCCGTAAAGAATCCGGCAGAAGGCCGCGTAATCATTGACGGCCGGTAGGGGGATGTCTTCGATGCTCAGCTGGTTGGCTGCGCGAACGATGGCTGCTTTCATAACTTGAACGCCTTCTTTCCTGCCGTTTAGGGAGGACAACCCTGAGATCATTATAACCCTTACCCGTTGCGGCAGCGAGACCACCGGGCCGGTCTGGCCGGAGGTGCGCCTTTTTGGTATCCTGATAACAACGAGTCGTGAGCATGCTGGCAGAAAGGGTGTGCGGCGATGCCCGGAAAAAGACGCAAACGCGTTTGGCTGGTGGTTGCCTGTGCCGCCTTGCTGGCAGCCTTGCTGCTCTATGGCGCGATCCGGGGCATCCGGCCGCTGGCCCTGTTTGCAAAGCCGCAGAACCTGGCCGCTTCGACCACGCTGGTCTACAAGCAGCTGCCGGACCGGGAGCTGGAACTCGTGCTGTATCCGCCGACGCGCGTGCTTTTTCGTCAAAGCCCGGTTATCGTCTACATCCATGGCGGTTCGTGGAACAGCGGCACCCACCGGCTGAAAAACAGTGAATTGGAAGGCATCTTCAACCCGATCAGGGCGCTGGGCATCGCCGTCGTGAGCGTCCAGTACCGGCTGACCGATCAGGAGACCCGTTTCCCGGACCACCTGGACGATGTGACCGACGCGCTCCGCTTTGTTGCCCGGCAGGCGGCCGCCACCGATCTGGACGCCAACCGGATCGGACTTTTGGGCGCCAGCGCCGGGGCCCACCTGGCGATGCTGGCCGCTTCAGCCGATCGCCCGCTGCGCTGCGTGGTCGGCATCGCCACGCCGGTCGACCTGGTCGACCTGTCCGACTACAGCGCGGCGGAGCGGATCAAGATCGAACGGCTGCTGGCGGACTTCATGGGTGGATCGTACGCGCAAAAGCCGGAGCTTTACGCGCAGGGTTCGCCGATCACCCATATCCAGGCCGACTGGCCGCCCCTGTTTCTGGCTCACGGCGAAAAAGATGAGCTGGTGCCCATCGCCCAGGTGGACCGCTTTTATCGGGCAGGTCAGGAAGCCGGCCTGGCGATCACCTACATCCGGGTGCAGAACGGCAACCACGATCTCAGCCCGGCTCCCGGTACGGAAACGACCCCGGACCTCGCGGTTGTGGTTCGGAAGATGCTGCTGTTCTTACTCCGGCACCTGATCTTGTGAATCCAAACGTGACTGTGGAGGGATACCATGAATCATCGCGAACGGTTTTGGGCCATCATGCACGACCAGCCGTACGACCGGCTGCCGGTGCTGCACTTTGGCTACTGGCAGGAGACATTGCAGAAATGGTGCCGCGAAGGGCACCTGACAGCCGAGGAGCTGGCGGGTGTTTCCGATGGCAGCGCCGCGGAAACGGCCCTGTCGCATAAATTGGGCTTTGACTACAACTACTACACCTGTTTTCACACGGCCAGCAGCCTGTTTCCCGGATTCGAGCACAAGGTCCTCGAGGAACTGCCGGATGGCAGCCGCAAGGTTCAGAACAGCGACGGGGCAATCATCATCCAAAAAGACGGCGCCGGATCGATCCCTGCCGAGGTCGGGCACCTGCTGACCGACCGGGATTCCTGGGAGGCGCACTACAAGCACCGCCTGCAGTTTACGGAAGAACGCATCGATTGGGCCGAGCTGGAGCGCCTCAAGCAGGAGAGCTGGGAGATCCCGCTGGGGCTGCACTGCGGCAGCCTGTTCGGCAACATCCGCAACTGGATGGGGCTTTTGGGCGTCAGCTACCTGTACAGCGACGATGAGCCCCTCTACGACGAGATCATCGACACGGTCGGCGAGCTGTGTTTCCGCCTGGCCGAACGGGTGCTCCAGTCCGGTGTCCGCTTTGATTTCGGGCATTTCTGGGAAGACATCTGCTTCAAGAACGGACCGCTGGTCGTGCCGGAGGTGTTCCGCGCCAAGGTCGGCCCGCATTACCGGCGCATCACCGGGCTGCTCAACCGCCATGGCATCGACATCGTCTCCCTCGACTGTGACGGCAGCATCGACACCTTGGTGCCGATCTGGCTGGAAAACGGCGTCAACACGATGTTCCCCATCGAGGTGGGCACCTGGCGGGCCAGCATCGCGCCCTGGCGGGCCGCCTACGGCCCGGCGCTGCGCGGGGTCGGTGGCATGGACAAGGTCGTGTTCTCCCGGGACAAGGCGGCTGTCGACGCTGAGATCGAGCGCCTGAAGCCGCTGGTCGCCCTGGGCGGGTTCATTCCATGTCCGGATCACCGCCTCGCACCGGACGCCAAGTGGGAACGGGTCCAGTATTACTGCGACCAGATGCGGCGTGTCTTCAGCTGATGGAGGGAACAGGCCTTGGCAGCTTCCCTAACGGCTGTTTGTTCCGATCCGACCGGAACTGGGTATCGTAGAGCGCCCGGTAAACGCCATTTTGCCGGATGAGGCTGTCGTGGGTCCC
>JAAYJD010000046.1 GCA_012523135.1 Clostridiaceae bacterium
TCATAACCTACATCATCCAGGATATGAAAGATACTCGGAAAATCAATGACGCCTTCACCGAGTTCACGAAAGTTTGTGTACACTTCCACGCCAGCCTGCATGCCGGCGGCTTCGACGCCATCGCTGGTGATATCTTTCAGATGAGTGAACTGAACGCGATCGGCGTATTTTCTGATCACGGCTACCGGATCGCAGCCGCCGGCCTTCATGTGCGCGGTATCCGGCCCGAAAGCGACCAGCTCCGGATCGGTGTTCTGCATGATGAAATCAATTTCACGTTCATACATGACGGTGGTGTTGTAATGCGGATGCAGACAAGGCATGATGCCATATGGTTTCGCCATCTCGCCAATGGCGGTGATGGCTTTGAGGTCATAGTCCAGTTCTTCCTGGTTGGCAGGCCGGCCTTTGACCCCCGTCGCCTGAACATTCATGCGCGTAATGTCACACGCTGCCATAAACGGCAGTTTTCGCCTGACATCCTCCACATCGTTTTCCCACTGGCCATTCAAATGGAAGTAAAAGCCATTGGGTTTCACCTTGTACGCCCGGCAAATCGCCAGAAACGGCTCCGGTTTTCCATCAAAAACATCAATGGCTGCCTTGACACTCTCAAACGTATCATAACCAACGTCTGTTATGTCTTGCAGCGCTTGAATGAATTGCTCTTTGGTTTCCGTTCCCCATTGCCATACGGTGTACGCCAGTTTCGCTTTTCCCATGGTGTGCCTTCCTTTCATCTTCTGTTTCCAGGTTATGCCGTTATCCTTTCAGGAGGAGCTGCAGAACAACCATCTCAAGGGCTTCATAATCACGTGCTTCGATGAGTTTTTTCTGAATGTCCCTGTCAAAGCGGTCAACTTTCTCTTCAAGCAGCCGCACGACATTCAAGCTGTTTTCCAGATGGCGATAGCTGATCTCAACCGGCTGTGTGCGCATGGCCTTAACATCCAGTCCGATGTATTCGCCTCCGGAGCCATAGCCATGGTCTTTGAGAACCCTGATCTGGTTAAACGCCTGACGCAGGTTCTCGGCACCAAAGGTTTTGTCCTGGTCATACTTCATCCCGTTCTGGTCATTCAGATGCACGCCCCACAGCTTGCCCATGGCTAAGGCAAAAGCCATCTCGTTGGCTGGATCGAGTCCGGCCAATATGGCATGGGCAGATTCCAATAAGCCGCCAACCCTGGACGGGTCATCTGTCATCGCCGAAACAGCCATGACATGGCCCATGGTGCCGCAAAAGCTGCGGTCAATCGGCTCGTTGGGTTTGGGTTCAATCAGGATTTTGATTTTTGGATCATATGCAAGCATCTTGTTGACCGCATCAACAAGCCTCCTGATGCTGACAACCGTGTCTTTGCTTTCCGCGCAAAGTGTTCCCTCACGGGCTAGCCAGAGAACGATCTTGTCGCAGCCAAGCTCATTGGCTATGTCGATGGAACGTAAACTTCGCCACATCGCGTAAGCCCTGTCTTCCGGACAATTGCTTGTGTAGCCACCATCCGCGGTACGCTTATCCATCCAGAGGCGTGGTGCGACAAACTCAGCGGCAAGGCCATTGTCATCAAGCATTTTCCTCACGTCGCGGGCACGCGCGATGATCTCCGGTTCGCGAAGTCCGTTGATCTCTGGCACAGCATCATCGTCATGGAATTGAACAGCGTCAAAGCCGATTTTCCTGAATGTTGCGAGCTTATCCGCAAAAGCGATGGCGGGCCGGATATCCGGACCAAACGCATCGGCTCCTTCGTGTACGTTCCAGGGGCCTACAGAGAATTTAAAGCCGCTCATACGGTCCTCCTTCTTAGAGTTCCACCCATTGCCGGGTCTTGCTGCTTTGAACAATGGCTTCTGTGAGCTGTACGATATAATCCGCATCAGCGAACGTCGCGAAGTCCGGCTGATCGGTTTGCAGCTTTTTCCCTGCGGCGAGATACTGGTAGAAACTGGCGATGTTGTTTTTGAACGCGTCATTCCAGCCTTCAGGATGTCCTTTAGCCAAGTATGAAAGAGCCCGGGCTTCCGGTGACATGCTATGCGGATCCCGCATCACCAGATGGTTGTCCTGATCCCTAAATCCCATCCACAGCTGATCCGCTGTCTCCTGATTCCATTTCAGCGTCGCCTGACTGCCATTGATTTCGATGTCGATGTAGCAGCCATGCCCCGCGCTGACCTCAGACGCGCAAAAAACGCCATGGGCCCCGTTGTCCATCTTGAACAGGACAGCGCCATAATCTTCTGTTGTAATCTGATGTTCTTCCCAGGCATCACTGTGCGCGACTGAAAAAGTCTCCACCTGGCCGGCCGGTTTTTTGCGGACAGGGATCACCGTGAGCAGATCCGCACAGACTGCGGTGATTCTGGCTCCGGTCAGATGCTGCACAGCGTCCATCCAGTGTGAACCGATATCCGCGATGCAGCGTGATACACCAGCTATTTCCGGCTCCAGCCGCCAGTTATAGTCTGTGTCGAACAAAAGCCAGTCTTGCAGATAACTGCCGTGCACCAGGTTCACCTTGCCAAGGCTGCCGGCCGCGATCCGCTGCCTCATTTCCTGAACCAGCGGATTCATGCGATAGTTGAAATTGACAGCCGCAACCGTTTGGGGCCAGGCTTGCAGAAGCGCGACAAGTGCTCCGGACTCATGGCTGTCACGGGCGAGCGGTTTTTCCGAAAATACATGCTTGCCGGCTTGGATGATCTTTTTGTTTATGTCAAAATGCAAATTGTTCGGTGTACAGTTGTGGATGACCTGGATGTCCGGATCTGCAAGCATCTCTTCCAGTGAGCTGTAGCAACGCGGTATGAAAAATTCTTTGGCTTTCTTCTGTGCCAGAGCCTGGTTTGCATCAGCAACGGCCAGCAATTCTAAAAAACCGATTCTGCGTACAGCCTCAATGTGGCTGACACCAATGTAGCCTGTCCCGATGATACCGACTTTTATTTTTTGCATCCTCTTACCTCTGACCTGGTGTTGTCAATGAATATCTGGACTTCCCCAAACGGTTGAAATGCAAGAAAAAAACGGTTTGACACTCTGTGTTATCTGCCACGGAAATGATCGTCTAATTAAATTATATTGCAGGCCTTGGCTTTATCAAGCTAAATCTGCCTGTTTGTTACACGAAATGGAAAAATAAAAGGCAGACACGTCATCGCCCAGATGGAGATCACGCAAAATGATGTGATTTTCAGGAAGGCCGTCATCCGCTTCAATCATCCCCATTTCTCCCGGCTTAGCGGGATTATGCCATGAATGCCTGGTAGCGGCACCCCACTTTTGATTGCCGTTGCCACGAATGTCGCTAGATAAAGCTCTTTTATGAAGACAACACTACACTGTTGATGTCATGCTTCTGTCACCTGCACGCCGGCAATCGTCTGGCCAGTCATCAGGCACCTGCCATACGTGTACCATCCTCGTCAAAATAGTATGGTTTTGACTGCATTTTTGTATTAGCGACGCTTGATCAGCGCTGCGCTTCTGTTCAGATTCATGACACCTACCTGACTGATTTATCGGCCTTTTCCATCTGCGCTCAGTACCATGGCTTTTGACCACAGCACCCAGCGGTGGTTTGAAACCTGTACCTGAATACCGATTCCAGGTACCCGCTCTCATCATATAAATAGCATGATTCAGTTAA
>JAAYJD010000300.1 GCA_012523135.1 Clostridiaceae bacterium
CCGGGACCACCTACCCGCTCGACCGCGAACGGGTCGCCGAGATGCTCGGCTTTTCCGAGATCAGCCTCAACAGCATGGACGCCGTCTCCGACCGCGATTTTGCGATCGAACTGGCGGCGGCCCTGTCCATCTTCATGGTCCACGCCTCGCGCTTGTGCGAGGAGATCATCCTCTGGTCGAGCCAGGAGTTCGCGTTCGTCGACCTGGACGATGCCTACAGCACCGGATCGAGCATCATGCCGCAGAAGAAGAACCCGGATGTCGCCGAACTGACCCGGGGCAAATCGGGCCGCGTCTTCGGTGACCTGATGACGCTGCTGACGGTCATGAAAGGGCTGCCGCTGGCCTACAACAAGGACATGCAGGAAGACAAGGAAGCGATTTTCGACGCCGTCGACACCGTGCGATTGGTCCTGCCGGCCCTGACCGGCCTGATCGAGACGATGACCGTCGACGAAACGCGCCTGGCCGAGGCCGCCGCCGGCGGCTTCACCAACGCCACCGACCTGGCCGACTACCTGGTCGTCAAGGGCCTGCCCTTCCGCCTGGCCCACGAGGTGTCGGGCAAGCTGGTCCGCCACTGCCTCGACCGCGGCTGCGCCCTGCAGGACCTGGCGCTAGCCGAACTGCAGGAATTCTCGCCCCTGATCGAGCAGGATGTCTACGAGGCGATCAGCCTGGAGGCCTGCGTCAACCGGCGCTCGCTCCCGGGCGGACCGGCTCCGGAAACGGTGCTGGCGGCCCTGGACCAGGCGGCCGCGCGCTATTGATCAAAACACACGGGAGGGCTTGATGATGAACGGGCCACGCCTGGCACGCATCCTACTACCGGTCCTGGTCGCTCTGGCCATGCTGGTCCCCGCGGGCTGTGCCCGTCCGGAGCCGACCATCACCGCCAGCCCGTCCCCTGCTCCGACGACCACCCAACCGACCACCACCACGACAACGACCACTCCGGCGACCCCGACGCCTGAGCCCAGTCCCACCCCCACCGCGACGCCTGCGCCGACTCCGACACCGCAACCGCCAGTCGGAGCCATCAACTTCATGACCGGAGAACCGCTCCCGGATCCAGACGCGGTCCGGCTGCGTCCGATGGCCTTCATGGTCAACAACACGAAAATCGCCACGCCTCAAATCGGCACCGGCGCCGCCGACCTGATCTTCGAAACGGAGATCGAAGGTGGCGTCACCCGTATGCTGGCCATCTACACGGATGTCACCCAGATCCCCGAACTGGGCTCGCTGCGCAGCCTGCGCCACGATTTCATCGACATCGCCGGCGGTCTGGACGCGATCATCGTGCATGTCGGCTGGTCCTACGCCGCTAAAGACCAGATCACCCGTCAGAACACGGATAACATCAACCTGCAGGTCTACCCCAGCGCCTGGTGGCGGGACGAAGACTGGTGGCAGGAGCGCGGCAAAGAACACAGTGTCAAGACGACCTCCGAGCGGATGGCGGCGGCGCTGGAAAAATCCGGCTTGCGGGCGACCCTGAGCGACGAACAGGTTCCGTTTGCCGCCTTCCACAGCCCGGACGCACCGGTTCCGGCCCAGGGCGATCCGGCCCGCCTGGTCAAGATCCGCTTTTCCGGTTACAACACGACCACGCTGACCTGGGATGAGGCGACCGGCCTTTACAGCAAAGGCGAGTACGGCAAGCCCCAGCTCGACCTGGCCACCGGAGAGCCGCTTCGCTTCAGCAACGGCCTGATCCTGCAGACCGACATCGCGTCGTTCGAAGGCTCCATCCTGCGTGAGATCGACCTGGGCAGCGGTCCGGGTTATTATGTGTCGGGCGGCCGCTACGAAGCGATCACCTGGAAGAAGGGCACCACCAACGACCCTTTCCAGTTTCAGACGCAGTCCGGTGAGCCGCTGGCCATGAACGCCGGCAAGTCCTACATTGCCATCGTGTCCGACCGGTAGACGATCGTTTTTGAAGTGGCTTGCGGATAACACCCAAAAGCTCTAGTCCAGTCGTAATCGGTTAACCCATCGCAACAAACTGCTGTTTTGGACTTTTCGGTTTATCTGGAATGGTCATCCGCATTTTTCCAGCATTAATCAGAGCCTTAACTAATTTCACCGTATAATTGGGTGAAAATCCCGTGAATGATATCAATTC
>JAAYJD010000301.1 GCA_012523135.1 Clostridiaceae bacterium
GATAAGTCGGATTGGGGAGCGCCACCGTCTGCTCCACCTGGATACGCGTGCCTTCCAGTGAGCACACGGCGATACCCGGACCGCCGAGGCGGGTGTATGATCCAACGAAAAACAACATGTTCTTGTCCTCCTAGTGATGTCCTGCCACCGCCAGCATGACACGAATACAGATGCCTGGCAACCCCAGCCGGCATCTCATCCTGCGCCGACGTCGATCATGGCCAGGATCGCCGCATTGGCCCGCTCGTTGCAGGCCAGAGCCTGCCCGGCTGCGTCCGGCGGCGTCAGCGGATCCACGTCCGCTTCCCCGCAGACATCGCAGCCGATCACCCGGGCCATGGACCTGACATGGCGGATCAGGCCGGTCAGCTGGTCCAGGCGCACACGCCCCTGATCCCAGGCCGTTGCCGCATCGCCGGGTGCCAGGACATCTTTGTCGATGCTGATATAGACGGGTCTGCCGGCGATGTGGCGGTTCAGAAACGTTTTGACCGCCTGGTCATGCAGCAGCTGCTGCTCGTCAACCATCACCAGCCGGTCGCCCCAGCGTCGGGCCATGCGGCTGGTCCGGGGATCGCGTCCGGCACCCAGAACCAGGGCCTGCCGCAGCATGGGCAGCTCGTCCAGGGCCAGGCGCAGCCAGCTGCCGCAGGAGATCAGGTCCGGTGAGGGCGGCGGGTAAAAGTCGGCGTGGTGGTCAAAGAGCACCAGGACAAACGGCTCCCGGATGGCCTGCAGCAGGAGGGCCGTCACGTAGTGGTAATGGTTGCTGCCGAAAAAGGTGACGGGCGCCGGGGCGCAGCCAGCCAGTCTGGTGCGGATTGTCTCCAGGGACGGACGCTCGCAGAGCCGGCAGGACTGGGACACGTCGGATAAGTCGATCCAGACGGCATCATGGCCGCGATGAAACGATTGTTGTTGGTAGCACGTGTCAAAAGCCAGTAAACGGATGGGCAGATCCATACGTACCAGATCCCTTCGTTATGATTATACACGGTCGGCTGATATAATGAACGGGAAAGGGGCTGTTGCTGTGCTCGTGTGGATCGTGGCTTTGCTGGCCGAGGCAAGACCGGTGATCGAGGCGAATAAGATGAAACGGGACATGACGGCTCGCGCCTTTCCCCTGTACCGCGGCGCCGACCAGATGCTCGTGGTCAGCGGGACGGGCAAACTGCGCGCCGCCATGGCCGTCGCCTACTTGTTCGGCGCATGC
This sequence comes from Clostridiaceae bacterium, assembly GCA_012523135.1. Classification (GTDB taxonomy): domain Bacteria; phylum Bacillota; class Clostridia; order Saccharofermentanales; family UBA5734; genus JAAYBY01. Next base: position 1,217 of record JAAYJD010000301.1, read on the forward strand.
CCGGAACAGCTGCAGGACGCGTTCCTGGTCAATTTCGGCTGCTGCGGCACAGACCTGAAAGCCATTGAGCCAGGCTGCCTGGTATTAGCAGGACGGGTCACCGACCTGGACACGGGTCGCGACTATTACCCCGATTTCCAGCAGGCGCTGGGCCTTGACCCGGTTCATCTGCGCTGTGCGTCAACCCCGGTCAGGCAGAACGGACCCGAAAACGGCGCCTGGTACGACATGGAATCGGCCGGGTTCTGCGAAGCGGCCGCCCGCTTCGTCTCAGCCGACCGCCTGCTGGTCCTGAAAATCGTGTCGGACCATCTGGACACGCCAAAGCTGGACGCAGCCGTTCTGAGCCGGCAGATCAAGGACCAGTGGCCCGCCATTGCACAAATCTGCCAGGCGTTCCGGCAGCGGCCTGCAGGTACCGGCCCGACTGGCTACCTGCCCGAGCAGCAGGCGCAGCTGTCATCTGTAGCGGAAACGCTGCGCCTGACAGCCACATTCAGGCGTCAGCTGGACATGGCCGTCCGGCAAGCCATCCGGGCAGACCGCGATCCCTGGCCGCTGCTCCGGCAGGCCAGTACCATCGGGATCCACAACAAGCGCGAAAGGAAACAAGCGATCGATGACCTTATCCGCCAGCTTACCGCGCCGTCAGCGCTTTGAGGCGGTCTATGCCGAAGAACGGGCCCTTGACTGGCCGCTGACCCGTCGGGTTCTCAAGCGCCTGGACGGCTGCCCGGTTATCACCATCCGCCATTACAAGGATGTCTTCAACCGGTCCAACCAGGACCCCCGCTGGCAGAAGCGCCACCCGTCCCTGATTCTCGCGGTCAAGGACGAACCACTGCTGTATCCGGGACCGCGGCTCTGCCAGGACTTCGGCGCCGCTGCCTTTTATTATGCCAACCTGGCCGTCGGGTGCCCCTTCGACTGCACCTACTGTTACCTGCAGGGCATGTACCCGTCCGCTCATCTGCTCGCCTTCATGAACATGCCGGATTTCATCCAGGCGATGGCGCGCGCCGCTGCCGACACGCCCTGCGCCATCGCCGCCTCACACGACACGGACCTGCTGGCTCTGCGCCAGGTGATTCCCTATCCCGAGCTGCTGGCGGCCGGCCTGGCCGGTTTGCCGCTGCAGGCTGAGATCCGGACCAAGAGCGCTGACAGGAGCTTCTTCCTGCAAAACGAACCGACAGCGGAATTGGTCTTCGCCTTTTCACTCGCGCCGGAGCCCATCATCGGCAAGCTGGAACCGGCCGCACCGCCGCTCGACGCCCGTCTGCAGGCGATTCAAACCGCCCAGGCGCGCGGCTTCACGGTACGCCTGTGCTTCGACCCTGTTTTTGCCGACTGGGATACGGCCGATTATGACGCCTTTTACCGGCATGTCTTCAGCATTGTCGATCCGTCTCGCGTGCAAGACGCCAGTTTTGGTTTTTTCCGGATGCCGGAAAGCTTTTTCCGGCGTGCCAGGCGTTTGCGTCCCGAACTGATGGACCTGCGGACGGTCCTGGACACGCCGTCCGGGGTACGCACCTATCCGGAGGACCTGCGCCGGGCCGGGCAAGCCATCCACCTGGCATTTCTCGGGCAGTACCTGGATCGCCGTCAGATCGACATCCAGTCATGACCGGCCGTGTGGTTTGTAAGGAGGCACTTATGACTTTTTTCAAAAAGCTGTTCGGCTTTGTCCGCGACGTGATCAAGGCCAGCGAGGTCGATGACCTGACCCCGTACGCGCACCAGCTTACGCTCAGCATGATCCTGGCCTTCTTCCCATTTGTGATGTTCTTGTTCACGCTGTTGGGTTTTCTGAACATCGACTCTGCCCCGGTTCTGGATGCCCTGGCCCGTGTCCTTCCCCAATCGGTCTACCCGGCGGTCGCTGAAATCGTCGTCGATGTCGTCGACCGGCAGCGAAGCGGCTTGCTTTCCATCTCGGCTGTGCTGGCCATCTATGCCGCCTCAGGCGGTTTCAGGGCCTACATGAGGAGCAGCAACCGGATGGCCGGCGTCGTCGAGAGCCGCCACATCCTGCTGCGTTACCTGCTTTCGATCGCCTGGGTTGTCCTGTTTGCTGTCACGCTGGCCGTCGCCCTGCTGATGGTCGTGTTCGGCAACCAGCTGTCCGGCCTGATCCGCCAGGCCTGGCCGCAGTTCGACCCGGACTGGCTCGTTGCGCCGCTGCGCCTGATCCTGACAGCGGCCTTCATGGTCAGCATCATCACCTTGTTCTACATGTTCGGGCCCGCGGTCCGCTTCCGGTTCCTGCAAGCTCTGCCCGGCGCGGTCTTCACCATGATGACCTGGGTCGGCCTGACCGTCGCCTTCCAGTACTATGTCGACAACATCGCCAACTACTCGCGTTTCTACGGTACGCTGGGCGCGCTGATCGCCTTTCTCATCTGGCTGCAGCTGATCGCCACGATCCTCCTGTTCGGTGTCGAGATCAACGCCGTCCTGATTGCCCGGCGCACTGGCAGGAGCTCCTGACCCATGGTATAATTTATTCGGCTCCGGCAGCAGCGCCTGCCGGAAGAAAGCTTGGAGGCGTGATCGGCATGAAAAAAATCGTCATCGTCATCGTGTTTGTCATGGCCCTTGGCCTGACTGCCATCATCGTGCCCATTGCGCTGCGCTACGATAGCGTGCAGTATGAAAAAAACATGCTCGCCCACATCATGAGCAGCGACGAAGACGATGTGGTCGCCGAGTATAACGGGCAAAAAACCCTGGTGGTCGGACGCAACATCAACCGGGTCGCCTCAACCCTGTCCCCTTCAACCAGAAAACGCCTGTTCCGCAAGCCCGATTTCGATCCCGGCCAGGCCGTGGTCATCACATTCCCCGACGGGGCCCGCTTCACGGTCAGTCCGGCCGGCAACTCCGGCGATACGGCTTACATCGTCTATGAGCACCGCAACCAAACCCGCTATTTTTCCATAACGGGCCTCAAGACCTTCGAATGGATCACCCGGGCGGTCAGCCCCGAGGGGGTCTACAATGAAAATGAGGTTGTCGGTTCAGCGGATTGAGGATCGGTGGCGCCTGATCGTCTCTTTCATCCAGTCCGCGCACACCGGAATGTCGGCCTCGTCCTGGATGCCGTGCAGGATCATGCCGCCGGTGTAGCCGGCCTGCTCCAGCAAGGTCAGGAACAGGTCGTAATCCAGGATGCCCCTGCCGGGCGTCGCGAACCGGATCCCGGCTGACGCGGCGATATCTTTGCCGTGCGCCAGAATCACATCCTTACCCAGCCGGTCGAAGGCGTGACGCAGAACGGCCGGCACCTGGCCCGGCTGTGCCTGGCCGGGCTGGAAGACATTGGCCCCGTCCATGATGATCTTGACCCGGGACGATCCCAGCGTGTCAAGCAGCCGCCTGGCGCGTTCCGGTGTCGCAGCCACGTTGGCCGCTTCCGTCTCGATGCCCAAAAACAGCTGATTGGTTTCCGCGGCAGGCAATAGCTGCTCCATGGCAGCGCATAGCGCCTGGAAAGACGTTTCCAGCGCGTTATCCGGATGGTAGCGCCACATGTCATGCGGATCGTGCGTGCCGGTACACAAGGTCAGGGTTGGACACCCGAGGTCGCGGCTCGCTGCTGCGATGACCGGAAAGCGGCGCATGTTTTCCCGCAAACGATCCTGGTCCGGATCGATCAGGTTGAAGGTCGCGTTGATCGCCACCATTTCGAGGCCGTTGTCGGCAGCTGCCTGCCGGATCCGGCGGATCAGGCTTGCGCTGACTGATGCCGGCATGTCCTCGCTGCCGATGGCGGCAAAATTGAACTGAACCTGGACATAGCCGGCCTGGCGGATCCTGTCAAACAGGTGTTCCACCGGCTGCGCCTGGGCAAAATCCGTGGTGCACAAGCCGAGCTTCATGGCTGACACCTCCCTGCGTGAACGGCCTTATTCGTACAGGCCGTAGGCCTGGCTGACGGGCTCGATAAAAAGAATGCCGTTGCCAGGTTCATCGATCTTCAGGTCTTCGCGGATGGCAGCGACAATCGCTTCCGTCTGGTCATGGTGCGACAGGATCAAAACCATCTCTTTTTCCGGTTCGACGGCCATGGCGAAGAGCTTTTGCGTTTCATGGATACCGGATCCCCTGGCGTTGATGATCGTTCCGCCCTTCGAACCGGCCCGGGTCGCGGCGTCGATCACCTGCTCCGCCCGGCCCTTGTCCACAACAACCGAAATGGACTGATACATGGTGTTTTCAGCTCCTTTTTTCAAATCGGCAAGCGGGCATAAGCTGCCGTGTGCGCCGCCAATAAAACAGACTGGTGTCGTGAAGGCGATGCCGTGGTGCGGCTTGCTGAACTGAAAGGTCTCAGCCAGTTCAGCAACGGCATTCCGGATCGTCGGCTCGCTGCCGACCATCATGACAATTTCCTTGCGCACATCCGTCAGGGCCAGCCACTCCAGGAGCCGGGACTTGATCGTCCCATAGCCTAAAAGGACGGTCGCCCCGAGCACGCCGTGTTTTTTCGCCTGCTGGATGATCTTGCTGCCCTGACCGCAATTGACGATCACATGCAGCTTAAGATGCGGCTGGTAAGTTACCGTTTCCTTCATACCGCGGTTCCCCCTTTGCTGGTCTTGATTTTATAGACCAGGCCGAGAATCTGCAAGGCAATAACAGGCATGAGGGCGACCATCGCGATCATGCCAAAGCCGTCGACCAGCACATTGGCGCCTTCAACCGCCGAGGCGACGCCGTTGGTGAAGGCCAGGATAAACGTCGCGGTCATCGGACCGGACGCGACGCCGCCGGAATCGAAAGCGATGCCGACAAAAAGCTTGGGCGTCACATACATCAGGCCGATGGCGATAAGATAGCCCGGCAGCAGGTAGTGCCAGAGCTGGATCGCCGGCACCAGGATTCGCAGCATCGACAAGCCGACCGACAACCCGGCTCCCAGAGCCAAGGCGGCCAGGACCAGGCTGCGCCGGACATAGCCGCTGGTGACCGACTCGACCTGGTGGGTCAGGACATAGACGGCCGGTTCGGCCAGGATGGTGACCATGCCAATGGCGAACCCGACCAGGACGATGACCGGCGTCCGGCCCGGCGAGGTGATATTCTGTCCGATATAGGTGCCGACCGACATGAAGCCGGCATGCACACCAACCAGAAAGAGCACCAGTCCGGCCAGGGTGAAGCCGAGTCCGACCAGCATGCGCCTGAAGCTGCGCCGGGACAGCTTGAAGGCTCTCTTTTGAAAGACAAACAGCAGGGCCAGGATCGGCGACATCGCCATGAAGACTTCCAGTGCGGTGATCGGGACCCGGCTGAAGAACGGGCGCAGGATGCCAGCCTGGGCCGTTTCGTGGCCCGCAACCTCTCCGGCCAGCGGACCCGGATTCGTGACGACGCTCATCAGCAGCACCGCCAGGATGGCGCCGATCGAAGCGGTTCCCACCAAACCAAAGCTGTCCTTTTCCGACGCTTTGGAGTCCTTTTTTATCGCTGTGACACCAAGGGCCAGCGCCAGCATGAAAGGGACGGTCATGGCGCCGGTCGTCGCGCCGGACGCATCGAAGGAGATCGCCAGGAATTCGCGGGACGACAGCAGCGAAAGGATGAGAATCAGGCCGTACAAGCCGGTCAAAAGCAGATAGAGCGGGATGTTAAACACGACCCGGACCAGGCCCAGGGTCATCAGAACGGCGATCCCCAGCGAGACGACAACGACCAGGAACATTTTCGGAATCTGCCCGGCGGTCACGGCGTCGACCTGGCCGGCCAGGATGTGCAGGTCAGGTTCCGCGATCGAGATGATGAAGCCCAGCGCCAGCCCGGCGACAATCACGATCCAAAGCTTGTTAGACCGCGCGATGACGGAGCCCATCGCCTGCCCGATCGGGGTTACGCCGACATCCACCCCGATCAGGAACACAGTCAGCCCGATGATCGTCAGACCCGTCCCGATCAGAAACTGGGCCAGCATCGTTCCCGGCAGCGGCGTCAGGGTGACTTGCAGGATCAGGACAATCGCCGCGATCGGCAGCACCGCCATGAGAACTTCTTTCAGCTTGGTCCAAATGACATCCACGCGTGCCATCCACCCCTTCGTCTCATTTTTTAAGTAACAGGCATATTATAACATATCGGTATTAAACACACCTTTTCGGTTTTTTAGGTATATTGATCGATCTCCACTGCCAGCTTCGTGTTCAGTGACTCAAACAGCTCGACCTGTTTCTTGCGGCAGTTACATACCGTCCATACAC
>JAAYJD010000302.1 GCA_012523135.1 Clostridiaceae bacterium
CGCCTCTCCGAAGCGCTGGATGTCGCGTCCTGGGACAACTACCCGCTCTGGCGGGGTGACGAAAGCGATGCCCGCCTGGCGGCTGAGACCGCCATGGTCCACGATCTCAACCGCTGCCTCAAGGACGGGCGGCCCTTTATGCTGATGGAGTCCTCGCCGTCGGCGACCAACTGGCAGCCGGTCGCCAAGCTGCGCCGTCCCGGCGGCCATCTGCTCTACAGCCTGCAGGCCGTGGCCCACGGCAGCGATACCGTTCAGTATTTCCAGTACCGCAAGTCGCGCGGCAGCTCCGAAAAACTACACGGGGCCGTGATCGACCACGTCGGCCATGAGCACACGCGCGTTTTCCGCGAGGTGGCCGAGACCGGCGACCTGCTGGCCCGGCTAGACGCACTGGTCGGGACCAGCCGCCCGGCCCAAGTGGCCCTGGTCTATGATGTCGAAAACCGCTGGGCACTCGAGGCCGCCCAGGGCTTCAAGCGGGACAAGCAGTATGTCCAGACGCTGTATGACCACTACCGGCCATTCTGGCAGATGGGCGTCACGGTCGACGTGATCGACACGACCAAGGAGCTGTCATCCTACAAGCTGGTCGTGGTCCCGATGCTGTACCTGATCCGCCCCGGTCTGGCCGGGAAACTCACCGCATTTGTGCGCGGCGGCGGCACCCTGGTCGTGACCTATGCCAGCGGGTATGTCGACGAACACGATTTGTGCTTTTTGGGCGGGTTCCCCGGCCCGCTAAAGGAACTCCTGGGCATCTGGAACGAGGAGATCGACGCCCTGCACGACGGCGAAACGCGCAAGGTCAGCTGGAACGGCAGGCAGTACGAGGCCCGCGATTTCTGCGAGCGGATCCACCTTGAGGGGGCCAGACAGATCGGGCGCTTCGACGAGGACTTCTATGTCGGCCAGCCGGCCCTGACGGTGTGTCCGACCGGTTCTGGCCGCGCTTACTATGTCGCGGCCCGCCTGGACGATGATTTCCAGGACGATTTCTTCGGCTGGCTTGCCGAGTCCCTCGATCTTCGCCGCCCGCTGACCCGCCCGCTGCCCGCCGGGTGCACGGCGCAAGTCCGGTCCGACGGCGAAAACGAGTATGTGTTCATCATGAACTTCATGCCGTACCCGGTGAAAGTCGATGTTGCGGAGGGCGGCACCAGCCTGGTCAGCCAGACCCGGCGCCAGGGCCGGATCGAGCTGCCGGAGCGCTCTTTGGAGATCATCTGCCGGCCGGCTGACGGCTGAAGGCATCGCTCAATCGTCAAGCCGGACCCCCCTGTGCTATAATCGAGCCATCAAGGCTGCCCGCTGCCCGGCTGACCGGGCAGGAAACAGGGGAGGTGCAAAGCGGGTGCACAGCAGCAAGCGACATCGTCTGGGCCGGCAACTGGCGTCTTTTTGGCTCGCCGGATTGCTTTTCGCCATGACCGGCTGCCAGCCGGCTGACCCGACCCAGCCATCAGTCACCACGACCGGATCAACGACAGCCGGCACGACGGCGACCGCACCGCCCGCCACGCCGCCTGCCGATGTCTTTTCCGTTTATGCCCGTGCCTGGGCCGAAGCCGACTACGAGACCCTGTACGCGCTCCTGTCTGCCGAGACCAAATCCAGTATCGATCAGGAGACCTTTGTCAAACGCTACAAGAACATCTTCAGCGGCATCGAGGCCCGCGAGCTTGACGCCCGCCTGCACACCAACGAGTCGGGACCTTCAGTGGTCCTGGTCGACGAGCAGACGGCCATCCTGGCGTACACCGTCAGCCTGCAAACCCTGGCCGGGCCGGTGACGCTGGACGGCTACCAGATGAAGATGGTCCTGGAACCCGGCGTCAACCAGCCGGCCTGGAAAGTCGATTGGGATGAATCGTTGATCTTTCCGAACATGGATGAAAAGGACAAGGTGCAGGCCCGTATCCTGCACCCCAAGCGGGGTGAAATCCGCGACCGCAACCAGCTGGGCCTGGCCGTCAACGGGGACCTGATCATGATCGGGATCGCGCCGGGCCGCTTTGCGGCGGGCAAGGACGAGGCGATTCCCAAGATGGCGGAGCTGCTCGGCATCTCCGAGGAACGGATCCGGAAGGTCTATGACAACGCCAAGAACCCGGACTGGTTTTACCCGGTGGTCACCCTGCCCGCGGATGCCGGCAACCTGTCGGCCCAGCTGACGGCGATCGACGGCGTCTTGTACCAGAAGGCCCAGGGCCGGGTCTATCCGGCTGGCGCCGCGGCCGGGCTGGTGATCGGCTACATCGGGCCGATCACAGCCGAGGAGCTGAACCGCCATCCCGGCGAGGGCTACACCGCCCAGGACAAGATCGGCAAGATGGGCCTGGAACAGGTCTACGAGTCGCGCCTGCGCGGCAGCAAGGGCGGCGAGATCACCCTGGTCGACGGCGACAGCGGCCAGCTCAAGGATGTCATCGCGCGCATCGAGCCGGTCGACGGCGCGTCGATCACGCTGGCCCTGGATGTCACCAGCCAGATCGGGCTCTATGACACCATCAAGGAAGAAGCCGGCGCGGCTGCCGCCATCGACCCGCGGACCGGGGAAATCCTCGCCCTGGTCTCCACGCCCTCCTTCGACCCCAACCTGCTCCAGACCTATGTGCCGGATGCGGTGCAGGCCGACTGGAACACGGCGGTCAAGAATCCGTTCACCAACCGCTTCAAGGTCGGCTATGCGCCGGGATCCGTCTTCAAACTGGTGACCGCGGCGATCGGGCTCAAGCAGGGCACGCTGGAACCGGATGAACCGCTGCCCATCAGCGGCAAGCAGTGGCAGCCGGACGCCAGCTGGGGCGATTATAGGGTCACACGCGTCAAAGACCCAGGCTGGCCGGTCACCTTGGCCGACGCCTTCCTCTTTTCCGACAACATCTACTTTGCCCAGCAGGCGCTGCGCATCGGGGCCGACAGCTTGCCCCAGGGCGCCGCCCTTTTCGGTATCGGCGAACCGCTGCCGATCGATTACCCGTTCCAGGTGTCGCAGCTGGCCAACCAGGGCCTGAACCGGGACATCCTGCTTGCGGACACCGGCTACGGCCAGGGCGAGATCCTGGTCAGCCCCTTGCATGTCGCGCTTTTCTACAGCACGCTGGCCACCGGAGGCGACCTGATGGCCCCGATCCTCGAGCTTGACGGGCGGGCGCCGTCCGTCTGGAAAGAGCAGGCTGTTGCCGAGCGCGATGTGCCCCTGCTGACCGAGATCCTGCTCGAGGTCGTCGAGGACAAGCGCGGCTCCGGCTACACCGCGCTGCCGGCCCAGACGCGCATGCTGGGCAAGACCGGCACCGCCGAGCTCAAGCAGAGCCTGGATGACGATGCCGAGGAGAACGGCTGGTTCGTGGCCATGAACACCGAGCAGCCCCGCTTGACGATTGCCATGATCATCGAGGATGTCAAGGAGCGCGGCGGCAGCCACTATGTCGTGCCGCTGGTCAAGCGCGCGATGGATGCGC
>JAAYJD010000303.1 GCA_012523135.1 Clostridiaceae bacterium
GTCAAATGACCTTTCCTCCCGCCTTTGTGAGTCCATTCCATGCCGGGCGACCTGCCGCAATCCCACCTCCTGCGACTCTCTGTGAAGACAACCGTGACATGTACTCTTCTCAGTCAGTAGTTTAGCCGATTCAATTTTCTGCATCGTAGCACATCGTTTTGACAAAAGCAAGCTTTTTTGATCCGGCTCGCATCAGTGGCTCGCATCAGTCTTTGTCATCCCGGGTCGCGTCACGGCGGGCCAGCCAGCGCAGCAGCCAGTAGCTGATGGTGCCGATGACGGCCATGGCCAGCAAGAACAAGGGGTAGGTGATCCGCCAATTTTCCGGTCCGGTCATCATCGACCATTCAGACATGCCGCCGATGCTTGCCAGCAGCGTCAGCGGCAGGAAGATGGTTGAGATAAACGTCAGGCGGCCAAGCGAGCGGTTGGTGCGGCTGGCCGCGAGGGCCATTTCGTTGCTGCGCAGCGACAAGTCGATCTCCATCAGGCTGGTTTCCATATCGCGCAGCGATTCGGCGAGTTCGAAACAGCGGGTGATATGATCGTAGATATCGCGGTAATGGAAGACCGCTTTTTCGGGGATCAGCGGGCAGTCCCGGCGGCTGATCTTCATGAACACTTCGCGTTCGTGGTAGAGCGATTTGCGCATCTGAAGGAGTGAGCGCCGGATATGCTGCATCGACTTGGGATCAAAGTCTGCCGGCCGCTCAAACAAGGCATCCTCCGCCTGGGCCAGCTCCTCCTCGATCGCTTCAATGGCCAGCAGCTTGCGGTCGACAATGGTGTCAAGGAGCGCGTGCATGATGTAGGCGGGGCCGACATGCTTGTCTGTCCAGGCATCACCTTCGGTGGCGGTTATGCCGTCAAGGAGCGGTTTCCCGTCTGGGCCAAGGCGGTCGACGCTGACCAGGAAGTGCTCGCCCAGGATCATGTCGATCTCCTGCACATGCAACTTCTTTTCCTGGTATGTGAACGCGTTGATCAGGACCAGTGTCGTATCCGGGTAGATATCGATCTTGGGAATCGAGTTCTTGTCGAGCGCGTCTTCGACCGACAGCGGGTGCAAACCGAGCTGCCGGATCAGGGGATCCAGGTCCTTGGCTGTCGGTTCGACATAGTGCAGCCAGAAAAACTCACCAGGCTGCAGCTGGGACATGACCTCGTCAACCGATCCGGCCGCGATCAGCTTCCTGGCCTGGCTGACACGGAAAATCTGTGCTGTTCCCATTGCCCATTCACCTCGCTATTTTATTCTCAATGTCAACGCGGCTGGATCAGTCCCGGCGTTCAATGGCCGCCTCGCGGGCGACGATCGCGTGAATCTGCTCCGGTGGAAATTTAGCCTGCCGGTCGTAGGTATACAGGCCGTTGACTTCCTGTTCGACGTCGGTCAGCTGGGTGTAGCAAAAGGCGCAGACGGCCGGATTGTCGAGCAGGGCGTTGACCAGACCGGTGAAACGGTGCATGTACGCCTCTTCGTTTTCCGGGCGGTTGCCGTAGCCCCAGGCCTTGCCGTCTGTTTGCCTTGGATTCCACCAGATGCCGCCAAACTCGCTGACAAAATACGGCTGTCCGCCATACTGCTCGTGTCCGGGCGTGTTGACAAATACCGGACCGCCCTGGGCCAGCGGCGCGAAGCGGGCGGTGAACGCCGCGACATCCTGATCATAGTTATGGACATCGTAGATGTCCGTGACGACGTGGACATAGCCGCTGGTGTCGATAACCGGCCGCGTCGGATCCAGGGCTTTGGTGACCGCGTGTACCGTGGCGAGGACCTGGCTGTCCTGGCGGATGTTGGTCTCATTGAACGGGCACCAGCCGACGATCGCGGGGTGGCTGATGTCCCGCTCCAGGGCTTCCAGCCACTCCGGCAAAAAGCGTTCCAGGCCGGCTGGGCCGCTGATGTCCAGCCCCCAGCTGGCGTGCTCGCCCCAGACCAGGTAGCCCAGACGGTCGGCCCAGTATAGGAAGCGCTCCTCGAATATCTTCTGGTGCAGCCGGGCGCCGTTGAACCCGAGCGCCATAGAGCGCTCGATGTCGCGGCGGAGCTCGTCGTCCGACGGCGCGGTGTAGATGCCGTCCGGGTAGAAGCCCTGGTCGAGGATCAGGCGCTGGAAGAGCGGCTTGCCGTTCAGCAGCATGGCCTTGCTGTTCCAGGAGACGCTGCGCAGTCCGAAATAGCTCGCCAGCCGGTCGGGGGCAGTCGAGCGGTCCGGCCCGCCGGCCAGGCTGCAGGTCAGGTCGTAGAGTGCAGGGTCCCCGATCTGCCAGGGGTGCGTTTCGGTCAGGTGGATGGTCAGGCGGGCTTGCCGGCCGCAGACCCGAACCGAGCCGGATCCGACCGGCCGGCCGGCAAACAAGGCTTCGGCAGCCAGTTCAGCGTCTTCGAGATGGGTATTGAAGGCGGCTTCAAGATGGACCGAGCCGGCTTCCAGGTCCGGGAACAGCTTGAGGGATGTCAGGTAGCGGTCGGGCACATGCTCAAGCCAGACGGTCTGCCAGATGCCGGTTGTGCGCGTGTAGTCGCAACCATGCGAATGGTACTGGGCGCTTTGCTTGCCGCGCGGCTGCAAGCCGGAGCGGTTGTCGTCCTCGGCACAGACGGTCACGGTGTTCTCGCCGGACTGCAGCCGCTCCGTGATGTCGAACGTGAACGGCGTATAGCCGCCCCGGTGCTTGCCGGCCGCCTGGCCGTTGATCCAGACTTCGGCCTCGTAGTCGACCGCGCCGAAGTGCAGCAGAATGCGGCCGCCTGCCCAGGCTTCCGGCAGGCTGAAGGTGCGCCGGTACCAGACCGCCGGCATGAAATCGAGGCAGCCGATGCCGGACAGAGCGCTCTCCGGGCAGAAGGGCACCAGGATGGAATCGGCGAAGGGCTGGCCTGACGCCAGGCCGCGGGCCCGGCCGCTGCGGCCGGCATCGACGCAGAAATTCCATTTCCCGTTCAGGCTATACCATTCGGCCCTGACAAACTGGGGCCGGGGATGTTCGGGCCTGGGTATCGCTGCCAGGACGGGTTGCTGGGCTTGACTGTTCATGGGGTCGCCTCCATCTGCCCGGTGATCCGGGATTATTTTCGTGTTCATCATCACTATACGGCGCCGGCAGGGCGGAATCAACCGGCTGCCGTGACTTTGGGCGGACATCTGCCCTATAATGAACAGGACGACTTTATGGTCCTCGAGGTGGCACACCATGGTACAACCCAATATCCTGATCGTCCTTTCGGACCAGCACCGATTCAGCGACCTGGGCTGCGCCGGGAACGCGGAGGTGTCGACGCCGCATCTCGACGCATTCGCCCGCAGGGCGGTCCGCTGTACGCAATGCGTCAGCAACGCGCCGTTATGCGTTCCGGCCCGGGGCTCCCTGCTGACTGGCCTGGTTCCGCACCGGCACCGGGCGATCAGCAACGACTTGCCGGTGGACCCGGCCTGCCCGAGCATCGCGACGGTGCTCGGACGCCAGGGCTACCAGACCGGCTACATCGGCAAATGGCATCTGGGCGGCGTGCCCCGCGACAAGCCGATCGAAGCGGCCGACCGGCTCGGCTTTTGCACATGGAAGGCAGCCAACTGCAACCATCAATACCACCGGGGCTTCTACTTCGATGAGTCAAACCGGCGCCACGCGATCGAGGGGTATGAGCCGATCGCCCAGACTGACCTGCTGCTGGACTTTATCGCCCGCAACCAAGCCGGACCCTGGTGCTGCGTACTCAGCTTCGGTCCGCCGCACGACCCGTATCAGGATGTGCCTGATAGGTATCTGGACCTGTACCGGGACCGCGACCTGACTCTGCGCGGCAATGTGCCGGAGACGATCCTGGCGGGCAGAGGACAGACGGCCGGCCGCGGCCGCATCCTGGATCACTACCGGGGGTATTACGCCCAGATCACGGCGCTGGATGAGCAGTTTGGCCGGATTATTGCAGCGCTGGAGCAGTCGGATCAGCTTGACCGGACGATCGTCGTCTACACGTCGGATCACGGGGACATGCTGGGCAGTCAGGGCTTTTTGAACAAGCAGCTGCCCTACGAGGAGGCGATACGCGTCCCGCTGCTGGTCCGCTATGGCGATCGAACGTTTGCCGGCGTCCAGGACGGCCAGATCTCGCTGCTCGATGTGTCGGTCAGTCTGCTTGGCTTGGCCGGCGTGTCGTTTGACAGCGCCGTCGACGGCCAGGATCTGCATCGCCTTTTCCTCGACCAGCAGGCCGAAGGGCTCGAACAGGCCTATATCCTGGATACCGTGCCCTGTCATCAGGCGCACCAGCGCGGCGGCACAGAATGGCGCGGCCTGCGCACAGCACGTTTCACCTATGCCCGCAGCGCCGACGGCGCTGTCTGCTGGCTGTTCGACAACCAGCAAGATCCGCTGCAGCAAAATAACCTGGCCGGCCGGGAAGACCTGCGCGCGCCGCTGGAAGCTGCCCTGCGGCAACGGGTCGCTCAATACGATGACTTCCTGCCCTGGGAGCGCTATATCCGAACTTATGGCTACCAGGAGGCATGGAACCGGAGCCAGGCGTATTTTAACCTGCCGCTGCTTGAATAATGCCTGGCTGTCAGGGACCGAGCGCGTCCTGAATTGCCAGCAGAATTGACTTGCTGCTGTAGGTGGCCCCGGCGATCGTGTCAACCTGGAGGCTCTGCGCCGCAACAACCTGGTCGGGCAGCACTTCGGCCGCCTGGCCCTTGCCGTTGCTGTGCCGGATGAGCGCGATGCTAAGGATTTTGTGACCTTTGACCTCGACTTCAACCTCCACCTCGATCGGGAAGGCCTTGAAGCTGCCGGTGTAGGTGCCATCCGCGACGGCCGTGAGGTCAAGCGTGCGGATTTGGGCTTCGGTCAGGAGCTTGAGGTTTTCGTCGGCTTTATCGATAAAGGCTCTGATGGCGGCATACCCGGCGATCCCCAGGACGACGATGACGATCAAGAGCACGAATGGCCATTTTTTCCGTTTCAATGTGTTTCTCCTCCGCCCGGTTCCGGGCACTCCAGTCAAGGGAACCTGTTGCTTTTGCCATGCCGGTCTGACGGCTCACGCTCAGCGGCAAGGCCTCATGCATCAGCTGTCAAGGCCGGCTTGCGTCATCGCGGCCTTGAGCTGGCGGATGTAGTAGCGATAGTCTTCGAGCGATGCCGATGGCGGGACCTGGTGGTCCGCCCCGGGGATATAGCCGCCCTGGCGGATAACCGGCAGGATGCGCGCGAATTCCCGGTCGATCGCGTCTTTGCCTTCGGCGATCCGAAGCTTGTTGTAGCCGCCGATCAGCTTGAGGGCGGGGTAGAGCTGGCGGACGATTGTGATGTCCATGCCCGCGTTGACATCGAGCGGCAGGAAGCCGTCGATCCCGGCCCTGATGAAATGGGGGATCAGGCGCATGAAGTCGCCGTCGGTATCGACAAAGACATGCTTGACCCGGTTCGCCTTCAGGATCGGCACCAGGCGCGCGTAGTAGGCGCCGACAAATTCGTCAAACAGCTCCGGCGACAGCATGGGGCCGTTCTTGCCGCTCAGATCCTCCATGATGTAGACGACATCCGCCGGGATGAGCTCGAGCAGCAGCGGCAGCTGTTGTGTGTAGACGCTGAGGATGGCTTCGTTGATCGCATGCAGCAACGCGGGCTGGTCGTAGAACGCGAACAGGTGCGGTTCGATACCCAGCAGTTCCCGGGGCGTCCAGAAAAAGCCTTCCAGATTGAGCCGGATGGGGAAATCGCCGCGCTGGTGGGCGTCTCTCAAATGACCGTAGGCCCGGGCGATGCGCGATTTCGTGTAATAGCGCTCGGCCAGGGCTTCCCCCGCAGCCTTGATCCGCTGCCAGTCCGCCCGATCCCGCACGGCTTCGAGCAGCTTGCGGGTTATGCCGGTGGCCTTGTCGATCTTGA
>JAAYJD010000304.1 GCA_012523135.1 Clostridiaceae bacterium
GCGGCCAGGATCAGGTCAAGACTCATAGGGCACACCTTCTTTTAGCCATTTTCCCCATCATACCATTGACGGTCCGGATACGGTGAAAATCCGGGTCTCCTGGTCGGAAAAGGCGATGTCGGCGCC
The DNA here is from genome assembly GCA_012523135.1 of Clostridiaceae bacterium. GTDB lineage: Bacteria > Bacillota > Clostridia > Saccharofermentanales > UBA5734 > JAAYBY01. Next base: position 127 of record JAAYJD010000304.1, read on the forward strand.
AGCGGGGCCAATCTCCAGACTATCATGGCTGAAAGGATCCTCCAGACGGGTCGCAACCGGCCAGCGCAACCGCCGGATGCCGGCCCGGTGCGCATAGAGGGCGACCATCTGGCGGTTGAGGAAGAGCGGGTCGTCGCTGTCGCTGTAGACAAAAGCGCCCGCCTGGCGCGCCAGTGCGCGCAGCAGTCCGGCCGGCAGCCGGCCGACCGAGCAAAAGGTGGTCAGACCGTGTTCATGGCGACGAACGACCAGCGCCGGCTGCAGGCTCACGCTGTCCCGGCCGACCACCGTGACGTCCTGGTCCGTGACCGCGAAAAGAGGCGGGCAAGGCCGGCTGAAGCCGAACGAGACTGGGGTCTTGCCATCGAGCCAGGGACCCGGCGCGATGCTGACCTGGCCGCTGCCGGCGTCATCCCGACGGAAGTGGAATCCGGTCAGATCGGTCATGCTCTCCAGCGAGAAACCCGCGTCGGTCACGTAGCCCGGCGCATGCAGGAACAGGACGGACTTGCCGGCCTGGCGCAGGGCCTTAACCGCGGCCCGCACCCGGGCATCCGGCTGGAACAGGTTGGCGAAAATATAGAGCCGGATCCGCTCGCGGGGAAACGGGTCCAGGAGCAGGTCGTCTGTCAGGTAGCATGCCCAGGGCAAGCCCATGCGGTTCAGCAGCTCGGTCTGGTATTCGACCATGTCATAGCCGGATTGGGTCCCCAGCAGGTAGTTGGACGGCATGTCGATGAAAAAGCCAACTTCCTCAGCCGGTTCCATCCCGCGCCGCCACAGCGACTGGGTCAGCAGCCGCAGCCGGCGGATGGTTTCCATCAGGGCGGGGCCGTCGTACCAGCCGCCAAACATGTCAAACCACCAGTAACCCTGCCCTTTGGCCAGAACCTGAGCGATCTCGCGCTTGAAATAGCTTTCGGTCTCGCTCCGGTCTTTGAGGCGGGTATGGCTCTTCTGCAGGGCCTGGGCCAGCGGGTTGTCGTTGACCCGCCAGGTCGTGTTGTCGATTTCATGGAAATACAGCTTGCCGTGCAGGGTGAAGCTGTCCAGGGGAACGCGCAGCCCGCTGGTGCTGGCCAGCTTACGGAACCGGTAGGAAGCCGGGCAGAACAAGGCGTCGATGTTTTTATCTTCCAGGACGCGCAGCAGGTCGTTGTAGTTGGACAGCACCACGTGCGGCAGATCCATGCCGGTGATGTAGCCGTAAAAGGCGCCGACCAGCCGCGTGCCGCCGGTGTGCTCCTTGATCTGCCGGGCAAACCAGCAAATGGCGTCCGAGACGGCTTCGTTGTAAAACCGCCAGTAGTCCAGGGCCTGCCGGCTGTGTGCCGGGTCGCGCAGGACGCCGTCCTGTGTCCGGTGCAGGACATCCGGCGGCGGTATTTCCGCCAGGGGATCGCCGCTCCAGGCGCGGTAGGCCTCCGTTTGGGCCGGGCAGGGGCGAAGCGCCGCCGGAATGTCGCGGGTATACCATTCGGTCGTTCCGCCGGCCATCAGGTAGACGCCGTAGACCTTGTTCGGAACGTGTTCGTCCAGAAAGTCAAGCAGATCGCAGACCATCGCCGCGGCCGCCTGGCGCCAGACCGGGCTGGCGACGGTTTGCACCAGCTGCATGAACGAATCGGCCAGTTCGGGATGGCTGGCCAAAAACCAGTCGCGCGTATCCAGCTGCAGCATCAGCGACCAGTAGCTGTCCGGCGCCTGCTCCAGGAACAGGTCGGTCTGCGCCTTGAGCGCGGACCAGTCGTATTGCCGGTCGCCGGTCCAGACTTCGCCGAATTGGGAATACGGCACCTTGAGCGAACAGAGGATGCCGCTGGGAAAGACGCTGAACAGCGAAAAACCCGCCAGATCGAAGCGGCGGACCGTTTCGGGAGTCGGCCGGAACGAACGGAACGATACAGGTTCGTGCAGCTGGCCGTTGATCTCGATCCAGGCACAGCCCTGGTGCTGGATAATTTTAGCTTTCATAACGCACCTTCGCCGCGGGGGCAGTCAGAACGTCGTCCTCGTCCGGGCGCACCGGACAGGGCAGCGTCTCCCCGAAGCGCCTTTCGAAGGCCTCGTCAGCCGGCAGGCCGGCGTTAGCCATCGCTTCGACGGCGCTGCCGAAGACCGGCGGCAGGCTGGGGATGATCGCCTTGAAGCGGTCGTCGAGCTGCTTGAAAACCAGCCGCTCCAGCAGCCGGTCGTTGGCGCTCCACAGGCCGCCGGACAGGACGACCAGGAATGGCGGAGCGGACAAATGGCGGCTGCCGGCCAACAGCAGGAGGGCGAGCTGGCGGGCGCTCTCGCTGAGGATCTCCAGTGCCGCGCCATCGCCTTCAGCCGCCGCGGCGTAGACGACCGGCGCCAGGGCGGAGATGAACCGTTTGCCGCCGTTGTATATTTCGGGGATCGCCTTGTCGACCGGCTGGCCGATCTCCTTTTCCAGCATGGCGGTCAGGCGCGTGCCCGGCAGGCGGCCGTCCAGATCCTGCAAGGCGCGGCGCAGGCCCATGCGGCCGATATCGTAGCCGCTGCCCTCGTCGCTGAGCAGGTGTCCCCAGCCGCCGACCTGGCGGATCTCGCCGGCTGAGCGGACAAAGACCGCCGAACCGGTGCCGGCGATCAGGACCATGCCGTCACCCTGGCGCAAACCAGCGTTCAGGGCGCTGATCGCGTCGCTGCCGTTGCTGATCGCGCAATCCGGGGGGAAGAAACTATGCAGGAACGTGCGATAGCGCGGCCGGTTGGCCGCGAGACCGCCGCCGGCGATGCCCAGGTGAATCGCCCGGACCGGCAGCGCGTTGGCGCCAAACGGAGCCAGCAAGTCCGTGAACAAGGCCTGCAAGGTCCGGATGGAGCGCTCGAAGCCGATTTCACTGGAATTGGACGGCCCGCCGATCACCCGGTTGACAACCGTGCCGTCATCTCCGAACAGCACCAGATCGGTCTTGGTGGCACCGCCGTCCACCGCGATCAGGCGGAGTTGCCCTTCATTCATGTCCCCATCCCCTTCATTGTTTGCTGGTGACCAGAAACAGTTTCATCTCATCGTCTGAGCAGGTCAATCGGACGGTTCGGTCCCGGCTGAGCAGGTCCGGACCGTCCGCGCAGACGTTTTGCAGCACCACGTCGGCCGGGAAACGGACCAGCCGTTCACCGGCCCGGTGCGCGTAAAGCCCGAAAAGGCTCCGGTTGACATACACCGGATCATCCGTGTCGGCGTAAATGAAGACGCCGGCCCGGCGGGCCAGGTCGCGCAGCAGGCAGCCGGGCACCGGTCCCGCGCCGCTCCAGGCGTCAAAGCCGCTAGCGCGTCGTTTGAGCAGCAGGGCCGGCCGCTGCGAGTCGGCATAGCGACCCAGAACCTCGATCGGCCCGTCCGCTTTATCCTCATCCAGCGTGAACAAGGGCGCGACCGACGCGCTGAAGCCATAGGTGGCATCGGCAGACTGGATCTGTCCCGTGCCGCCGTCTGCCAGCTCGGTCAGCGGCAGACCGGTCAGCGCTTGCATGGCTGTCTCGGAAAAACCGTCCTGCGTGACAAAGCCGGGCGCGTACAGGAACAGCAGGCTCTTGCCGGCTTGGCGAAGTGCCTGGATCTGCCGGCCTATGGCATCCGACGGCTTGAACAGGTTAAGAAACACATAGAGCTTGTAGCCGGCCTTGTCCAGATCCGGGTGGCAGAGGTCGTCCGCCACATAACAGTCCCAGGGGGCGCCCATCCGGCCCAGTGCTTCGGCCTGGCGCTTGACCAGGCATTCGTTGACACAGCAGTCGATGGCGACCAGATCATTGCTCGCCTGGTCGACGAAGACGGCGACCTCGCTCGCGGAATGCATGTCCGCCTGCCAGAAGCGGGCGGTCGCGTCCCGGACGGCGGCCAGCTGGTCCATCAGGGAATCGCTGTCAAACCAGCCGCCGAACATGTCGAACCACCAGTAACCCTGCCCGTGCATCATGGCCAGGGCAGCCTCGCGCCTGGAATAGGCGACCGTCTGGGCTTCGTCGGCCATCCGCTTGTGGGCGTGACGCTGCAGCATTTGCGCATACGGGTTGTCACCCACCAGATGCGTCGTGTTGTCGATCTCGTGGAAATAGAGCTTTTTGTGCAGGCGCAGGCTGTCGACCGGCAGCAGGAAGGCGCTGGTGCTGTCCAGCGTGCGCCAGGTGTAGGAGGCCGGCGCGAACAGGATGTCGACGTTCTGGTCGTTCAGCACCTGGGTGAACGCGTTGTGGCTTTCCGTGATCATGCGCGGATTGGGCAGCTCCATCAGGTAGCCGTAGAAGACGCCGACCAGCAGCGTGCCCTGGGAGTGTGTCTTGACCCGGCGGGCGAACCAGCCGATCGCATCGGCTACGACCTCGCTGTGGAAGCGCCAGTAGCGCAGCGCATCGCGGTCAGCAGCCGGGTCGCGGAAGACGCCGCGGCGGGTCCGGAGCAGCGCCTCCCGGTCGGGGATGCTCGCGTCGGGCCCGTGCCACTGGCGATAGACCTCGGCGACGATCTCATTGGGTTCCAGGCCTTCCGGGTAGCGGGTGTACCATTCGCAGGTCGCGCCGGCAAACAGAAAGACAGCGAAGACCCGCCCGGGCGAGTACACGGCCAGCTCGTCCAGCAGGTCTGTCAGGAAGCGGGCCGCGGCCTGGCGCCAGCGGGACCAGCCAGCCATTTGGGCCAGGTGGCTGAAAGAGTCGGAGGCCTGCGGGTTCTGGGCCAGGAACCAGTCGCGCGTATCGAGATGGACCATCAGGGCGAAGCGGGATTCGGGCGCCTGGCTGGTGAACAGGTCGACCTGTTCGTGCAGGTTATCCCAGTTATACTGGCCTTCGCCGGTCCAGATTTCGCCGAACTGGGAGTAGGGCACCTTCAGCGAACAGAGGATACCGGAGGGAAAGACGCCGTAAAAGGCGAAGTCCCGGTCGGCAAAGCGCCGGACCGTTTCGGCCTGGGGCCGGAACGAGCGGTAGGCGACCGGGAGATGACGCTGACCGTCCAGGTCGATCCAGGCGGCGCCGTTTTCGAAACGGATGCTGGCGTTCATGGCTTGTCCTCCTAGTGTATTACCTGGAACAGCTGCATCGTGTCGTCCGGGCAGTCCAGGCTGATCTGGCTGTTTTCGCTTTTCAGGATACGGTCGGCGTAGACGTCCCGCAAGACGACATCGTGCGGGAAGAAGACCGTCCGCTGTCCGCCCTGGTGGCTGAACAAACCGAACAGGCCCCGGTTGACATAGACCGGGTCGCCGGTTTCCGTATAGATGTGTACGCCGGCCCGGGCGGCCAGCGCGCGCAGCACCTGGGCCGGCAGCGGCCCGGCGCCGCTCCAGGCATCCATGCCATCGGTCCGGGTGCGCAGGGCCAGGGCCGCCTCGCCGCCCTGGCTGTAGCGGCCCAGCACCTCGATCGCCGGATCGGCCGCCGCGGACGGGGACAGCGTGAACAACGGGGAGACCGGCCGGGGAAACCCGTACAAGCAGGGTGAACCGCCGATTGCCGTGGTGATCCGGCCGTCTGTTTGCCCGCTGATCTGTACGAAGGGCAGGCCGGTCAAGTCCTGCATCGCGGCCAGGTTCGGACCGTTATCCTCCAAAAAGCCCGGCGCGTAAACGAACAGGAACGACTTGCCCTGCCGGCGCAGCACCTGGATTTGCCGCCGGATGGCTGCGGTCGGCTTGACCAGGTTCAGGAAAACAAACAGGCGGTAGGGTGTTTGCAACAAGTCCGGGTGGCAGAAATCGCTGGCCACAAAGCAGTCCCAGGGTGCACCGATCCGGGACAGCTCCTCGGCCTGCTCCACCACGAGCGATTGATGCAGGCAGCTGTCGCAGCCGATGTAAAAGCCGCTCTCTTCGTCGATGAAGACCGCAACCTCGCTGGCTGAGCGCATGTCGCCGGTCCAGAGCTGTTCGGTTGCCTGGCGGATCCGGGCCAGCTCGTCCATCAGGGCCGGGTCGTCGTACCAGCCGGCGAACATATCGAACCACCAGTACCCCTGGCCGTGCATCAGGGCCTGGGCGGTTTCCCGCCTCGAGTAGGCGACGGTCTGGGCCAGGTCGGCCATCGGCTTGTGGTGGGTCTTCTGCAGAGCCTGGGCCAAAGGATTGTCGTTGACCAGGTGCGTCGTGTTGTCGACTTCGTGGAAATAGAGCTTTTTATGCAGGCGCAGGCTGTCGACCGGCAGCTGGAAACCGCTGGTGTTGTCCAGCCGGCGCAGCTGGTAGGCGGCCGGCGAGAAGACGACATCGATGTTCTCGTCGTTCAGGATCTGGCTGTAGGCGTTGTGGCTGTTCGAAACCAGGCGGGCGCTGTCCAGGATCATCATGTAGCCGTAGAAGACGCCGACCAGGCGCGAACCGCGGCTCATCTCCTTGACCTTGAGGGCAAACCAGGAGATCGTGTCCGCGATCACGTCGTTGTGGTAGCGCCAGTAACGGATCGCATCCGCATCCGCCTCCGGATCGCGCAGGTCGCCGTGGGTCGTGTGGCAGAGCGCGGCGTGGCCGGGGATCTGGGCATCGGGACCGGCCCAGTTGCGGTAGGTCTGCGCGGCGATCACGTTCGGTTCCAGGCCGCCGGCCGGGTAGCGGGAAAACCACTCGCAGGTGCCGCCGGCGAAGAGAAAGACGGCCCAGAAGCGCTCCGGGTAACGCTCGTCCAGATGGGTCAGCACGTCCTGAACCATCCGGGCGGCCGACAGGCGCCATTTTTGCCAGCCGGCCGTCTGGACCAGCCGGCTGAACGAATCGGCGCAGCCTGGGTTCTGGGCCAGGAACCAGTCGCGCGTGTCCAGGTGGACCATCAGGACCATCCTGGCTCCGGGCGCCTGGCTGACGAACAGATCTGCCTGGGCGTCGAGGTTGGCCCAGTTGTATTGGCCTTCGCCGGTCCAGATTTCGCCGAACTGGGAATAGGGAACCTTCAGCGAACAAAGGATGCCGGACGGGAAAACGCCAAACAGCGAGAAATCGCGAGCGGCGAAATCGGCGACGGTTTCCGGCTGCGGCCAGAACGAACGGTAGGCGACCGGCAGGTGCTTGTCCTGGTTGATGGTCAGCCAGGCGGCACCGTTTTCGAAATGAACAGCGGTTTGCATAGCATACTCCTTATTACAGGGTTACATGTAGTAGTCCCAGCGCGGGATCTCGCGGCGCCGTTCCGGCTGGCCCTGCTCGAGAAACGTGAAACTGGTGTTCAGAACTTTTCGTTCCCAGATTTCCGTGACGCCGTAGCGTTTGCAGTCGGCGGCCAGCTGGCGCAGCTTCTCCGCCCGGTCCGGTCCTGCCGGATCCATCCGGCAAAGCGTGACATAGCGAAGGCCGAGCCGGGCGATCCGGACACGCTCCAGAACCGTCTCATCGTCCGCCAGCTGTTCGGCGCGGTCGAACAGGACTTCGCCCTGCTGCAGCAGCTCGTCCGTGAAATACGGCGATTCCGGCGGGTCGTTGATGTGGGCGTGGTGATCGGCGGCCGCGTCGTGGTAGCTTGTCAGCCAGGCCTTGATCGGCTGGGCGGCCATGCCGTAGACCCCGGTCAGGAATTCATCCATGGCCCGTTCGGCGCCGTAGTCCGGATTCCAGAGCAGCTTGGCCAGGATGTAGGAGCGCAGCTCGTTCATCTCCCCCTTGCCGCCGTACGAAAAGTTGCCCTGTTCCAGGACGCCTTTGACGCCATAACGATGGAAGAGTCTGACATTGGCCTCAAGCACGCGCAGGTTGGGAAACGGCTGCAGGTAGTGGGAAAAGTTGGTGATGTAGTCCCAGATGTAGAGGCGGTCCGTAATTTTGGACCACGCCTTGAGATCGCGCACAAAAAGGTTTTCGCCGGGATGGTCCCCGTGGCGGTCGTGGCTGCAGCTTTCCAGCGGGTGGCTGAAGCAGCACTCGATCGTACACAGCCGGACGATGACATTGGGCCGCGGCCGGATGGTGCGGGGCGCCTGGCGCGTGTACTGGTAGGCAAAGGTGTGGAGCAGCACATCGGGGTGATCGGGTTCAATCGCCGCAGCGATCTGGTTGACAAACTGGAGCATCGTGCCGGCGTGGCTGCCTTCGCGCTCGTCCAGGGCCCGGCAGCTGTCGCAGGTGCAGAAATTGGCCCAGTCATTCTGACCGACGGAAAAGACGCGGCAGTCCGGGTTGTCCCGGATCCACTGGCGTACTTTCTCGATGGCGATGCGCACGACATCGGGGTTGGTCAGGCACAGCTGCGAGCGGACGCGCAGCCGCTTGCCATCGACCAGCGAGAAATACTCGGGGTGTTCGTCGAAATAGTCCTTCTCGTTGATGATCTGGTAGAAAGAGTGGTGGAAATTATACCATTTCATGCGGCCGCCCTGGTCGGGTGTCAGGTCGGACTTGTTGCTGTTCATCTTGTTGCGCACGCACCAGAGACCGTTGAACGCGTCGCGCATGTAGGGTTCCCTGTATTCAAAAGCAGGCTTTTGCCTGATATCCAGCGACGGAAAAACCAGGGTTTGCCTGGCGGGGATATGGCTGACCGCGGAGGTGAACCAGCGGCAGCCCAGCTGCTCGAGCAAGGTGTAGACGCCGTAGAGAACGCCGCGCGGCTGTCCGCCGACGATCGCCAGGCACAAGTGGCGGGTCTGGATGACGAATTCTTCGGCTTCCAGGGACGTGGGCAGTTCGAAGAAGGACTGCAGGACCAGGTGGCGGTTGCATCTGCCGATCAGGATCTCGCAGGGCCCGGGCAGTGCGCTGTCCGGCACGATCGGGAGGGTACAGCCGCTCATTTGGCCGATAATACCGGCCAGTTCGCGCGCAGCGAACTGTTCGGGTTCCGGCGCGTCGGCGGCGATGACGATCTGGTAGCGGGATTGGCCGCGGTCGGCCAGGGTCAGCGGACTGGGCATGAGGGCACGCTCCTTTCGGGGTCGGGAGCCGGCCAGAGCCGGCTCCCGCGCGTTTCAGGATTGGCTGTGCTTACGGGTTTTCCATTTTGTAGATCTCGGTTGCCTGCTGCTGCCAGGTTTCGCCGCCTTCATTGAGCCAGCGCTGGACATAAGCCGCATATTCTTCTTCGACGTTCCCCGTGGTGACGACCAGGTTGGCCAGGGCTTCATTCTCAATGTCACCGAGCGTCGAACCCAAATCAGCGGAGATTGCCGGCTGCTGGTAGATGTAGGCGTCGGTAACCGGGTTGTCAATGCTCAGTTGCAGGCCTTCACGGGTGGTCAGGTTCATGGTGCGGATTTCGGCGTTGTCGTTCCAGCGCTTGAACAGGCTCCAGAAGATGAAGCCGCCGTCGGCGCGCTGGGTGGCTGAATCGTTGTAAGGCGCCAGGTACTCATACTTGCCTTCGGCCTCGTTGACCCACTTGAAATGCTTGTCCTCGATGCCGAAATAGAGCAGTTGGTCGCCTTCCTTGCTGCCCAGGAAATTGGCCAGCTTGATGGCTTCCTCAGGTTCTTCGCAGGTCGAGGCCAGGCCGTAGTAGCCGGTGGCATAGGACTTGTTGAAACCGCCCTTGCCTTCCGGCCCGCGGATGACCGCCCAGCCGAACGTCGGCGGCGGATCTTCGACATAGCGGCCAGGCATCCAGTTGTTGGTGGTGCCGACCGGGGTAAAGCCCATCACGCCATAGGTTCCGTTCCAGAGCTTTTCCAGGGTCGACATCTGCGGCATGCTGGCAAAGTCGGGCTCCATCAGGCCTTCCTGGTAGAGTTTGCGGAAGAACTCGATCACCTTGAGGTAGTCCGGGTGGAGCAGGTGGCTGGTGACCACACCGTCGACCATGACCGGCAGCTTGTAGGCGATGTCATAGGCGCCGAACACCGGCTGCCACATCGTCGGGTAGAGGATGTTGGCGGCCAGGCCGAGCGTGTCTTTCTTGCCGCTCTTGTTGGGGTCGTTTTCCGTGAAAGCCTTCAGGACTTCGTAGAATTCATCCAGCGTGTCCGGCATATCCAGGCCGACATTGGTCAGCCAGTCCGTGCGGACGGCCAGGGCGTTGTGGTAGCCCGGCGGCGTGGGGATGCCCCAGATCTCGTCGGCGGTGTTCAGGCCGCTGGCGAGGAATTCGCCGCGGTTTTCCAGGATGTCCGGAGCATGGTCGGCCAGCAGGCTGGTCAGTTCAACCAGCATGCCGCTGTCTTTGTACTCCAGTCCGTTAACCAGGCCGAATGAGAAGAAATCCGGCAGGTCGCGGGACGCGATCAGGGAATTGAGCTTGGTCTGGTAGTCAGCCGGACCAACCAGCATCGGTTCCCAGTTGATGTTGGTCAATTCGCGTACCTTGAGCACGATAGACGGCTGTTCGACCGGGACGGTCACTTCCGAGTGAAGCGACGTGATCGTCACCGGATCGCGGGGCGCCGTCGTGGTCGGGGCCGTTGTCGTGGTCGCGCCGGTTGTGGTGGCCTTGGTGGTCGTGGCCCCGGTGGTCGACCCGGTCGTGGTGGTGGTTGTGCCGCCCTGGCATGCGGCCAGTGTGAACACGATCAGCACGGCCATGGTCAGGGCTAGGAATTTGGACAACGTCTGGTTCATGTGTTTTCCTCCTTTGTTATTCCTGCTGTGCAGGTGGGTCACAAATTGGATGGGGTGCGGTCAGCCTTTGATCGAACCGATCAGGACACCCTTGACGAAGTGCTTTTGCAGCCAGGGGTAGACGATGATGATCGGGACGATCGAGGCGGAGATGGCCGCCATTTTCATGGATTCTTCGCTCAGGCCGGCGCCCAGGGCGCGGTCTTCGATGGTGGTGGTGCTGCCGATGGCCGTGACAGTGATGATGTTGCGCAGGAAAACCTGCAGGACTTGCTTCTGGGGATCGTTGATGTACAAGATGCCGTCAAAGAATGAGTTCCAATGGAAGATGCCATAGAACAGCCCCAGCGCGGCGATGACCGGCAGCGACAGGGGCAGGATGATGCTGAGCAGGATGCGCAGCGGTTTGGCGCCGTCAAGGCTGGCTGACTCCTCGAGACTGGCGGGCAGGCTCTGGAAATAGTTGCGCATGATGAACATGTTGAAGGGGCTGACCAAGGTCGGGAGGATCAGGGCCCAGGGCGTGTCGATCAGCCTGAGTTCCCGGACCAGCAAAAAGGTGGGGATCATGCCGCCGGAAAAAAGCATCGTGAAAAAGATCATCATGGTTAAAAAGCCGCGCAGCCGGAAGCGCTTCAGCGAGAGCGGATAGGCCAGGGAGGCGGAAAAGGCCAGGTTCAGGAACGTGCCCAGCACGGTCCGCTGAATGGTGTTGCCGTAGGAGGTGAGGATCATGCGGGTGCGGTAGAGCAGCTGGTAGGCCTTGATGGAAAAGTCGCGCGGCCAGAGAAAGAAGCCGCCGCTCATGGCTGCCCGCGAGTCGCTGATCGAGTACATCAGGACATGCCAGAACGGGTAAAGCGTCGAAATGGCCAGGATGATCAGGATGGTATAGTTGATGACCATGCTCGTTATTTCTGCGGGTCTTTTTTTCATCTTGCTTCCTCCTAGATCAGGCCGGAGTCTTCGTCAATCTTCTTGGCGACATAATTGGCGCCCAAAACCATGATCAGGCCGATCGCCGACTTGAACAGGCCTGCCGCCGTGCCCAGCGAATAGTTGGCTTGCTCGACGCCGATCCGATAGACATACGTGTCGACGATATCGGCGACTTCGACGACCAGCGGGTTGGATAAGACGAAGATCTGCTCGAACCCGGCGTCGAGGATGTGGCCGACCCTGAGGATCAGCATCAGCACGATCATCGGCCGGATCGAGGCCAGCGTCACGTGCCAGATCTGGGCCGGCTTGCTGGCGCCGTCGCAGCGGGCCGCCTCGTACAGCTCCTGGTCGATGCCCGCGATGGCCGCCAGATAGACGATGGTGCCGTAGCCCATGCCCTTCCAGATTTCCGAAACGACCAGGAAGGTCCGGAAATAGCGCTTGTCGCCCATCAGGTTGACCACGGAATCGCCCTTGCCGAACAGCTCGGCGATATCGCGGATGATGCCGGAGTTGGGCGACAGGATCATGTAGAGCACGCCGCCGATCACGACCCAGGACATGAAATGAGGCAGCAGCAGGGAGGTCTGGACGGCTTTTTTCAGCTTCATGTGCAGGACTTCGTTGAGCATCAGCGACAGGATGATTGGCGCCGGGAAGCCCCAGGCCAGCTTGGACAGGCTGATGATGATCGTGTTCACAAAAGCCCGGTTGAAGGCGACGGTGTTGAACATGCGGTTGAAAATCTTCATCCCGATAAACGGCGCGTCGCTGA
>JAAYJD010000047.1 GCA_012523135.1 Clostridiaceae bacterium
CGTCCATCAAGGTCTCCTGGAGCTCGCGGAGATGGTGTTCGTAGACGCCGCGCGGGCCGGTGTTTTCCCGGATGGCGATGGCGGCGGCGGTGCCCGCGGCCTGCCCGATCGTCGCGCAGGTCGCCATGACCCGCGTCGCGCTCATCGCCGTGTGCGTGACGGAGATGTTACGGCCGGCAAACATCAGGTTGGCGATGTTCTTCGAATAGAGGCTGCGGTAGGGGATGCCGAACGGCGACGGCGCCGGATGGAAAATGGTCGGTTTTTCCGGCGTACGGAACCCGCCCGGATGGTGATCGTCCATCGTCCAGCCGCCGTAGGCGACCAGGTCAGGGAAGCGGCCTTCGCTGCGCACGTCGTGCTGGGTCATGACGATGTCGCCGACATAGCGGCGTGACTCACGCTTGCCGGGCAGGATGCCGATCCAGTCGATATCCAGCTGGTCGACGGCTTCCGGATAGTCGCCGCTGTTCTTGATGTAGTCCCAGATGCCGTAGGCGATGTCCTGCAACTCATCGCGGATGTCTTCCGTGTCGGCGATCGAGTCCTGCTCGCCGCCCAGTTCGAGATACCAGAAATTCTCGGAGTCCTTGAACGGGTTGGGCTGGCGGTGGGGCAGCTTCTCACGGGTGATCTTCTCGGCCCAGAACGGGGGAATGAAGATGCGCTTTTCCTGATGCTCGCGCGTCTGGATCAGGCAGCTCATGCCCATTGTTTTGCGGTCGGGCTGTTCGGGCGCGATGTCTTCGCCGAACGCGTCGCGCCCTTCGCGGCCATGATGGTATTCGGCACCGGTCAGCGGCGCCAGGATGCTGTCGCCGGAGCAATCCAGGAAGAGCCTGGCCCGAACCTGGTGGAAGGTCTGGGTGGTCATCTGCCAGCCCTTGACGGCGACGATGCGATCGCCGTCCATCTCGGCGTCCAGGCAGGTGCAGTTGAGCAGGTAATCCAGGTTTTCCTGGAAGCGGACCTTCTCGTAAAGGATGCTGTCCCAGATGGCATAATTCTGGTAAGGATTGCGGTAATAGTTCTCCAGCATGATCTCTTCGACCAGGCCGGTCTCCCGGTTGTTGTCGCCGTGGGCGCCGCAGACCCACATGCGGACCTCCGAAGACGCGTTGCCGCCGAACATCGGGCGCTCCTGCATGATCAGGACCCGGGCGCCGTGGCGCGCCGCCGAGACCGCCGCGCATAAACCGGCCAGGCCGCCGCCGACCACGCAGATGTCTGCCTCGTGGCTGATCGTTTTAAGTCCAGAGGTCGAAGCTTGCGGCTGCAGGGTATCTTTGGGTTCGTTTTTCATGGGATAACTCCTTGTACAGTCGATTACCCGTATAATATAGCTGAGAACCGGCGAATTAGGGACCGGGCACAGCTACTATTATACGTGGAGGGGCGAAAAACATGAAGATCACCAAGCTGGAAACCACCTTTATCCAACCGCGTTGGCTGTTTTTGAAAATTCATACCGACGAAGGCCTGGTCGGCTACGGCGAACCGATCGTCGAGGGCCGTGCCCGGACGGTCGCCACAGCCGTGCACGAGATGGAAGAATACCTGATCGGCAAGAACCCGCTCGAGATCAACCGCCACTGGCAGATCCTCTACCGCGGCACGTTTTATCGCGGCGGACCGGTTCTGACCAGTGCCCTCAGCGGTGTCGAACAGGCGCTCTGGGACATCAAGGGCAAGTTTCACGGCGTGCCGGTCTACCAGTTGCTGGGCGGACCCGTGCGCGACCGTATCCGTGTCTATGCACACGCCTCCGGCGATACCAGCGAAGCCTTTATCCAACGGGCGAATGAACAGATCGCCCAGGGCTTCACGGCGCTGAAGACCTCCTTTTCGGGACCGGTGCGCGAGATCGACACGCCAGCATTTGTCAAACGCTGTGTTGAAAAAATCGCCGCGATCCGCAGCGGCATCCCGGACCATGTCGATTTAGCGGTTGACCTGCACGGTCGTTTCTCCCCGGCGATGGCCATCCGGCTGGCCAAGGAGCTCGAGCCGTTCAACCTGCTGTTTCTGGAAGAGCCCTGCCTGCCGGAAAATGTCGATGCCCTGGCCAAGATCGCCCAGGCGACATCGATCCCGATCGCGGCCGGCGAGCGCCTTTTTACGCGCTGGGGTTTTCGCGAACTGCTCGAGAAGCAGGCGGTTGCCGTTGTTCAGCCGGACACCTGCCATTGCGGCGGCATCCAGGAAGCGATCCGGATCGCCAACATGGCGGAAACCTACTACGCGGCGATCGCCCCGCACAACCCGCTTGGGCCCATCTCGCTGGCGGCCTGCCTGCAGGTCGACGCCTGCGTGCCTAATTTCCTTTGCCAGGAACAGGTCTGCCTGGGCGAAGGCTACCTGAAAGAGCCCTTTGCGATCCACAACGGCTTCATCGAGCTGCCGACGAAACCCGGCCTGGGCATCGAGCTGGATGAGGATGCTTTGCAGGCAAAGCAGTCGGACGGCAGCTGGGTGACGCCACGCTGGTTCCATAAAGACGATGGTTCGTTTGGCGAGTGGTGACCGTGTATTGAGTCCATACCGGTTAGAAACGTGTCAGGGGAAAAAAGCAAGAACAATTTCATGTCCCAGGGACGCTCGGTCTTCCGGATCCATTGCTGGATGGCCGTTATGTGACCGTATAGACCTATCGTTGCTGCCATAGGGGGCTGAGGGTAAACAATGGCGGTTATGTCAGCTTGCCGGCCGGTTGCTTGTCTGTGAACTTCCTATAGAGCACCTACTCAACTAATTTTGGAACTCGAAAATAATTGAAAATAGCCCGGAAAAACAAGGATTTCTCTTGATTTTCCGGGCTATATTTGTTATTATTATTGAGTGGTTA
>JAAYJD010000305.1 GCA_012523135.1 Clostridiaceae bacterium
CCAGATCTACAGCAACCAGGGGATCAACAAATGGCTGGAAGACGACGACCGCGACTGGTACGGCAGCATCTGAGCCCACCAGCTGCCTGACCCAAAGAAGCGTGATCGATCACGCTTCTTTCATTTCCCGGAACAGCTCGGCGGCGCGTTTCCGGGCTTCAAGCAGCACTTCGCTCCCGAAGACCGTCGTGCGGTAATATTTTCTGATCTTGCCGTCGACAAGCTTTTCCTCCATGTCCAGCAGCTTGCTTGCGGCCATGTTGTGCAGGATGGGGTAGAGCGTGCCCGGACTCAGTTCGTAGCCGTGCCGCTTCAGTTCCTCGAGCATCCAGACCCCGTAAATCGGTTCCTGACCGGCATGGTGCAGGATGTGGATCTGGATAAAGCCCAGAAAAAACTTGCGCATTATTTTGTCTTGCATAAACAGGGTCCTTTCCGGTATAATACATATAACGAAAAACGATATCGGAATATGATATTATTATAGCATCCCGATGCGCACGGGACAAGCCCGGGATACTTGTGACAGGGAAGGACAGAGGAAGATGAAGCAACGGCCCGCTGCAAACGATAAACGCCCGGTTCGCTGGCGAACCTTTCTCAAAGATGTGCTGATATGCTCTTTGGGCGCATATGGAGGTCCCGAAGCGCATTACGGCGTTTTCACCGACCAGATGGTGATCAAGAAAAAATACCTGACGGAAGAAGAGCTGGTCGAGCTGATCGCCCTGACGGGCATTCTGCCCGGTCCGAGCAGCACCCAGACCATCGTGGCGATCGGGCACAAGATCGGCGGTCCGCGCCTGGCGTTGCTGACGATGCTGGTCTGGGCCTTGCCTGTGCTGTTCCTGATGACGCTGCTCTCTTTTCTCAGCCAGCTGATGGCCGGCCTGAACCTGTCGCAGGAGGGCCTTCGCTTCATCGGGCCGATGGCCGTCGGCTTCATCGTGGTGGCCGCTTTCCGGATCGGGCGCAAGGTTGTGACCGGCCCGATGACGATCGCGCTGTTCCTGGCAGGTGCTGTCACGACCTATTTTGTCCGGACCCCCTGGATCTACCCGCTCGTGCTGGTGACCGGCGGGATCGTCAGCGTGCTGGCCGCCAGGGAGCAAAAGCTCTGGAACCAGGTCCGCATCCATCCGCCCTGGCGCTACCTGGCCGTGTTTGCCGTCTTTGCCGTCGGCAGCCTGGTGCTGACGCTGGTCTGGGACAACCGGATCGTCCACGTGTTCGAGAGCTTTTACCGCTACGGGTACCTGGTCATCGGCGGCGGGCAAGTCGTGGTGCCCCTGATGTACAGTGAGCTGGTCGAGGTCAATCGTTACCTGACCAACCAGGAATTCCTAACCGGGTTTGGCCTGGTCCAGGGCCTGCCGGGCCCGATGTTCAGCTTCAGTGCCTACGCCGGCGGCATGGCCGCCCGCGGCGGCAGCGCGCTGTTCCAGGTCGCCGGGGCGGCGGCCGGCGGAATCGCCATCTTTCAGCCCGGCCTGCTCCTGATCTTTTTTGTCTACCCGCTTTGGGAAAGCCTGAAGCAGATCCGGGGGATCAAGGTCTCCCTGAAAGGGATCACGGCCGTCGCGGGCGGGCTGATCGCGGTGGCGGCCATCATCCTGATGCAAAAAAGCGGCTTCACGCTGGAAAACATCATCGTGACCCTGGCGACGGTCCTCTTGCTGCTGACACGAAAAATTCCCGCCCCCCTGATCGTGGCGGCTGCCATCGCAGCGGGCTTTGTCGTGTAAGCGCAGATACGGGCTGCGGCCGTGGCTAGAAGGGCAGGCTGATCCCGAACAGGTCCGCCACCTTGGCCAGCGCAGCCAGATGGCTGCTGTCGACCGGAATACCCTCTTGCTGCCACGCCTGTTCACGCTCGGCTTCCAGTACCCCCGGCAGGGTCGCCCGGGTGTATCCGGGCATCGGCTGCATCCGGGCTGTCTGTTCCATGTAGGCGTCCATCTGTTTATTGAATGCGGCAGGGGACATGAACGGGGCGATGTCCAGGGCGATGATCAGGCTGCCCTGGTTGGCGCCCCGGTAGTGCCTTGTCGCCTCGTTTTCATCGAGCGGCACGCCGGCCAGAAAACCGCCCAGGGCCTGGCACATGAAGCCCAGCCCCATACTGCGGAACACCAGGCCGGGCGCCAGGTTGAACAGCGCGGGCACGTGCGGCGAATCGGCGTACAAATCGTGCATGGTGCCAAAGTCCAGGACCATCGGGACCGCTTCGCCGGACGGCACGGCAAAGGCCATCGGCGAGCCGCCGGCAGCCCGCATGATCGACTGCTCCGGGTTCAGGTGCAACTGGTGGCCCGAGGTCACGTAAGCGATCAGACCGTGTTCCGCGAGCTGGCGCGCGTAGATCCCTGCGGCCCCGATGTGGCCGTGGTTGCGGGTAACGGCCGCCGCAATGCCGTGGCTGCGGCTCTTGGCGATCAGTTTTTCGGCGCCCCAGGCGGCGGCAAAATAACCCAGCCCGCCGTCGCCGTCGACGATGACCGTCGCCGGATTGTCGCTGACCGTAGCCGGCTGCGGGTCCGGATTGATCAGGCCATCGCGCATCAGCACGGCATAGGTGGCGATCTGCCGGGTTCCATGGCTGAAGACGCCGCGCAAGTCATTTTTTACCAGCATGTCCGCCAGGAAATCGGCCTTGCCCTCTGGCATGCCCGCTTTCCGGGCGATTTCCCCGACCAGATCGTGCATCGCCGCCGCCTGGACGCGGATCGCATCTTGTCCCACCTCATTCATCGCTGAATCCTCCTGAACATGTTATGGCCCCATCTTGAGGGAATTATGGTCTGCCTGCTGTAACCTGTGCGCGTTTTGGCCGGTAAACCGCGGCGTCAGCCCTCAGGCCTCCGGCCCGATCCGGTAAAGCCGCCCCTGGTCGGTGACGGCGTACAAGGCGCCGTCCGGCCCAGCCGCGACATCGCGGAAACGCTGATTTTCGGATGCCAGCAGGCGCTCTTCAGCTGCGACCCGGCCGTCTGTGATCACGAGCCGCGCGATGTGCTGGCCCCGGAGTCCCCCGATAAACAGGTTGTTTTCCCATTCCGGGATCTGGCTGCCGGGGTAAAAGGCCATACCGCTGGGTGCCAAAACGGGATCCCAGTAGTACACGGGCTGTTCCATGCCTTCCCGGGCGGTGATGGCTCCGGGTATGGGCTGCCCGGAATACTCGATGCCGTAGCTGATCACGGGCCAGCCGTAGTTGCGGCCGGGAAGAATCAGGTTCAGCTCGTCGCCGCCGCGCGGGCCCATTTCGCTCATCCATAAATCGCCGGTCAGGGGATGGATGGCCAGGCCTTGCACGTTGCGGTGCCCGTACGAATAGATCTCTGGCAGAACATTCGCTTCGCCGATAAAGGGATTGCCCGGCGCCGGCTGGCCGTCGGCCGTGATGCGTACCACCTTGCCATAGCCGTTGTCAAGCTGCTGGGCCATCGGCCGCGTGGCCAGGTCGGAGCGTTCGCCGGTCGATACAAACAGAAAGCCTTGCGGATCGAACACGAGGCGGCTGCCGAAATGCATGCCGTTGTCGTAGTCGGGCACGGCACGCCAGATGATTTCGGCGTCTTCCAGGCGGGTTTCGTCATCCGCCAGACGGCCCCGGGCCACGGCGGTCAGCGACCCCCGACCGGTTTTTTCAGCCAGGGTCATGTAGAGCATCCGGCTGACGGCAAAGTCCGGGGCCGGCGCGATATCCAAAAGGCCGCCCTGGCTGCGGCTGTCGACCGCCGGCAGGCCGCCAATCGGCGGACTCAGTCTGCCGTCCGTCGTCGCGATGCGGATGACCCCGGCTTTTTCGGTGATGACCAGCCGGCCGTCCGGCAAGGCGGTGACCGCCCAGGGGCTGGCCAGGTTCTCGGCCAGAACGGTGACCGTATACGAGGTTGTCGTCTCGGTGCCAGCTGCCCGGGTCTGACCGGCAAAAAACGGTTCATAGCGGGTATTGGGCGGGTTTGCTTCCACCGGAGGCAGCCTGACCGCTTCGGTTGTGGCCGTCGTGCTGCTTGCAGGTGTCGTGGCGGCTGTCGTCGCAGTTGTCGCCACGGCGGTTGTCTGCCGGGTTGTCGACGTTGTCGATCCGGATGTCGTGGGCACCACAGGTGCGCAGGCCGTCAGCAGCAGCACGGCCAGGATGGATAACCAGATTAATCCTTTTTTCATGTGCTCATCTCCTCGCTAGGTACAGGATACAGCCTGAACCGGTCCGGCACGGTTCTCCTTGTTACACGATACCCGAAGACAGCGGCAGGCCGCGTCCGGATACCGCCAGATGCGCCCGCTTGCCTGACATCCTGCCGGCAAGGGGTAAGCGGTTAAGGACATGGACAAGGCCTGTGGCTGGCCATGCCCAAAGGTGGTGCCATCCACAGCGAAAAAGCGAATACGGACCTGGATAGGGAACACAATCGGCACGGCGAGCGAGAAGGAGAAGAATCTGTGGGTATCGATGGCGAGCATGACGACCGCAACCAGGATCTGGCCATATTCCGCCATGCAGCCAATGCTCCTGCAAAGATGATGAGCATCGGCGC
>JAAYJD010000306.1 GCA_012523135.1 Clostridiaceae bacterium
GGCCGGAACAGTGTCACCGGCAAAGCCCTTTTTATACCGAAAATATATGTCGACGCCGATGTTGTCATCACGGTCGCCAAAATGAAGACCCACAATGCCGGCATGGTCACATTGGGGCTGAAGAATGCCTTCGGGGTGCCGCCGCGCAGCATCTACGGCACATCGGGCAGCACGTCCGGCAGCAAACTCCTGCTGCACAACAATTATGATTTCAACGCGGCCATCGTCGAGATCAACCTGATCCGCACCCCTGATTTTGTTGTCATCGATGGCATTGTCGCGGGTGAAGGCAGCGGTCCTTTGAAAAACACGCCAGTCGATGCACGGATCATCATCGCAGGCAGAGATATTGTCGCGGTTGACACGGTAGCCGCCACGTTCATGGGTTTCAATCCAGACAAAATCCCTCATCTTTCCCTGGCCCATTCTGCTGGTCTCGGTGAAGGTGATCTTGAACAAATCAAGGTCGTCGGCGGCAATCTGGCGGATCTGGCCATTGATTTTGACAGTATTTTCCCCAAAGACTGACCATGCGGCGTTCATGGTCCGGATGATCAGTCTGGTTCAACCAGAACCACTGCCGGAGGTCTCATGCCATCAGATCTGTTGCTGCTGCTATATGGTTTTATAACGCTGTTGATCCAGATCGCGCCCTGGTGGCTGGCCGGCCTCCTGGCTGGATCACTCATCTCTGTCTATCTTTCAGATCGGATCGTCAGCTCCGTTACAGTGTTGCGGCAAGGCCAGTTCGGATTGATCACCCTCACCGGGGCGGCCTTGCTGGGTATTGCTTCGCCGCTCTGCCTGTTCGGCACCATTCCCCTGGTTGCAGCCCTCGGCCGCAAGGGCGTACCACAGGATATCCTTGTCGCCTTCATGATCAGTTCGATCATGCTTAATCCCAACCTGCTGATCTTCAGCTTTGTTCTGGGGGTGCCGCTTGCCTTGGCACGTTTTACTGTCAGTCTGGCAGCTGGTGTCCTGGCCGGTCTGCTGACCAGGCTTTTCTTGAGCCGGCAGCAGCTGTTCCGCTTTGACCAGTTCGAACCGGCGCAGCAGAAGAAAAAAACGCTTTGGCGGGATTTTGGCAAAGGCTTACGGATCACAGCACCTTACCTGGCGCTCGGCATCCTCCTGACCGCTTTGTTCGACCTGTATGTGCCCGCCAGTCTGGTCGGCAGGCTCTTCGGCGCTAACAAGGGGCTCGGTATCCTGCTGGCAGCATCCCTTTCAATCCCAACCTATGTCTGCGGCGGCGGCACCGTGCCGCTCTTGTCCTCCTGGCTGGAAGCCGGCATGAGCATGGGCAGCGCCATCGCATTCATGGTGGCTGGACCTGCCACCAAACTGACCAACCTGGGCGCCGTCAAGATCGTTCTTGGTCTGCGTCATTTTATCCTCTATTTGAGTTATTGCCTGTTTTTTGCCATCCTGGCTGGATTTCTCGCCGACTGGATCGCCTGAGACCGGCGTTAACATATAGGGTATTGGGACAAACCTGCAGACAGGGCTGGCGTGATCTTGTAAATGTCGATCGTGACTGTTCATGCAGCCCATGCGGTCCTGTTACAAGATCCGATTGCACCAGCAAACCATCGAAGCACAGATATGGAGGAAAGATCATGTATTGCAGAAATTGTGGACAGTCCATTCCCGACAACGCTGACGCCTGTCCGAATTGCGGCCAGGCTCAGGCTGCGCCGGCGCAGCAGCAGGCGCCGGTAGCCGGTGCACCACCCTACCCAGCCATGCAACAGCCTGCCATGACTTACCAGGCGCCCAACGGCTGGCAGACAGCACCTGTGGCTGCCCCGAAGAAAAAGCGCCATGGCTGCCTTATCGCCTTTCTCGTCGTGCTTGCAGTACTGCTTCTGGGTGCGGCTGCCGTCTTCTTCTTGATGCCCGGTTTCCTCCGTCCGGTAAACCTGGGTGTTCCCATCTCGCAGAAAGCCTATGCCAGCGCGCTGGATAAACTCGGCTACACAAAAGACGAAGCGCCCAAAACAGGCCAGCAGGAGGACTATATCTACACATTTGGCGCACTCAAGCCGGTCGATGTGCGCATGACCAATGAAGAGGTGTCGTCTTTTTTCAGTTACAACCGTCCGTCGTATTTTCCCGCAAGCAATGTGCAGGTGAAAGTGGGTTCAGACACGGTGGTCAACACCCCGATCGAGGTGTCCGCGGTTATTGATCGCGATTATGCCCTCTATAACCTTCTGGACGGGCAGTTTTCACTTGGCCAGATCCAGGAAGGTCTGGAATCGATCGGCATCACCAAGATTCTGCCCCGCAAATTCAATCTTTATGTAAAAGCCAGCGGTGAGATCAAAGACAACAGGGTCGTCTCTTTTGACCTTTTTTATGCGTCCGTAATGGGCGTGAAGATTCCGGAAAGCGATCTGTCATCTGCAGACGCAAGCAAAATGCTGATCGAAATGATCAACAAGCTGATAACCGACTACAGCGTCAGGACGGGTTCTGTCTTTGAATCCGTTCGTGTGGAGGATGGACAAATCCAGGTGAAGGGGCAGATTCCATCCTCACTGGACCTCAAGTCAAAGCCGTGAAGCGATAACACAAGTTGCCGGGAGAGCCTAAAAGGCCCATTCATGCTGCTCAATAGGATCTGACCAGCTCTGAGGCCATGTCGCACCAGGTCCACAGGCGTTCTGGTTCGCCGTTCAGCGAGATCAGGGTCTTCATGTCGATTTCGACATTGCAGTGATATTTTCGGGCCAGCCGCAGAACTTCCAGCAGTTCTGTGCGCAGGAGTTCCCATGCACAGGTGGGGCCGGCCAGGTAATTTGAGTTGGGCTTGAAACAGACGACATAGTCACTGCCGATCTGTTCCATGCCGGCCTCCTGCCGGGCACAAGGCGATAGTGAAATTTTGCGCAGATTCTTGAAATTGCGGCGAAGGCCAGCGATCTTGTGGTCGAGCCGTTCGCAGCAGCCATACGAATACAAGCCGAAGAGCGCCGCCCACTTCTGTTCATGGGCAAAGGCGAATTCTTCAGACATTTCAGGTGAGACAGCCGTCAGAATCTGGTCGGCATTCTCGCCCCAGATGTCGCAAAACCGCGCACCGATACCTCTTTGCGGTGGTGGAGGAAGCTGGGTCGTATAGCCGATGCCGTTGTTGCCGACATTGATGAAGCCGTTGTTGGATGACAGGATGCCCAGCCGCTCATACTGACGGGCGCGGTCGATCAGCTGTGTCAGGTATTTTTCGGCAGCCC
>JAAYJD010000307.1 GCA_012523135.1 Clostridiaceae bacterium
ACTCCGGACTGACGATGCTGTCCTGGTCGATGACCGCGAAGGAAACCTTGGGCTTGGCCGCGAAGGCGTCCATCTTGTGACCAGCTTTGGCCGTGTGAAAATAGATCCTGCCGGCAAAATAGACAAAATTAAGCGGCACGGCATAGGGGTAGCCGGCGTCGCCGGCGCAGGCCAGTACGCCGTTTTGGCAGCGGCTCAAGACGGCGTCGGCGTCCTGAGCCGATAACTGCTGCGCATCTCTTCTCATATCTCTGAACATCCGAAACGACCTCGCTTTCATAACTGGACAGCCTTCATGATCCGGGCCGGACCGCGAAAGTCAACCACACCAGCTGCGGGTACCTGGATCGCGAACGGACGGCCCGCGGTCATGCGCCAGCCGTTTGTCACCCGACTCCCCGGGGTTTAAGCAGCAGCCCATCCAGGATGATCCGGAAATGCTGCAGGGCCTGTGCTTTGAAATCGAACTCGGCGCCGCGGGCGCACCATTCATACGTGACGCCCCGGATGGCCAGCACCAGGTGCCGGGACATGTCTTGAAGTGAAACCGAAACTGGGAGCCTCACGTCTCCCCGTTCGATCCCGATGCGCAGCACGTGGCTGAACATGTTATACAGCGCCCGAGTGTAGCTGAGCGCCACATCCGAACCGGCGGTCTGCGCAAGCTGTGCTTTATAGAGCGCCTGCATCCGTTCGCGGCCGATGTCTTCCACCAGGACATCGGCAATTCTACCGACAAAGGCCAGCACTATTTCATCTGTTGGCGTATCCTCAGGAAGCGCATTGAAAAATTCCAGGTAGTTTGCGTCTGACATTTCGACCTTGTCTAGGATTAACGTTTTGAACAGTTCGTCTTTGGAAGCGAAATGGACATAGAAAGAACCTTTGGAAACTCCTGCCATGGCAACAATTTGGCTGACTGTAACCGCGTCATAACCGTTGACGGTGAACAGCTGCCGCGCACTGGCGTAGATCTTCATTTTTGTTGCATCGGCTTTGCGTTTTCTTCGTTCGCTGTTGTACGTCATGGTTGCCCTCCCCCCGGCATTTATGGTATTATTCATTGACCAGGGTCAACGGAACCGCATGTCACCAGTATACGATGCGTGAACCTGGAAAGCAAACAGCCGATCCAGCTTGCAGGGCAATCGCTTACGAAATGAAATGAACAAGCAACGCTGATGTAGCCCAAGAAGGAGGTGAAAGAAGCACAATAGAAAGAAACGGGAGAGAACCAATGGATCAAACGTTTCTTGAGTTATTGCGTGAAATACAGGATTTCCGCAAAGGGAATGCAATCCAGTACCGGCTGCAAGACATACTACTGACAGGAACGCTGGCGATCATCTGCAATATGGATACTTATACGGAAATGGAAATGTTCGTCAAGCATGAGCGCGCCTATCTGGAACCATTCTGTGACTTCAGCAGAGGTGTGCCATCCCATGACACCTTTGGGAAAGTGTTTTCTCGACTTGACGCAGATGCCTTGTCGGAGAAGTTCAGCGGTTGGATGAGCCAATTACGGCTAGAACTGGCTGGCGTCGCTGAATTACAGGAAAAAACGATTGCTATTGACGGGAAAACCATCCGGCGAAGCGGCAGCAAAGACCAGAAAGCCAGCCATGTGATCACGGCGTTTGCCAGCGAACTGGAATTGGTTCTGGGCCAGGTCAAGACCGATGAAAAAAGCAATGAGATCACCGCGATACCGGAATTGCTGAAGTTGTTCCAAATCAAAGGGAACATCATCACGATCGATGCGATGGG
>JAAYJD010000308.1 GCA_012523135.1 Clostridiaceae bacterium
AAAACGGGTCGCCAAAGGAACGGCTGATCAGAAATTCGCAGCTATTTTCCCAACGCCGGCGTTTCCAGGGGGCCATCGACCGTTATAAAACCCAGCAGGATCAGCCGAAGCACCCGATGGAACTGCACATCGTGGCGCTCGGAGACATTGCCTTTGTCACCAGCCAGTTCGAACTATACATGGACTATACGCACCGGATCCAGGCCAGGAGCCCGTTCGTCCAGACCTTTGTCGTGCAATTGGCGGCTGTGCCGGGTGAAGGCGGCGGCTCCTATCTCGCCACGGAACGCGGCGCCCGGAACCTGGGATACAGCGCCACGATGTTCTGCAACCTCGTGTCTCCGCAGGGCGGCCAGGAACTGGTGGAGGAAACCGTCATGAGACTGGTAAAGCTGGCGGATTCGGCCGCCAGCCAGGACTGATCAAGCGGTCCGGTCCTGGACGTTTTCCCTCCCTGCGCAATAATCTTAAACACCCATCCCGTGATGTCTTTGATATCGCGAATGGGTGTTTATTGCTGTCTGAATATCTCGGCAAGCACTTGATTATGCCCTTCAAGTTTGTTGTAATGAAAAGCAAGCATGGCTCAAGATTTCCGGTGCGTGTCACAAGGTCATCCGATGGCTTGGCTATCCTGTGCGGAAAGGGGAGGCATGAAAGAGGCATCTGAAAAATCAAGCCGGCCGGACCCGGACAACCGGGAATTGGAACGGTTGCTCAGCCGGCTGGCAACGGGCGATATGACGGCCCTGGAGCCGCTCTACCAGTCGACGCGGGCAGCCGTGTTCGGCCTGGCCCTCTCGATGGTCCGCCAGCACCAGGATGCGGAAGACATCACGCACGACACGTACATTGCCGTCTATCGGGCTGCGCCCGGCTACGAAGCGCGCGGCAAGCCCCTCGCCTGGATCTTCACGATCACCAAGAACCTGGCCCTGATGAAACTCAGGAGCAGGAACCGGTCCGTTTCGCTCGAGGAAAGCGATCCGGCCATCCTGGTCGCCGATAAGCCGACCCTTTCGATCGAGGACAAGCTGGTGCTGCGCATGTACCTGGAGGAATTGACCGACGATGAGCAGATGCTGGTCGTGCTGCATGCCGCCGCCGGCTGGAAACACCGGGAAGTCGCAGCCTTTATGGCGATGCCGCTGCAGCACGCCATCGTCAAGTACAACCGGGCGATCCGGAAACTGGCGAAAAAGTTCAGGCAAAACGACAAATCAGGCGAAAAAAGAAATATTTTCAGCATCCTTGTTATATTTTGACCGGGTTCAGCATTATCCATATGAAAGGGTGTTTTGGCCGTTTGGCTGAAATGCCGCAAGACAAGCGAGGAGTGTATGGCCGATGAATAAGAAAAAGATGGAAAAACGGGTGAAGGCAGCCTTCTACCGCGCTTCCGACGGCTTGTTCAACGACATCCTCGCCGATTGCCAAAAGGAAAGGATGCTGATCCCTATGGAAAACCAAACCCGAAACACAAGCACAGCGGTGCTCGAATCAGAAAGAACAGAAAAGCACAGCGAAGTCAGACGCGCCAGTTCCTGGCGCAGGCCTCGGGTTGCGCTGGCCGCGGCGGCAGCCGTCGTGGTCCTTGCCCTGAGCGGCATGTTCGCTTTCCAGCAAATCCAAGTCAACCGTATCGCCACCATCGTCACGCTGGATTTGAATCCCAGCATTCAGCTGGATGCCAACAGGAACGACCAGGTTCTGGCCGTGCACGCTTTAAACGAAGATGGAAACCGCGTGCTCAAAGATATGCGGCTGGAAAAAACCGACCTTAACGTCGCGATCAACGCGATCATGGGCTCCATGCTGCAAGCCGGCTTCCTGGCCGATGATATCAACACCTTTTTGGTCTCTGTCGACAATCCGTCTTCAGAAAAATCGGCCGAACTACGCAACCTTATTTCCGGCCAGTTGGAGACCCTGATGGCCAGCAACAGCCTGGATGGCCTGATTA